>NZ_JBFPKI010000007.1:0-501797 GCF_040948675.1 Paraburkholderia sp. BR14312
TCACGTGGCCGACGGCCATCGTGCGGCTGCGCTGCATCGACATCAGTTCTTCGCGCTCGGTCTCACTCAGATTCATCTTGCCCATGCACTATTAGATCGGTGCAATTTCAATGGTTCAATGGACTAGTTCACGTTCGTGCTGGTTGGAACCGTCGATCCGGTCCCATTGCACGGCTTACAAGCGACGAAGCCGGCCAAGCCAGGCCATCCGCCAGTTCCGCCACACAAGGCACATTCAGTGCCGGCTTCTGCAAGGCTCTCGGCTTGCTTTAACCTTGCCTGCCATTCGGTTTCGCTGATCTTTGTCACCTGTATTTCCCTCTCTACGTTTCCCTGTGTTAACTAGTCTGCGCTTCGGCGTCGCCCATCAATGCGCGCAAATCGCGCTCAAGCTCCGCCATGGCTGAGGCAACTTCCGTCGAGACGCGCTGCTCGATTTCGATCCACTTTTCGGCCATATTTTGCTGTCGCGATATCACCAAGTTAAACAGGTTTGCGCTACTCACTAGCGACTGCCGAATCTGGTCGATCCGTTCGGATGCGCTCTGCGTGAGGAATATCCTCTGCGGGAGATAGGCAGCCTCGAATGCTTCAAAGGCGTCCGCCACCGCACGAGCGCGATCCTCTTTGCTCGGTCCGCCGGAGAATTCGATGGCCTGAACTAATTGCTGTACAGCCTGATGGAACCGAAGCAATTGTCCGTGTATCGCTGCGATCGCGTCGAAGCGGCGTTGCACCAGCCCCCCGTATTTCGTGCTTTGTATGGCAGCACTGATAGCGAGCGCAGAGCGGAGCTTCTCGAGCTCAACGTCCCCTCGTGCTTTGAGGGTGGCCTTGTGCGATTCAAGCTGAGTGTCAGCCTCGGCTTTCATCTGAACTTTGAGTGTCTCCAGCTTCGCCGCATACTCAGCCTGGATCGCGCTCCGTAGACGCTCGCCGATCCAAGTCCGCGCGAGCCAGACGAGCGCACAGGAAAGAGCTGTACTGACGCCCGCCGACGACAAAATGACAGTTGCGACGTCTACCCAAGATCCCATTTTGCTTTCCGTGATCAATGAACCCGGCGCCATGCGTCATCAATCGCACCGAAAACAATTGGAACAAAATCATGGCCTTCGAACGACACAGGCCGGTCGTCTTTCGGGTAGTCGAGACCAGCAGGCGCAAGAAGCATGTCGAGAATACGCATGCTGTGCTTGCCGGTCGCTGCCACCTCCGCGAGCACTTCCGCCTCAATCTTGTGCAGAAGCGCCCACGTGAGCACGCCCGCGGCGCGGTGACGCTGCACCACCGCCGGCACAACTTCCTGTACCGCCGCATTGGCGGAAAACAGCACATCCATTTTATGTTCCTCGCATTCCCTGATATCGGCTTGAGCCGCGATTACTTGACCAACTGCATTCCTGCGACCTTCGATGCAGTCACATCGAAGGTCGCCGTGTATTCACAGTCGCCCACGTGCCCGGACCGCTCGATCAGGCAATCCGCAAAATCTGCCTTGTCGGACACTGCAAAAGCCCACAGCGCCTTGCGCACCGTATTCCCCCCTTCGACGAGCTTTTCCGCGTCGTCGATTGGCATCACCTAACGGCATCAAATCCGTGCTGTCCCGGCAGCCGGCAACTACCGAAGCGTTGGCCGAACCAAATCTTGTACTAAGGTCTTGCGCTTTCGATAGCTTTCGTTGATTTCGGCGCGAGTCTTGGGCATCCAGTCCACCAGGGTGTTGAAGGCAGGAACAAACATATCAACGAGCAGATTTTCATGCTGGTTACGCACGTTGGGTACATACGCATGTGCATCGCGGTTGCGAATCATCTGAGTCAGGAGAACAAATGCGCCGTACATTAGGTCGGCCTGCGCCTCAAAGCGCTTGGTTTCCGCTGGATTGGTGGACGCGGTCGGCTTGTGCTGATCGATCATCAGCGGCACCCACTTTTGGAGCAGATTTTGAGAGCCCCATAGTCTGCATATTCGGTGGTTTCTAGTTGTTTCGGATCCCCTTTGTACCGGCGCGCCTTACTGCACCACGCCGCCATATCCGAAAACTTTGGCTGCACTGCCATCGGCTTGGTGCCACGAATCTCGATTCCGTTGCCCAGCAAAGCCCCCTTCAGAAGATATTCGGCACCGATTGAAAAAGTCGTCCAGCAAGCCACCCTGCCGAACGCCTTATCGATCTTCAGGCATTCAGCTTCGATTCCGCCCGGCGCGAAAAAGAGGCGCTTCGTACCTCCCCATTTCAGTAATCGAGACCGTGTGACGAACCAGATACCGGCCGTGAACTGAAGCTCGCCGTCAACCACCGCATCGGTTGTAAAGCTCAACATCATTTATTTTCCTTGTCGCAGTGGCGCCAGAAATTGACGAACGAATTCGACGCTCCGGTGCTTCCCATCTACCATCCATGAATAGGTCTTTTTCTCAGGGTCATAAAGCACGTCGATAACGGATCCACCAACCTCCGCAACAGCGCCAGGAATCCTTACTACCTTCCGGTCAGGTTGAATCACCGATACACCACTGCGCGCTGCCGCCTCAAGCGACTCTACTGTAGGGATCGACATTTCACATTGTCCGAGTCATCGCCGCAAGCCCGACAGAACCTTCACCATCTGGTCGGTGCGGCCACGTTCAAGGCTAAAGCCGTTTCTGAGGTACCACCGTACTAGAAACTCTCGACTCGTGCCATCATCGAGCGGGTAGACCTCGAGGCGGAGTTCTGGCAAATTTTTGCGCCTCGCCACCATTTCGGCGTGCACCAGAAGATCTTCGCCGACGCCGCATCGCCTGTGAGCTGGCACCACAAAAATCTCGCGGATCGACGCGCACGGCGGTCAATCGAGGAGGTCAAGAATCAGAAGACCAGCCTCATCGCCTCTGACTCGTGCGAGGAAGAAGTGCGCCCGTCCGCCGTCCGATCGCTTCGCTCGCTCCAGTAACAGGGCACTCGAAAGGTTCCGCCACTCTGGAAGCTCAAGGATTGCAATAGTGGCTGCCACCATGGTTCCCCCTGTGTCTGTCAGCGACCCGGCGTCCGCATTTTTTCGGCCTCGCCAACGATGGCTGTGCAGGCGTACCATGACCTGGTGCAAGGGGCAGCCGGCGCCTGTTGTTTTCCGTGGTCAACTCGCTTGCCCGTGCAGCGCTCGTGCGACGCTCGAGACAAGCTCGCCTAGCGGCGTAGCCCCCAATTGACGGAGCTCAGTCAAGAGGGCCTCAAATTCGCGATAGCTGACTACCGATCGCGCCGCTGTGTTTGCCAATTCATCGATCCGGCTTGCAATCTGCTTGATATGCGATTGCCGTTCGGATGCCTCTTCGCGAGTGAGCATCTTTGGACCGTGCTGGACGAAGACGTGAGAATACGTCCTCACATAGGCTGCAACTGCCCGAAGCGGGCTCTCAGTGTTGCCCCCATAAGCCCGACTGCTTTTCACGTTTTCCATGGTGGTTCAATGTCGCCTGCTAGTATCGCGATCCGTGGTTGAGTGTTGACTTGCGTCATCCTTGGGGATATGCGCGAACACGTTCGCCCATTCTGGCGCTGCCATATCTTCGAACTCTTTGTTTGCCCGCTCTGTCAATTCCTGCCACGCAGCTGTTACCTTAGAGATTGCCTCTTGCGTACAAGGGATCGGACAGTCGTACGTGAGGTAATTGTGTAAAAATTGCAAAGCATCTTTGCGACGATAATATTGGTTGGCCTTCGTCTGCATCTTGAGGCTCGCCGCTATCGCTGCAATGACACCTGGCAGCAAGGCCAGCGCGCCGACAGTTTTACTGCTTGCAAGCTCCAAAACTCCCAGTACGCCACCGAGGAGGCTCACAACAATCGCCGAGCAGAGCAACCCCACATTGAGGGTGTAGTTGCGCTTCGCGAGCGCTCGATAGTGGGCGACTGTAGAAGCGATGTCATCCATGAGCAGTGCCTTTCGCCTCTCAATCTCCACCGAGGTGGCCGACGAACTATTGCTGACGTCTTCCATGGCTTCTCCCGTGCAGTTTTCCTAGCACCTGCCTCAGTACAGAATTTTGATGGCCGCGGTAATTGCGAGGAAGCAAAAAACCCAAAGAACAATCGGACCTGATGCGCCCTTGAATTTGAATCCCAGCCCCTCGAACTCGATTGGTCCGGATGAGCTTTCCAAGAATACTACGATGCAAAGCGAAGCCAATACGGCTGCTGGCAGACCGATCGCAACGGGAAAGTGATCCAGTGCAATCTTGTACAGCGCGGGGTCTCTCATCATCGAAATCGCTGCACCACCGATGAACGTTCCTCCGAACACGACCCCACCCGCCAAGATAAGCCAATGCGCCACCTGACGAATGAACGGCTGTGAACGCTCATGTGAGTTCGATTCGCTCGTGCTGTCCATGGCGTGTTTCCCAGTTCCGCAGCTTCTCAATACCGGAGAAGTGATGGATCAGTAAAAGGCAAAGTTTTCATCCAATAACAGGCTCTGGTCAGTCTGCGCCCTGGAGGTCATTGAATAGTTGCGACCAGCGACCGAGGGTGTTCTCGTCAAACTTTTTAACACCGCCGGCGAGAGCACGCTTTTTTTCCTCGCGAGACACTTCCACTTTCCAGCCATCGGCGAGTGGCACGCCTTGCGCCGCCGCCCAAGCTTCAATTTGAGGTACTACTGGCTTTCCCTCGACGAGCACGTCACTAAATGCAGTCTCCGGGCGTCGCTCCCAACGGTCAATAGCATCGGCGAAGAACGCTGGCGGAAACAGGTCTTCAATCTCCGAGTCTACAAACCCAACATATTTGTCAGTCGTGAAAACGCGGTCCTTAGCCTCCTGATACAGTCCATTCTGCATGTCCTTAGCCATCCGTCGTCCCGCTTCGTCACCATCCAGTAGCATGAAGGGAAGAATTTCATCTCGGCCAGTCAGAATGCTGGCAATGACTTTCGCGTTACGTGCGCCGTGCGAAGGCGGAAACACTAACTCGCGTTTGGGGTTGATCCTGCCTGAGCCAATCAGCAAGCTCTTGATGGTCGCAAGATAGTGCTGGTCGGAAGGACCCTCAACAATGATCGGGCAACATCCGAACAAAAGGCTCTCCGCTACGTTCATGTTAAGTGCCGAATAGATCGCATAAGTCGCACCCGATTTGCGTGGATCGTCATTCCCACGCCGCAAGTCAGATGATGCCTTCGTTGACCCGTCGTCGGCGACATAGACCTTGCGCGCCCGGTCCAGCATGTCAGCGTCGACCAAGAACGGCGAATGAGTTGTATAGATAAGCTGATTAGTCTGCGAAAGCCCCTCGAAAAATGCCGAAAGATCGCGCTGCGCTAACGGATGAAGCGACAAGCCGGGCTCGTCAAGCAGGAGTATGGCATCTCGATGATCTCGGGTGCTTTCAACCAAGAAGACAAGGTAGAAGCTAAGAAACCACTGAAGCCCGCTGCTGCGATCCTCAAGTTCAACCTTTTCGGGGCGTCGCTTGTCACTCACCCAAATACGGAAATGATCGCCGTCTGCTTGGAACTCAAATGTATAGTCACCCTGCTTCCACCAAGCACCAAACTTCTTCGTAAGGTCAGTGCCAGCGGAATTGAGCAGGATCGTACGTTCGCGCTTTTTAGTAGCAATCTGGGAAATTTCACTTTCGCTAGGGGCGCGGTTCGATTGCTCTCTGAAGTCGCGCCCAAGTTCGAGAATTTCCTCCGGCTCGAGCCTCACGAAGCTGAACAACACTCTAAGAGTTCTCGCCTTCGCTGCATCCCTTGCACCGAGGTCAGTTCGCTTTAGATTCTCCACCACATGTGGTAAGTAGATCTCCGAGTCAAGGTTGCCGTAGTTCGAATAGAAGACAAACCGTGGCAGGTTGTTAATGACGAGGTCTTGCACTCCGACGACGTCGACCGGTAACGGAGCCGATAACTTTGCCTCGATATCCGAGAGTGATTCAATCAGACGCAAGTATGGCGGCACAATTGAGCTGGTCGGCGCGGGTGTGTCTGGAAGAACTACGCGAAGCCGACCGATAACCTTCGAAACAGTCGCGACTGATAGCTCAACGATTCCCTCCACCTCCGTCTTCGCTTCTCGCAACGATCCTAGCAGCGCATCCTTAAGTGCGCCCTCTTTGCCAAGCGATACGCTGCTTTCGACTTCAGAAGCGACACGGGAAATCAGATTGACACCCGCCTCTCCCTTTACCGCACGAATCGGCGAGTGCTCAGGAAAATCAATCTTGTAGGAACCGTCAAACGCACGTGACACCTGAACCAGTGCGAGTTCGTGGCGCGCAACGCCAGTCAACTCTTCTAGCTTCGGAGCAATTTCAGAGCAGTCAAATTCCGCCGTGATGAATGCAAATTCTCCCGGACTCTCTCGTATAGCCGCGTAGTTTGCCTTTGGGTAGTCAGACGTGGGTTGGATATCGCCTTCGCGCGCAGGGTTGAGCTTCCACAGAGGCAATAGAAGATTGGTCTTGCCGGACTCGTTCACGCCCACCAAAGCTGTAACCTGTTCTGCGTCGAGCCAGCCACTATCAACCACCGACCTAAAATTGGTCACTTTGAATCGAACAAGCCGCATCCTTACCTCTCTGGTTGGAGCCGAGCGGCGCATTCGCCCGCTGAGCATCGAAAGACTTTCTGGAACAGTAATACCCCGTGCAAACGTATGCCCCCGGAAAGGAGAAGTCGCAAAATACTCCAGTCGACAACCAGTTCCCAGGGCGTAGATCTATGGCTTACGGTCCGCGCCGCGATCAAATCGTGTACCTCGTTCGCCAGTCTGTGCCGCCCCTCAACCGTCCCTTCCCACAGCCCGAGAGCAGGTCGATGGTTGTACGAGCGATCGCTTTGGCCGTGTCAAAAGTGATCGACCGCATCGCTCCCCCCCGCTTTTCCTGACGTTAGTAGCGAATGTTCCGAAGTGCCATCGATTTATATCGCCATTGGGGATGGTCTGGAATGTTTCACTTCTTTTGCCATTTCAAGATTTCGCGTACGTACGACCGCCCCATTTCCGGCATCGTCCGCGCATCCGGAGAGTCACTCGGGAGCAGCCATTTGTCTAGCGTGCGTACGGCAATGCTCAAGCGTGCCGCAAATTCGGCGCGCGTCATACCTAGTCGCTCCATCGCCACGCGCAGGAGATCCTGTTGGGCAAGAGTCGCGAGATCCTCCTTTGGCGTCATCTTTTTTGTTGCCTCGCAGAGTCACTTTGGGATTTATATCCCCATCGGGGATAGGATTCAAGACCTTACCCTATCGTAGTCGGCTATCAGATTACATCCTCACATGCACGACGCATAATCTCCGGAATCGGATCGATGTAGCGCATCGAATCGTCGATCGACTCGTGCCCAAGAAGCAGGCTTACCTCCTCGGCGCTTGCCCCTCGGGCCACGAGCCGTGTTGCAAAGGTCCTTCGGCCCGAGTGGGATGATGCCTGCTTCAGGCCGGCGGATCGGTACAGCTTGGTGACGTAGGCTTGTAGCGAATCTGCTGCCCAGTAATCGACCCGAGAGCCGTTTGCGGCCGTTCGCTTTTTGAGGGTGAGTGCGTAGGGATATCCCTTCCTGCTGAGGATCATGGGAAGCGCGGGATTGAGGCCGCGGAATCGAGTGCGGTCAAGCGTTACACCGTGGCCGTGATCGACGCGATACCTGACTAGCGTTCGAGGGCTTCGAGCAGCGTCCGCCCCGTGAGATAGACGGTACGTTGGCGACAGCCCTTCGTGATCGCTTCGCGAAGTGAACATTCGACGCGCAAACGCCCGTTCGGATACATCACGTCGGAGACAGTCACTTGCGCGATCTCTGAGATGCGCATCCCTACACCGAAGCCGAGCAACAGAATTACAGCATCGCGCTCGGGATAGTGGCTGGTGACCTCGGTGACTCGGAGTAGGTGACGGATCTGCCCGGGCGCCAGTACGGCGGCCCGCTTGATTTTCGAGGACATGCGGCTCTCTGAAAAAGACGGAAATCACGAAAATTCAGAGAGAAAACCCACGTTGGATCTTTTTCTAGCTTAACCCAAGCGGAGACTCCCAACCTCGGAAAATTCATTGCCGCGCCAACCGGCGGACTATTTGCGGAGCGCTCGTGCGGCCAATGATCCAATCGACGCGATCGAACGCTGGCTCACGTATCTTCTTCGATCTTTGGGCTGGACTGTTCGGTAACAAATCGGTAACCAGATGTAACGCTTACGTGTCTCTCTGTGTCGGGAAGATCGACACAATCTCCCTTCGACGCTTTCCACATCACGCTGGCGCCCTAGCGCGTCCGTTGCGGACGAGAAGGTTTTGCGGATAATCGGCTACGGCAAATGCAATCCGGAGTCGTGCAAAATGGACCAGGTAATGCGCATGAAGGAAGTCGTCAAGAAAATCGGCCTATGCCGTGCAACCATTTACGCGATGATCAGTCGGGGAGAATTCCCGCGCCCTATCCGCATCGGTGAGCGCGCGACCGGATGGCGTGAGTCCGAACTGGAAGCTTGGCTTGCCAGGCGGTCAGCGGCGAGAGAGCAGGCTTCGCCCTTTCCCCGAAGTCACTGATCCTGACTTGCGGGAACTACGCCTCGCTCGCTACCAGCATCGTTCCCCTGCACCGGGGAGCGCCGCACCGGCAGACGTAGCACCGCCTGATCTCCTCGTCGACCAGCTCGTCGGTCACTAACTGGTAGTCCAGGAACAGCTCATCGCCAGGCGCGATCGCGACCGACGCATGGATAAACACGCGATGATCGATTTCGATGGCCTCGCAATTTGCATCGCATGAGTGATTGAGCCAACGCGCGCTGTTTCCCCGTTGCCCACCGTCGATCACGCGTCCGTCAGACAGCCCGAAGAAGTAAGTGTGACCAGACACGCCCGACTTCCGGTGTTGCCTGACCGCTGTTTGCCACCCGATCAGATCACCCTTGTATTCGAGAATCCGCTCACCGGGTTCGAGCGCCTGAAGCGCGAATACGCCTCGCCCGTGCACGGGCGAGCGCCGGACGACCACACGTCGGTGCATGACCTGCCTTTCCTCTCTCTCATTGTCGAAGTGAAGTATAGGGGGCCCTTACTGCCTATGTGTATTTCTTGAAGTACTTGGCCATGTTCCATACCGCGAGCAGCATCATCGCCGAGACCGGCCAGAATAGGAGATAGACAGGCAGGCACAGAGGTGCGACAAGCCACACGATGGCCGTCAGCGGTATTACCCCAAATGCAAGCCCGCGCTTTGCATGGTGATAGCGGGTCGCAGATTCGTGGCCGCCCTGCGCCCGCCTGACGTGACGCGCCACCAGTCCATCCGTGAGTGCGATCACGACGGCGAGCACAAACTGCGGGATCGTCATCAGCAACATCGAGACGCGAACGCCGAACAGCTTCATTCCAACCATCGCCACGATCAGCACCTCGCGTGTCGATCCGGTAAATGCGGGCCGCAGCATGGACCCGAGGCCCACAGCCGGTAATGTCCCAGCCTGCCAGGCACGCGCAGAGGCATCGACGCCCGTCCAGCCAAACCAGCTCCAGTACGCGAGATCTGCTGCGCGCCTTGCGAGTTCGCGATCTGATGTCTGTTCCAGGTAATAGCGAAGCAGCGTCTCAATCCCGCCCACGGGATCGTCCCGCCAGAAAAAGTGGGCTGCCGCGATGTCAGTCAGCACCGACAGAAGCGATGCCAGCATTAACCATAGCGTCGCATGGATCGCCAGATCGACGATCCAGAAAAACGACTTCACACCGTCCGCGTTGCCATCCCGGCGCGTCGCGCTCATGCCAGCTCCTCTCAGAATCCCGCACCCTTGCCCTCGACCACCCAGGGTTCGATGGCTGATGGCCGGGGGTGAGTGCCGCCCGGCAGGAAGCTGCCCACCACGCCACCGATAACGTCCGGTGCCACCCCGCCCGCCTCGTCGAACGGCGAGACTGCCTGTACATAGGACGCGTATTTCGCCCGCATATCTGCCACCACTTCATCCAGCCCGGGCAGCATGATTGGATCGTTCTCCTCCAGCAGCGGTAGCCGAACCTTCACGAGTTGGCCGCCCTCAATCAGCGCGAAGGCCTGCCCCTTTGGCAACTGCGTGAGATCGGCGGGCTGCAGCATCGGCACAGGGCGTACCGAAATCTGGTCGTGCGTCTGTGCCGTGAAATGCACCCCCTCCCCGCGTCGCACCGCATCCGTCGCCGACGACGCGAGCGTCAGCGTCTTCACGTCGACCATCGGCAACTGGTCGGTGAGGATCTTCGCGGTCGTCACGTATTTCACACGCAGCATCACGAGCGTGTTGAAGTTGCCGAAGATCTGCTCGGCCTTGGCCCGGGAACCGATCTTCGCTTCCACGTCGGCGCTCGTCTGCGTGTAGGCCGTCACCTGATAACCGGTCCCGCCTGCCTTGTTCACCATCGGCACGAATTCGTCGCCGACCAGTTCGTTAAATTCGTCCGCATGGATCGACACGCGGCGCCTGCCGCCGGCGGTGCTCTGGCCGTAACCATGCCCATACTTGTAGATCCGGCCAGCCGTTGACGTGAGATCCGCAAACATCGCGTTGCCGACCACGCCCGCAACCTCGAAGTCGGACAACGCATCCAGCCCGACGTACACGATCCCGCCGCGGTCCATCACCCGGTTCCAGTCGAATACGGGGCGCGGGTCGTCCGGATCGCTGTAGTCGGGCGACAGCAGTTCCGACGTCCGCCCTGTGGTGAGCTTTTCCAGGAGGGGATAGAGCGATGAGATCAGCTTGTCGAAGTAAGAACGCTCGTTGCTGATCACGGACAGCAGGCCATTGGCGATTGGATCGGTCCAGCCCTGCTGACGGATCAGGTTCGCGACCTGCAGCACTTCCTGGTTGCGCTGCAGGCGCATCGCCTGCTTCGCCTCCTCCTTCTCAAGCGGCTCCAGCCCATCTTCCCAGCCTGCGTGATCGCGATCGAGCCAGAAGCGGAAATACCGCAGCGCCAGGCCGTCGATATTCACCGCATTCTGGTAGATCATCTCGTAGGTCGGACGGATGCCAAGCGCGCTCATCGCGCGGGCCATCACATTCACGAAGCGCCAGACGAAATCGCGGAACGCGGCCGACTGGCCTTCCTTCGGCAGGTTGCCCGCGATGCGGGTCGCGACCTCCGTGATCCGCGAATAGGTGCCGATCGGGCTGTAGCGCGCGGAGCGGTCCGGGTAGCCGAGGTGGAAAAACGTGAACTCGCCCTCGCGACCGCAACGTTTTGCCTCCGCATACATGCGTAGCAGCAGGTCGATGTCGCCCTTCGGATCGAACACGATGACGATATCGCCGCGACGGATGTCCTGGGCGACCAGGACCTCGCACAGCCGGGTCTTGCCGACGCGCGTCGTGCCGAGCACCGCCATGTGACCGACACGCTCGCCGAGGTCAAACCAGACATCGCGCTCCTCCGGCTCGACACCGTGCAGGGCTGGATCGCCGCCAACCGGTGGCAGTGGCGCCACGGGATTCCACCATCCGTACCGCCGCGTGATACGCGCAAGCCGGCCGTCGGGATAGCGCCGCTCGTGATCCCGTGCGTGGTCATAGAGATCGCTTCGGGCGAGCAGTCGCCGGTACTCGGGAAGACGGGCCTGATACAGGCGCTGGGTGTGAATACCGCTCCACCGGAAACCGCGGCCGAGAAATACCTCCCTGCTGGAGCACGGGATGACCGCGGCCGGGATCACGTATTGCGGCAGCCGCCGCAGGTTGCGCTGGAAACGGATCAGCTGCCACGCCTGCCTGGCACGCACCCAGGCGAGGGCGAGTAACCCAAGAGTCGTCACACCGCCGGTCGCTGGGGTGAGCAGAAACAGCGCGGGGTGGGACCAGAGCACGCCCGTTGCGGCAAGCGCGGCCACCGACGACAGCAGTTCAACGGGTCTGCGAAAGCGGTTCTCGACTGGATAGCCCATCGCCTGTCCGCTTCTGCCCGACGCCTACGGCTGCGACGAATGCGGCACGCCGTCGGCGTCCTGAGCCGGCTTCTGCTTCGACTGGATCATCGCGTTCGGCGGCGGAACGGGATTGAAGAACCGCTCGGGCTCGGGCACGAGCATCACGGACAGTTGCCGTCCGCCCGCACCCTTGATCGTGTAATGAAGCAGGTAGGATCGCGCGGCACCGCCCGAATCCGCCGCCACCGGATAGCCCGACTTCTGGAAATCGCGCTGTAGCTGCTTCCACGGCTCGGGTGTTCTGCCGTCCTCAGCCAGCGTCTGCTCGATCGCCCCGGGGTGCGCCTGCGCGAAATCGCGGAAAACTGCGGGTGTCACGAGCAGCATGCCCTCCGGCACGAAGTGCACCCGCGCCATCGACTCGTTGTACGGCAGTGCTCCTGTTGCAATCCCTTCCTGGACCCACGCCATGAAACGCTCGGCATTCGGTCGCGGTTGCCGCCCGCCCTTGCGTGAAGCCACGGACCGGGCCGGCGCCTTCGCTTTCTGCTTCGGGCGCATCGGTGAGGCGACCTGGTCGGGCACAGGCCTGTCTGCGGTATGCGCCTTCCCCTCGCGAACTGCTTCGGCCTGCAACGTCGATGCGCTCTCGACGTCAGGCAGAAAATCTGGCGAGTCGACGCGTGAAGCCGGCAGTGGAGCAGTAGCAGTCGAGACCGGGCTGGGCTCATCGACTGCTGCGCCAGTCAGATCAGGCATGACAAGCAACATGGGCGACGCTGCGTCGATTCCCGCCGTGGGCGCGCCCTCATGAACAGCCGTTGCCTCAGCGGGTCCGGGTTGATCCGGCTCGTCCGCGTCCGGCGAAGCGGACTGGACGTCTACCGTATTGCCAGGCGGCGCCGGTGACGCGTCCCCGACCGGCTGTGACTGCACGTCCATGCCAGCCTCCGCAGCCTCGACCACCCTCACCGCACCGGGCGGGAGCGCACGCGGGTACTGACCTGGATCGGCGTACAGCCGGTCAAGCGGAAAGCGCAGCACCGTAAAGGTCTGCTTCCAGGTTCCCACCGTCACCTCGACGGTCCAGATCGCGCCGCCCTCCGGCGTGGGAACGAGCGCGCCGTACTCCTGCCAGGTGTCGAAGAGCCGGTTGTTGTCAGCCGGGATACCGGCCGCACCAGGCTGCTGCCGTTCGTTTCGGGCCAGCCACGCCCGCACGGCCTCGGCAAGCGTCTTCGCGACGCACCACAGGAATTCGCCGTCGCAGTATCCGGTCGCGCCCGCACGGTTCATCGGCAACTCGCCTTCGGCGAGCAGCCGCCGCAACCCGCCCATCAACCGCTCGATTAACGGAACAGCGCGGGCTGTCGCAAAGCGGGTCCGAGGGCCCGAGAGCAGATTCTGCGCAACCGAGCGCCGGTCCGCCTCCCCAACGATCTTCGCGAGCGCCCCGTCCTTCGCGCCGGCATCGCCGGAGAGATACGCTGCCAGTTCATCGATGACCGGCGGATACTCTGCGAGCCAGGCGAGCGATGCGGAGGGAACGAGGCGCTGGAGCAGCACGATGGATAGCCGCGCATGCTCGGCATAGTCGCGCTGTGCCGGCTCCGGAAAATCCACCCGGTACCACTCGCCACCCTGCCCGTTCATGCTGCCCGCCAGCGGCACCCAGGGCCGCGCAGTCGCGCCAATCACGATTTCAACCTTCAGGTCTGCCAGGGGTTTTCCGACGTCGTGCAGCAGCGCGGCGACCAGCACGGCATAACTGTATCGCGCGCCGTGCTGCATCTGGTCCTCGGGACTGGCGCCGAGTGGCAGCCGGTAGCCTTCGCGGAAATGCAGCGCAGACCGTGCCACCTCGAGCAGATGGATCAGCAGGCCACCGGGCTGTGCATGATGATGGGATTCCGATGCGGGCAATAGCTGCACGAATTCGGCGAGTTGCTGGATCAGCGGCTCGACGTCCCTCCGCTCGCTCTCCGCCGACAGGCCCAGGCTGCTTCCGATACTACGCACTGTGCCCTGCATGCCGGTTCGTACAAGGAGCTCACCGGACGCGAGTACAGGCAGATGCTGCGCAGACGGCTGCGAGCGCCGCAGTGTCGGAGTGGCGGCGGATGCAGCAGGCAACGCTGGCTGGGAGGGCCTCGTGGAGGCCGCTGAAGCGCGTCCCAACCAGGTCAGGGCGGTACTGAGTGCCATTTGGGTTCGCAGACGGTGAGTGCAATCGGCTAGTTCAATCGGCTTACGCGGCGCGCGCAATGCCTCATTCGACTGTCCCCACAGTACGCAGTCGCCCTCACTCCCGGTCCGGAATAACTGCACGGCATGCGGGCGTCGCATGCAGTCATGTCGAACGCGTCGAGACCGGAAGTCGCGGTCAGCCGGGCGGTCCTTTCCCTCGCCTTGTGCGGCGTGCGCCGCGGCGTTTTTCTCCCTTGCCGCAGCAGCCTTTTTTACCCTTCACCCTTTGCGCCTTTCAGCGGGTGAAGCGACTCATCCCAAGCTTCACCCGCGGCCTTTGGATAAGGCCCTTCCCTTTTCGTCGCCCTTTGTTCCCCTTGCCTTTGCAGCCTTCCGCCAACGCCTTTGTATCGCGCTGGACATTCTGTCCTGGCAACGACCTCGCGACTAGGCAGTCCGCAAAAACCTGCCGCCCCGTCCGAACTCACGGGCAGGTATCCGGCCCATCCGCGCGCCATCGCTGCCTACAGTGAACCCGTCGGTCCGCTCCCCCTGGGCCGACGCGCGCTGTTGGCCTGCCGGAATGCTCCCCGCGTCCGGCAGGCTCTTTTTCTGGTTCTCGTGATCATCGGCGCGACGTGGGGATTGGCAACAACGGAGGTCAACGGTGAGGTGCGTGTGGATCGTTCTCGTGGGCGCACTGATATCCGGGCTGGCGTTCAGTTGCCGGGCCGACTGCATCGATGACGCCGCGCGCTTTCATCACGTGAACGTGCAGCTCGTCCGGGCGATTGCCACGGTCGAGTCCGGACAGCACGCGAACGTCGTCCATCTGAATGCTGACGGCAGCACCGATATCGGCCTGATGCAGATCAACAGCCGGTGGCTCGTGACGCTCTCGCGCTTTGGCATCTCGCGTGCCGATCTTCACGACCGCTGCACCAACGCCTATGTCGGCGCATGGATCCTGTCGCAGAACCTTCACCGACTCGGCGTGAACTGGGACGCCGTGGGCGCCTACAACGCCGGGGCGCACGAGAAGCGCATCGCGTACGCGCGCCGCGTGTATCGGGCACTCCACACGGCGGCCTCGCCCCTGCATTCGGCGTCGTCCGATCCCACGGCGGTTCAGCAAGGTGCGCCGGCTTCCGGGCTGATCGCGAAACTGTTCCAGCCTCTCACATGGGGAGGCGATCAATGAGCCGGTTGACGTATGAATACGCGCTTGAGGTACTGAACGACTACCTCGGTCCGCTGCAACCCATGCTCGCGGATCCTGATGTGCAGGAAATCATGGTCAACCGCGCCGACGCGATCTTCGTCGAGCGCAATGGGAGCGTCACATACGTCGCCGGGTGCGAGCTCGACCCCGATGCGCTCGACCGCGCCATCACGATCCTCGCGAACGTCAATGCGAAGGAGCAGACGCCGCTGCTCGACGCGCGCCTGCCTGGCCTGCGCCTCGCTGCCGCCCGTCATCCGGTTGCCGTACACGGCGACATGATGTCGATCAGAAAGCATTCGCGTCGACGTATTGGACTTGCCGACTATGAGCGCAGCGGCGCGTTCGATGTACTTCGGGGTGCGTCGCCGCTCACCGCGCGCCACCGCCATACCGCGCTGCTGGAGCGTCTGGCTGCGGGTGGCGCTGCCCTGCGCGAGTTCTTCGAATGGGTCATGCGCGAGCGCATCAACGTTGCGTTCTCAGGCGGAACCTCTTCCGGCAAGACCACATTACTCAACGCGATGATCGATGCCGTGCCGCAGGAAGATCGCGTCGTCACCATCGAGGACACGGCCGAGCTACAGGTGCATACGCCCAATCACGTCGCGTTCGAGACCAATCTCGGCATTACGATCCGCGACCTCGTGCGCTTCTCGCTGCGGGTACGCCCGGACCGGATCATCGTCGGTGAAGTCCGGGGCGCCGAAGCTTTCGACCTGATGGAAGCGCTGAACACCGGACACCCCGGCTCCATCGTCTCGTTCCATGCCGACTCGTCCGACACCGCGCCCGCCCGGCTGGAATCGCTGATCCGGATGAGCGACGAAGGCCGGCTCCTGTCGATCGACGACCTGCGCCATAAGGTCGCATCCACATTCCGGTTCTTCGTGCATGCCGAACGTCAGGGTGCAATGCGTGGCCCGGTCGAAATCCGCGAAGTGCTCGGCGCGGGGAATGGGCGCTACCAGACCCGTTGTCTCTTCTCCCGTTACGCCTCGCATGAGGAGATGGTCCATGCATGATCAACATCAGCGCACCCGCCTGCTCCGCAGCGCCAGCCGGGTCATCTCCGCATTCCGCCAGCACGGCGCGGATCTGCGCGATGCAGGGCGAACCGTCGTCGTCCGGCACCAGCGGGCGCTGCGCCTGATTTTCACGGCCCTCTGGCTCGGCACGATTCCCGCCATCGCGCATGCCGGCATCTGGAACGGTGGCCTGTGCACCGTCTACCAGGACGTGCTCGATAACGAACTGCTGGAGGTCGTCTCGCTCTCCGCGCTCGTCGGCTCGATCGTGCTGTGGCTGCTCGACGACGGCCGCAGCAACATCAAGACGCATGTGCTGCGCGGCGTGCTCGGCACGCTGGCGATCCTGAACATGCCGCTGCTCTGGGCGCAGGTGTTCAACCATGGTGCAGCATGCACGGGCAGCATCTGAGGCGCTGATATGGAAACGCTTCGTTCCACCGGGCACGACGCATCCGGCGAACCACCCGATCCGCAGGATCCGGCGGACCCGCTTGCGACACGCGTCCGCAAGACCATGCTTGAACCCTTCCTGCTATTCGGGATCGACCGCAAATGGTGCATTGCCGAATGCGCCATCGTCATCACGTTCGCAGCAGGTCTGCGTAACGGCTGGGTGCTGCTCGCGGTACTGGTCACGCATCCGGTGCTATGGCTCGCTGTACGGCGCGACCCTGACCAGATCCGCTGCTATACGAAATACAGCCGTCAGGGCGACTACTACGAGCCCCGCCAGTTGCTGCGCCAGAAGATCAATGCCCGTCCCAAAGGCTTTGCCCGGGGGATGCCGTGCTGAAGCCATCTGTCGCGCGCTCGCCATTACCCCTCTCTCCGTACGATGCGGAATCGCTTGCACAGGTAGCGCTGCGCACCAATGGCGATCGTCGTTCGACCGCCGAGATGGTGCCGTGGCTGTTCCGCTTCAGTGACTCGCTGATCGTCAACAAGGACTCGTCGGTGATGGCGACGTATGAGTTCTCGGGCCCCGATACCGATGCGCTCTCGACCGGCCACGTGCTCGAACTCACGGACAACCTCATCACGTCGCTGCGTGACATCGCCCGGCGGCCCGTGACGATGTGGTGGACGGTGCACCGCCGCCGCAGCGCCCGGTACCTGACTACGCCGATGCCGGACCCGATTTCGCAACGGGTTGACGATGCGCGGCGCGACACGTTCGAGCGTGGCGCGAACTATGCGAACCGTCACTTCGTCACTTTTGCGCTGGCCCCCGAAGTCGGACTCGACCGGTTTGCGGGCAAGGTCACGCACGGCATGACACATGACCGGCTGTCGATCGCGCAGGCGTTGATGCAGGCCGTTCGCGGCACCTTTTCCGACCAGTACCCTTTCGCGTACACAGCTTCGGAACTGGCTGCCGTCGTCGAGACCTTCGAGAATATCCTGTTCGGATTCGTCGCCGGCAATCCGCGACTGGCCTACCGGCGACTCCGCGGTGGCGCGCTGGGAGCATTCATGCACGCGTGCTGCTCGCCGCCCAGCGATCACGTGCACACCGTACCGGTACCGGATATTCCGGCACTGGATCTCGTGATATGCGATACCGAGGTCCGTCCCGGCCACGACTACCTGCACTTCTACTCACACGGACGCCAGCGCTTCGCGATCGCGGCCGGCATCCCGGCGCGGCGTGACTTCTGGCCAGACAGCGTACGACCCACGAGCCTCGACGGCCTGCTGAAGGTGCCCGGGGAGCTGACGGTCAGTCACTGCTTCCGGCTCACCACGCCGACGGCCGCGATGCGCTTCATCGACAGCATCCGCCGCTATCACGAGGGGCGGCGGCTTGACACGCGCTCGCTGCTGGCCGCTACGCTGCGCGGCGGAGACACCTCGGGTGCCCGCCAGAACCAGTCCCGCTCGACTGCCGCGGACGATGCCAACCGGCGTATCGGCAAGGTCGAGATGGCCGAGGAAATGTATGGGTACTACAACCTGTCAGTCCTTTCCTTCTCGCCCGTTTTCGAGACCACGCCGTTCGATGATGACGTCACCGTCGAAACGGCATGGACGCAGGCGGTCGCGACGCACAGGGCCGTCGAGGAAGCGCTGCGCGCGGCGCACTTCACGCCGGTACGCGAAACCCTCCACGCCTTCTCCGCCTTCGCGACGACCATCCCGGGCATGTGGCGCGAATGCGCGCGATGGTCGTTCATCGACACAGCGGCATTGGCACGACTGCTGCCACTGCGCGGCGTGTCGGACGGGCACCGGATCAACGCGCATCTGACGAAAGAGACCGGCACGTTGTGCCCCGCTCTGGCCGCCTTTCCGACCGAGTTCGGCACGCCCTACTGGTTCACTGCGTTCCTCGCCGACGTCGGGCACATGCTGATTTGCGGGCGCACCGGATTTGGCAAGACGATCTTCATGCTGCTGTGCGCGACGCTGTTCCGTAAGTATCCGGGTGCGTGGCTGTACGGGTTCGACAAGGACCTGTCGATGCGGATCCCGACGATACTCCAGGGCGGACGATACCTGCAGTTCGATCATGACGCAGCCGGCGCTTCCGATGACGAACGTGCACAGATGAACCCGCTCGTGCTGCTCGCGGCCCCCCGGCACCGGGAATTCCTCGTCGAATGGATCGTGATGCTCGTCCAGCAGCGCGGCACCTACCGGGTAACGGCGGGAGACCGCCGCGAGCTCGAAACCGCGCTCGCCGCGACGCGCAGCCGCAGCGACCAGCGGCTGTGGCGACTGCGTACGGTCCACGCGTCGCTGCCCGCCGGTCCACTCGCCGACGAACTGGCACTGTGGGTTGGACCAGCCGTCCACGCGCACTATTTCGACAATGTGCACGACAGCTTCGACCATAACTCGAACGCTGGCCGCTGGGTGTCGATGGCGACGGACCGGATTCTCGCCAGTCCGGCCATTGCCCGCCCGTTCCTGTCGTATGTGACCTATCGCATCCAGGATTCGCTCGAGCAACGTCGCGCCTCGGGTGTCATCGGTCCCACGCTCGTGATGCTTCCGGAAATCTGGAACCTGCTGGACGACGATACGTTCGCCGCGCAGATCGGGAACTGGATCGTCACGATGCGCAAGAAGCTCGGCTGCGTGTGGATGGATGCCCAATCGCCCGAGCAGGTCTCGACCTCGAAGATCTGGCCGCAGATCCGCGACAACGTGCTCGTGCGCGTGTTCGTGCCGGTCGAAAATTTCACACCGTCCGCGAAAGCGGCTTGCCAGCGCGATTTCGGCCTGTCCGACGCCCAGATCCGCACCATCCAGCAGCTCGTCGCCAAACGCGACTACTTCGTGACCGAACAGGGCGGTGCGTCACGTCGTATCTCGGTGCCACTGGACCCCACGTCGATCGCCATCCTGCGATCCGAGATGAGCGCCCAGCTCATGTTCGACCGGCACCTGCATTCCGGGCGCCCGGACTGGAAAGATCGCTACATCGAGGAGGCGATGAATCAGTCCAGCGGGAGTGCGATTTCAGCATCGGAACAGGAAGCCCATCATGCGTAAGCCAACGATTCCCGGCGCGGCGCTCGTCGCTGTCCTTTCGATGATGCTGCACGCGGGTGCGGCGCGCGCCGGTGGCGGCCTTGACGGGGGCGCCACCGAAATCACGCAGTTGCTGAACCATGCCGAGCTGGCTTCTTCGGTCGCCCAGCAGGCGCAGATGGTCGAGCAGAACGTCCAGGCGCAGATCACCCGCATTCAGCAGTACGTGACGATGGTCCAGAACCTGAAGCAGGTTCCCACCTCACTGATCGACCAGACCATCGCTCCCTACCGGACGCAGCTTGCGAGCTTCCAGTCGTTGTCCACCGCTATCACGCAACTGCAGCAGGCGGCCACAGCGACGAATGGGCTCTTCGGTCGCAGCCTCTCCGAGATGAACACGACGGGCATGTCGCCCTCACAGTGGCTGTCGGCCTACACGTCGCTCGCCTCGACACGTGGCGGTCTGTATCAGCAACAACTGACACAGGACATGCAGAACCTGGACACGCTCGCGCAGCGTGCGCAGAACCTGCAGCAGATCCAGTCGCAGATTCCCGGTGTCACGGGCAATGTGCAGGGCCTGCAGATGCTCAACCAGCAGTCGAATGTGCTCGCCGGCGAGATGGTCGACCTGCATGCGCTCGTGCAGCGCCAGGTCGCGCAGCAGATGCAGGACAGGATCGCGCAGTCGCAGGCCCAGGGCAATGCGGCACAGCTTGCTGCCGCCCGTGCGGCAGCGCTCGGCCAGACCAACCAGCAGGAGCAGCAGACGACGCAGGGCGCACCCGATTTCGATCTTCTGCAGGACCAGTAGGAGAACCAGGGATGCTGCTTCGCTGGCTGATCCGCCATCTCTGTGCGACGCCCGCCGAGTTGCGCGTGGTGCTGCACGCGCTGCAGCAATACCGTGTGCACAGCCGCGTGCCATTCGAGGAGCGCGATCCGCACTGGTCGTTCGACCGGCGCATCACCCGCAGCGTACGGCTGTCGCTGCTCGTCGGACTGCTGGTTGTGCATATCGAGAGTCCACAGGTTTTTGCGGCAGCCTGGATCGCGCTGCCGCTCGCCCTGCTGCTCGCGTTGCTGCGGCTCGGTGGCGCCCTGCGATAGCGAACCGCTCTCCACGGTGCGAACAGGACACGACCATGAACGACGTCATCTCCGTGCTCAATGCGCTCTTCACTGCGATGCAGGCGAAGGGGACGAGCCTGCAGACGCTCTTCCTGTCGGACGGCATGGATCTGCTCGCTGCGCTCGGCCTCGTCATGGCGACGTGGCATGTGTTCCTGTGGCTGCTCGAAGGCGACTTCCCTAGCTTCTTCGCGAACATGTTCCGGCATCTGATCCGGTGCGCGGTGATTCTCGTGCTGCTCACGGCCTGGTCCAGCACCGTGCACAGCTATTTCGTCGACAACATGCAGACGATGGCGTCGCGTGTGTCCGGTGGCGAGGGCAATCCCGGCGACCTGCTGCGCGCGCTCGTCAATGCCGCTTCGACCATCATGCAGGGTGTGCGCACGGAAGCGGCCCAGGTGTGCGAACAGGTGCCCGACATCACGCCCGATGGCGTGGTGATCCCGAACACCGACCATCAGGTGTGCGGGGCCGCGAATGATGCCGGGGCGAACTCCGCGGGCCTGAACTCCATCTGGACACTGGTCAAAAATCTACCCCTGATCCTGCTCGCGTTTCTGGCAAAAGCGCTCGCGGTCATCGCCATTGCGTTGATGACGATGATCTTCGTGGTGGTCGTGCAGTTCGGCTCGTTCCTGCTCGACATTGCCTTCTGTCTTGGACCGGTGCTGATTCCCTGGTATGTCCTGCCAGCGGGCGAATTTCTTTTCAACGGCTGGCTTCGCTTCACGATTTCCGCAGGACTCTTCAAGGTCGTCGCCTGGCTGATGATGGCGATCGTCAATGGCGGCGTGCTACCTGGCATCGAGAGCCTCGTGCAGCAGGCCGCCGCGCAGAACGGCACGAACAGCGATGCGTACTACGCGACGAACTACCTCGCGATGCTGGCGCTGGCGCTGGTTTGCGGTGTCGGGGCTTTCATGATGTGGCAGGTGCCGGATATCGCACGCGCTCTTGTGTCGGGCAGTGGCGGTGGCGGGTCCGCTGGGTTCGGCAAAGGGTTACTCGGCCGCAACGTTACGCCCAAGCCGTTGAGGTGAATTCAATGACGCTGATGCCTCGAACTTTCCTGAATGACATAGTAGGTTGTCCGCTCATCGTCAAGGCGCCGCTGCCGCTCCATGTCGGCGCGAAGCGACTCCTCTCTCTCCTTCGGTGTGGTGCTGATCCACGCCCAGGCGATGAATGCGATTGCGCCCGCAAGCATCATCGCGACGCCAAAATGCTGTGCGCCGACCTGATACAGGACGAACTCCGCGAACAGCAGGATCGGCAGCACGAAATAAAGCAGGATGATCTTGAGCTTGGCCATGGCTGCACCTTCGCAGCAGGTGAACTGGATCCCAGTGTAGCACCGCGGGCGTGCCCGTGCCGGAGGGACTAGGCGATGGGCAAACGCGTGCAGCCCTCTTCTGGCACCGAGATATCGGGCGCCGATCTCGCGCCACCACCGAATACGGGTGAGGCGGTCTCCGCCTGGTTTGCGGCATTCCAGCGCCCCATCTGGGAAAAGCGGCTCGCGATCAAGGTGGCTGCCGCATTCGCGCTGGTTGCTGCCGGCGAATGTGCCGCGCTGATCGTGCAGAGCATGCACAGCGGCCCCCGCCCCTATTTTGTCGAGCACGACGAGAAAAGCGGCGCAGTGTGGGTTTCGGACCGTTATGCGGAAACCTACTCTGTCACTGCGGCGAACAAGCGTTATTTCCTCGTGAAGTGGGCCTCGCGCGCGTTCACGATCGAGGCGGACAGCCAGGATACCCTCGCCCGTCAGATACCGGCAGCGTTCGGCTGGACGTCGGGTGCCGCTACGCAGGAACTCGAAACGTACATCACCGTAACCGATCCGGTCGCGCAGCGCGTCGTGCAAACGCCGGGGCTCACGCGCGAATTCGTCGAGAACTCGACGTCGTTCTCGCCGGACGGTCAGGTCGCTTACCTGATCTTCACGCTGATCGAGAGCGTCAACGGCAAACCGTCCCGACCCAAACAGATGCTGCTCACGGCCAGCTTCCTGCTCGCGCCCGAAACGCTGAAACCCGGCGAAGAAAAGGACAACCCGATCGGGCTGCGCATCACCCACTTCGGCCTCACGCCCTATGCGGGCGTCAATCCGGGAGCAACGCAATGAATCCCGTCGTTTCCGCCGCGTGCTGCGCGGCATTGTTCACCACAGGCATCTGCTCAGCCGCGGCGCAGGTCGCAGCGTCAGAACCAACGCCCCCTGCACCTCTGCCGGCCAGTGCGGTGACAGCCATCACCTCGCAGCCGACTGTGAATGCGAGGCCCACGCCAGCGCCGCATCTACGAGCCCCGAATCCCTCGACTTCCCGCGCGTCTGCGTCCCGAGCTCATATCAACGGCCCGTACCCTGCACCAGATGATTCGTCGCTGGTGGTCTATGACTTTGATCCGGATTACCGGTATCCGGTCCTCGTGCGCACGAACGAAGAGACCCATCTGGTGTTCGGTCCCGACGAAGAAGTCGTTGGTGTCTACCTGTCCGACACCGGCAAGCGCTGGCTCGAACATACGGCCCTCACGAAGCGCGACGTATTCATCGAGGCGCGCCTGCCCGCACTCGACAATGCAGCGACGGTCATCACGACGCGCCGGCGCTACGAACTGGACCTCCGTTCGTCGGACCATGACGCGGCGTATCAACGCGTCTCCTGGCACTATCTGGATACCGACGCGCAGATGACCGCGGGACAGGTCTCGCCCTTCGGCATCGAATACCCGGGCAACGTTCCAGGCGCCAATTCCGCGGCGCGGGCGGATGGAGGCACACCAGCGGACTCATCCGCCTCAGGCGACGCGCGCGCGGCTGGCCCGCGCATCCCCCTCGATCAAGCAAACTTCGACTATCGGGTCGAAGGTAGCGCACCATTCGCTCCGGTGACCGTGTTCGATGACGGGCGCTTCACGTACCTGCAGTTTCCTCACCATGCCGAGCTGCCTGCGATCCTCGTCATGGATGAAAAAGGCCAGGCCGAGATCGCGAGCTTCATCCCGCTCGGGGACGACTTCTTCGAAGTGCAGCAGATCACGACGTACGGTCTGCTGCTCAGACGCGGCAAGGAGGAAGTCCGGGTCTTCAACGGTCGCGGTCACGGGTGTAGCCTGTTCGGCTGTGACCCGGCCCGCATGAAGAACGTCTACGGGAAGCCGTGACCATGGCCGCTCCCGAAAACAGCGACGCTCCGCTCACGCAGGAACCGGCGAAGCTTACGCGTATTCGCCGCAATCTCGCAAAAACGCTGCTGATTGTCCTGTGCTCGGCGCTGCTCGCAATCGTGCTCGTCCATGCGCTGTCCCATCCCCACGAGACCGCGGCCGAACGGCGCGAGCGTGAACAAATCGAGGCGGACGCCCGGCAGCCCAAGGCTTCGTCCGATGCGATCCGCAAGCGCCTCGAGGACCAGCGCAACCTGGCACTGGCTCGTGCGGGTGACGCAGCATCGGGCGCGAGCGCCCCGCTGGGCGGCACGCCACTCGACGGCATCCCAAAGGGCGCACCCGGAGACGACAGCGGACCACTTCCCCGAAACTACCGGAATGGTGGTGAAGCATCGGGATCGGGCGATGCCGATCGCCTCGCCTTGCAGCGGCAGATCGAAGCCATGCAGAGCCAGTCGCTCGTCGCCTACGAAGACACTGGCAGCGGCACCAGCAACGCGCCCGCCGGCAACGGCTCGCCACTCGATCACATCGCGGACAACCTGTCGCAACACCTGGACCAGCAAACGGCGGCGGGCCACGCCTCTGAGAGCGGCGGCGAATCGCCCCCATCGGGACCGTCCTCCGTGAGCGCATCCAGTGCGACGGATCATCGAAACGCCGACTGGATCCGGCAGCAGGGCGAGGGAAACGACGACAGCGCACCGCTGGTCCCGATTCCTGTCAGTTCGCCGTTCATGGTGATGGGCGGTACACCGATTTCCACCGTGATCCTGCAGGGCGCGAAGAGCGATATGCCCGGTACTTTCCGCGCGATGGTCGATCGCGACATCTACGACAGCATCGACGGAAGCTGCCTGCTGATTCCGAAGGGAACGCGGATCCTGGGTCGCACGAACAACGATGTGGCGATCGGTCAGGACCTGATGCTGATGGCCGCCACGCGGATGATCTTCCGCCACGCCTCGATGCGGCTCGACGGGCTGACCGGCAACGATCCTGACGGTGAAGCGGGTGTCAGCGCGGACGTCAACAACCACTTCTTCAAGATCTTTGGATCGACGTTCCTGATCGCGGGTGTAGCGGCCTGGATCGGTCACAACCAGAGCCAGTCGAACGGCACGACGATCAACATCAACGGCGGCATGTCGACCGATCTGTCGGAGGCAGCGGCGCAATCGCTATCCCAGACCACGCAGACGATCCTTCAACGCAACATGAACATCCAGCCCACGCTGCGGCTGGAGCCGGGTCAGCGCATCACGTTCATCACGCAGCACGACATGCTGCTGCCGCCCGGCACCACTGACGGGAGTTGCCATCGATGAAACCCTTCGCCGCCCTGCTTCCTGCAACCGTGCTGCTCACTGCCTGTCTGCTTCAATCAGCTTGCGCCGAACCACCGACCGCGACGGCACCGGTCTACGATTTTGACTGGCATCTGGGCGGTGACGCCGCAGTCCGGCCCTATCAGGTATTCGACGACGGCCAGCGAATCTACCTGCAGTTTGACGATCCGAAACGCGTGCCCGCCATCTTCGCCGACACCCCGGGAGGCGTCGTGCTTCTCCACTGGCGACCGGACCCGCCCTATGTGGTTGTCGACCGGCTGGATCCCGCTCTTGTCTTCCGCGCTGCTGGCCAGGAAGCACGTGCGGTACGGACAACACCCGGCGGTCCGCCCCGGATGGCACGCTTCGGTCGATAGCCGGGCGCTGGTGGTGAGGCGTCGTCGAGCGTCGGCATCGCGCGCAAGTCCTGTTGGACTCCGGGTTCGAGGCGCCTCGGCTCGATCACAAACGGCGGGTTGATCGGCCAGCGTTTTCGGCGCGAGAGAGGCTGCTCGTGTTCATGCCCCGGGCGGCCGCGCGCCGCAGCGCCTCTTGCTCAATCCGATGGACGCGCGGCGCTCTCCAGTAAGGGTCGTGCTCCCGATGGGCCGACTCCGAAACATCCCGGTAAAAGAAGTCGGCGAAGACGTCGTCTCTCGTGGAGACCAGTGGGGCCTGTTCACCCACTTCGGCCGCGATCTGCGCCGCGCATCGGCCTTCGGTGTCCTTCGCGTCCACGTCGCTGACCAGCGCAAGCAACTCGATGCAGACGTGCGAATGGGCATGGGCCGCGAACATGGACGCCGTGCGCCCTTCGTGATCGCGCTACCTGGGATCGGCGCCGATCGCGAGCATCCACTCCACCAAGGCATCGCTGCCCGTTTATCGCACCATCGCGGCGGCCATCATCAACGGGGTGCGGCCGAAGCCGTCCGCCGTGAGCGGCACGCCGGCGGCCACGAGCCGGCGCCCTCGGCGTCACAACGACGCGCGCAGCGAGTTCGAGTATCGCCAAAAAGCGGCCGGGCTGATGCAACGCCATGGCTAGGGCGAGCTCGTCCCACGCCGCGGGCTCTGTCGCGCACGGGAGCGTGGCCGACACGAAAGGATTGAGCGAATCCAGGCGCCCGACGTAAAGGTCCTTTGCGGCACGCGCCACGCCCGCGCGCCAACCGGTCGAGAAGTGCACGCTGACGCCGGTGGCCAAGTCGATCGCTTCTTTCGCGACCTGCCCGCCGGGTTGCTGGACCATCTCATGGAGGAGTGCGCGCTCATGCGCCCACGTCGAGCCGTCGACGGAGGTCGCGACAAAGCCGGCGACCGGCGGGAAGCACAAGGGCAGCGCGAAGGAAGGCGTGTTGATGATTGGCGGATTGGGGTGGGCGCAAGGCATCGTGGGCCGGCGGACGGATCGACACGGACGGCGTCAAAATCGCCCGACGGCGAGACGGCCCCACGCTATCGCGCGGCGTCGCCGGTGCAATACACGCGCCACCCGCGAGCGACAGTCGGCTGCGGGATGCCGACGGGCGGATGCCGCAGACTCGGCCCGTCGTTCCGCGCGAGCCGCGATACACTGCTCCACTCTGAGACCCCAATCGAGCGCGATGCGCCGACTGAATCGCGCAACTGGATCTGCGCCAAAAGACGACAAGACGCCCCTGACCGCCATGGCCTCCACAGACCCTTTCGAACCCGACGACATCCCTCTGCCTCAGTTCACGGCCGCTCACGTCATCGACCAACAGGTCGAACTCGTATTCAGAGACCTGCTCCATCCCTGGTGGATTCAGCGAAAAATCGAACGGGACTACGGGCTCGACTTCGAGATCGAGTATTCGAGTGAGGGCCGCGTGACGGGCCCGAAGGCTCTGATTCAGGTCAAGGGTCTGCACGCGATTCCCTGGACACAGGACGGGCGAATGACCTATCGGCGGGTCAAGGTTTCGACCGCGCACTACTGGCTCCGCCAAGCCAACGCCGTGATGCTGGTGGTCGTGGACGTCAGCGAGAAAAGCGCGTACTAAGTGCCCGCAAAATCGTATATGCGCGCCCACTATGCGACGCTGTTGGAGGGAAAGCCCATCCCTTTCCACCTCGAGCGGGATCTTCAAGTTCTGGACCGATCCGATCACGCATTCATTTTGGACGTTTCGGCCGAGGAGAATCTCGAACGACGCGATGCTGCGATTGGCGAACTGCTCAACTTCCAAGACACGTTCCATCACTTTCAAGAGCGCAACTATCGGAGAGACCCTCACATGCCGGTCGACGATGCGAATCGGCTCACCGCACTGCGTGATCTCGTTGTGGACTGCCGGCGCCTGTGCAAGGCGCTCGCCCAAACGCTGTTTCTGGGCCATGACTTCTCGTCCCTTGACGATTGGCGGCCAGAAAATGCGGGCAATGTGTCCGAATTCGACCTCACGTTGTGGCTTGGACGAGTGGATCGTGCATTGACGAAAATGGTCAGCTTGGCTCGATATCTCGTCCTTGATCGTGAGCGTGCTTACTGGTCCGCGAAATTGCCTGAAATCGTCGACAAGGTGAAACGCTTGAGCCTGAGAACCCCAGAGTCTTGGACACGCGAGGCGTGGGTGAACGGCGCTTCGCGCCGGTGAGTCGATGAGCGTGCTCCGCCGCGCCTCGACGCCGGCGGAACCGAAGCGAAGGCCAAATGAATCGACGAGTCGAGCAGATGCGCTCCTGCCGAGCTCCGCGTAGAATCGACGCAGCTTCCTCAGATCAACGCCTCGCTCGGCCAATGCGACAACCCACTTCCGCCTGCGCAGCATCCAAAGCGATCGCTCCGACACAAGGGATAGACACGGGCGCGTCGCTCATTCCGGGTGCGCAGCGACTGGCCACAGCACTGGCCGCTCTGCGCCGCGCCGCCAAGATTCAGGGAAGCCGGATCGCCGAGGATCCGCGCCCGTGAGTTCTCCAAGGCCATCACCGACCCATGTCCCCCTGGTGGGCGACGCTGCTCGCCAAGCAATCGCGTCCCTGCGTGGATACGACTACCAGATCTGGCGCTCGGTCGAGGCCTGGATGCGGCTAACCGACGGGCAGACCTTGTATCTCGAATGCGCCGAGGACTTCGACCTGGTTGACGAACGAGGCGCGGAGACCAGCCAAATCAAGAATTCGCCGAAGGACATCTCGGTGGGGTCGTCGGATGTTCGGGAGGCGATCGAGAATTTCTGGCTTCTGCGCGCACGCAATGCGGATCGTTCTGCGCTCTCGATGCGTTTCTTGACGCGCGGGGGCATCCGCTTCGAAAAGTCGAAGCCATTCGGAAAGGAAAAAGGCCTCGAAGTTTGGAGGCGCGCCGCAGCGGGCGACGATGACGCCGCGCTGGCGGTCGGCCGCTTTTTCAAGTCGCCCTTCAAGACGCCCGCGCTCAACGCTTTCCTCGCGACGGCAAGCGGTGCCCAACTGCGTGAGCAGTTGTTAGCGCACATTCATTGGTTCACCGACGAACCCGATACGGATGCTGTTCGGTTGAGCGTCGAACGGCTTGCCGTCCAGTTAGGCGTCGCTCGCGATATCACCGCCACAGCATCCGTTGCGGCGGTGGATGGCCTATTAGCTCGCTGTCGCGAGACGGCTGCCCAACCGACGCCTGCTCTGCGCAGCCTGACGATCGAAGACAAGCTTGTGGCCTTCGAGGCAAAGACCAGCGTGAGCGTCCCCATGACGCACGTTGCGTTGGCGCAGTTCAGCAACGCGCTGTTTTCACCAACCGGTGTCGCGCCCGCAGGCGGCGCCATGACATTCGAGCCCGCAAGTCTCGGAATCGGGCCGCCCCTGCTGCCGGATTCGGCTCTGCCGCGGTCGGCACTCGTCAAAGCCATCGTGCAGTCGTCCCGCGCCGTGTTGATTGTGGGATCTGAAGGCCGGGGGAAAACCACCCTCGCCAACCTTGCGTCCCGAGCTCTGGGCGGAGCCGATTATTGGTTGGATTTGTCATCGCTCGACCGGTCTTCTTTGTCCGCTACGTTGGAGCGACTGCTCGTTCAAATTCGAGGCCTCGCCCCACGGCAGGTCATTGTTCTTGACGACGTCCCGGTCGCGACCGCTATGGACCAAGCGATCTGGACGCGCCTGAACGCAATCGTCGGCGAGTGTTCGGCCCGCGGTCATGCGCTCCTGCTCACCGCCAAGGGTGTTCACCCCGAGGTCGTTGATCCACGGGTGAGGACGGCGTCGATTGCCTTGCATGCCGTGTCCGATTTGTCGCAAGACGAAACTGAGGAGTTTGTGGCGTCGCTCGGATGCCCAGAACCATTGTGCAAGGGTTGGGCCACGATGATCTTGGCGCAAACCGGGGGTGGGCATCCCAAATTGGTTCATCTTCGCGGTCTTGAACTTCGCGACGAGGGTTGGCCGCCTCTCACGGCGTCGGCATTGACCACGCCACCACGAAGTATCGAAGAGGCCAAGCAATACGCGCGACAAGAGGCCGCGAGAACGGTGCCTAAGACCGACCGAGAGTTGCTCTATGCTCTGAGCCTCGCCCTCACCCCACTCGATCGCGACGCCGTGCTCATCGTTGGCTCTGAACTGGCGAATCTCGCCACGCCCGGTGACGCGTTAGATCGCCTTGCTGGCCGGTGGATTGAACGCCAAGGCTCCAGTGGCTACCGCGTGACGGCGCTGTTGGCCGGGCAAGCGGCTTCCGCGTGGCCGCCTGCGAGAGTCGAACAAGCTCACGCCTGTCTTTTCGACGCGATCATCCGCAGGCGCTCGATCAGCGTAGACCAAGCTTTTCCGATGTTCATGCACGCTTTCCAGAGCGCCGACGACCACCGCTTCTCTCACTGTCTGACCGGCCTGGTCATGGAGGACGGCAAGTCGCGCGACATTGTGTATGAACGAATCGCGCCAATTATGTTCGTCGCGCGAGGCAAGGCCGCAGCTGCGGAGTCTCGTTTTAGCGGGAAAAATCTCGTCCTTCTGAAACTGCTGCAATTTCGCGTCGCTCAACATCAAGATCCCAGCCAAGTGGCCGATATCGCGCGCGAGTGGGGCGAAGAAATTGCCCGACTACCGGATGGGCTGATGCGCGATGGCAGCGGGCTACTGAGGGCGTTCGCGATCGCCTCGGCAACCGAGGGCTATTTTCCGGCGTCGATGCTGATTCAGGCGCTCGACGAGCTGGTCCGCGTTGAACACTTGATTCCTCCGGAGGCCCTGCCCCAAGGGCTTCCCGCCGATCTATCCGCGGGCGGCCACGAAGGCGCGGGAGACCTTGTCGCAGCGCTTTTCATGTTCATGCAAGCGCGTTGCGACAGCATCGACTTCCAAGATGAGCTGCTGAGCGCGTTGGAACACGCCGATCCGACGGCACGCAGTCGTATGTTGAAGGCATTCGACATTCCATTTGTCCGCCAGAACCATCTCTTCGCGGATCGGCCATGGCTTGCTGAGGCCAACCGCGACGGACCACGTTGGGATTTCGCTGTGGCGACCTTGCGAAGAATGATCGAGCTCGCCACCGAATGGAATTGTGCGGGCCTTGGCGCTCCCGCCGCTCGTGTGCTCGCGCTCATTTACGATGAGCACCTGGACAACCACGACGAGGCTATCGCTTGCCTTCGTGATGCCGCCATTCGGTTCGGCCAGTCGCCTCTGCTGATCGCGCAGGAGGGGAACGCCCTATTTCAGCGCGAACGCTATAAAGACGCGCTCGAACTCTGGCAGAAATCGCTTGGGCGCCCCAGCGCTCCCATCGAGAACGGCGTCCGAGATCCCTATTCGCTGCGCAAGGCGGGGATTGCTGCCGGCCTCAATGGTGACTATGAGAGCGCGTCCGCATGGTTCCAAGACGCCGGCAACTTGGCCCGCGAAATGAAAATGCCGGCCACGGCGGGCGGTGCCTGGTTCGACGCGGCTTACTGCGCGTTTAAAAACGGCGCGTGGTCCAGGACCGTGGCGTTGGCGTATGCGGGGCTCGACGCTCTGCGGAACGATTTTGACCCGCGCGATGAATTCGCGCTGTTCGCCGCAAAAAAGCTCGGTGGCCACATTTTGTTCTGGATGCTCGGCCAGCTGCGGCCCGACTTCGGCGAAAGCGCAGCCCAGCCGGTGCTCGGTCAGTGCAGCAATCCCGACCGAGACAAGGGGATTGCAGACCTGCCCAGCAACTCGTTCGACGTGTCCGGCGCCATGCTCGCCGAAATCGCCTCCTTGCTCGGCGTGTCCAGCGACAAAACGACCGCCCTGCGCACGCAACTCGAAGCAAGCAAGATTCCGGCTGCTGGATTTCAATATTGGTCGCTCAGGTGCAACGAGGCGGTCACGAGCGGCAGGTTTGAAGAACTCGCCGAGACGCTGATGGGTTTGAGCCGTGCGCATTGGGCCACACTTGCCCAACAGCAAATCGGCGCAAGCGCTCTCGCGCCCTACACCGGCTCGATGGCAGACCTCGACCGGACCGCCACACTAGGCCTCGATGCCGTGCTTGTCGGTGCGCTGTGGCTGCGTGAGCTTGATGGAGGCTCGCCTCAATTGCTCGCCGCGCACTGGGCCGAGACTTTTTCACAGAGCCCGGACGGACGGCACTTGCAAGCGGCGGCTGAGCGCGCCCTCCTCGCGTTCTCGATCGCCGGGTCAAGTGCGAGAGCTGTCTTCTTTGATCGAAATGCAGAGTTCCTGGCCAGGCTTGGCGCCGTGTGCCGACTGCTCACCGTGTCGAGTCGTGAGCCCGGTTTGACGGCGCGCGCTCAGAGCGTCGTGTCGCTATGGCTTTTGAAATCCACAGTGCGGTTGATATTCGACGCGATGCTCACGCCGATCGCTCGACACTTTGCCGCCATGTGGCGCCAACATCTGTCCACGCCTGCTCTGCTGATTTCGCCGCGCATCTCCATATCGTCGCTCCGGGATGCGATAGAGTGCACGGCGACCGCGCCCGAGCAACTGCTCAAACTGTTCGCCGCAGCGGATTTCGCGACCGGCGTCGGCGTCGACAAGGTTGTTCGTGAAGAGCTGCGAAAAGCGGTAACCGCCCATGCGGCGCGTATCCCTCGGTAGCCGACGCAGCGCGCGTGCACTGAGCGGCGGCGCGGTCATCGGGATCGTCAAAGCGGTTCGTAGAGGGTGTCGTCGTTTGCAAGCCTCCGGCTTATCGCTTGCAGAACACCTTGGATCAACGCTTCAAGGATTGGGCTTGAATAACCGTCCGCCCAGCGCTCCGAACGCAACAGCGTGTGCACGTAGTGGCGCAGTTCAAAAAACGACCACGAACCGACCGCGTCTTCAACGCGCACGCCGCGCTCGATGGTAGGGCCGCCGGGCGCGAAGTCTGTGCACACAAACCCGCCCGCGTAAGAACCCTCCACGAACAGTCGGTATTCGGGCAATGCGGTGAATTCCCCGTGTTTTTCCACGGACAGACGCTCGTGGCCTTGCGCTCCGAAATGTTGCAGCGCCGCCCTTTCGAGTGTGTCGATTAGAAGCGCAAGCATCCGCGCCTGAAACTCATTGACCGCGGCCCGTTTGCTCGCCGGCTTCCTGCGGATGGTCTGAGCGGAGATAGATTTTGGGCTTGCGGGCGTCTCTTCAATGGACTCGAACGATGCTTCGCGATCGTTGCTCATGGGGTGCCTTGTGTTTTCCAACAATAAAGTTCGTGCCGCGTCGGGCGCCGTGCTCGCGGGTGTTGGAGTTCAACGTCCACGGACCCGCCATTTGACCGCACCCATGGGCATCCTGTCGACCATTTAACCGAGACGATCGGTGGCTCTGCGCACGTCGCCACCGCAGACGAAAAAAAGCGGTCGACTGGCTGCACCGGCGACCGCTCAACACACGACGAAGATCGGAGTCTTCAGCCGCACCAGGCGCCGTCGATGCCTGATTCTTTGCGCAGCCCTAGCAACCCTCTCGCGCCGCCCCGGTCGACGAGCAGCGCCGGATGAGGCGCGATGGGCGTTCGCTCAGTTCTGGACGCAGTAGTTGCCGTCCGAGTGGTAACCCGAAGGGCAGGAGCCACTCTTGGGCAAGACGTTTTTCGGGTTCGCTGTTGGCCACGCAATAGTTGCCGTCACTGTGCCAACCCGAGGGGCACGAGCCATTTTTCGGGATGACTGGCTTGGCGTTGGCGTTCGGCACGCTCATGTTGCCGTCCGAGTGATAGCCGGACGGACAAGAGCCGTTCTTCGGGATTGGCATGGCCTGCATCGTCATCGGTCGTTTCCTTTATTGTTCGGCGTCAATCGCGACGCCGTGGCGCCTGCATGGGTGTCGGACACGATGAATGCCTGTGCTTCGAGGTGGTGGACAAGTTCATCCGCGAATGGAATGCCAAAAGCGCTGCGGCTGCACCGCCCGCGGTGCCTAGAAGTCGCATAGAGCGCCATCGGGCTTGCGAAGGCAAGCACGCACCATCAACGATTTTGGTTGACGACAATTCCAGCAGAAAGAGTCTTTGTCCAAAAATTTCCCCTGTCCACGTCACGTGGATATGCCTCCTTTTCGGACAAATTTAACCTCATCCAAAATGTCGCGCCGTCCACGTTACGTGTACAATGAAAAAACTTGGACAAACGCGATCTTGCCATGCATCCGGCCGACCACGATCTGCCTCCCCTGCTGGAAGCTGCCGCCACCGCGTTCGGCGATGCGACCGGCGTTCCCGTCCACCTGCGCAAGGCGCCACCCCGATCCGGCGCGGATGCAGTATTGGAGTTCCACGTCGGCGCGCGCCGCTACAAACGCCTCGCGCATGTCAAGCGGACGATCGACCGCTACGGCACCTTGGCCGCTGTCCGCGCACAGGCCGCGCTGGGCGACGATGACAGGCTCCTGCTCGTGACATCGTATCTGTCCCCTAATATGATCAATGCGTGTCGCGACATGCAGGTTGATGCGCTCGACCTTGCCGGCAACGCCAGCCTTCTTCTAGGCGATAGCGTCATTCTCGTGTCTGGGCGCCCGCGCCCGGATAGCAGCCCGCAGGCACGCAGCAAAACCTGGGCTAGATCGACGCTACGCGTCGCGCTCGCCCTGCTCGCGGTCCCCTCACTACTGGAAAAAACCTACCGGGATATCGCACAGGTTGCCGGCGTCAGCCACGGAACGGTCCAGAATGCCATTCACGGCATGCTGGACCGACGCGACCTCATCGAGCAGCCCGGCGGGCACGGTATGCAGTTCACCGACGCAGCCCGGCTCATCGATGAATGGACCATGTTGTACCCGACACTGCTGCGTGGATCCCTTCAGATCGGCCGCTTCCGTACCGACATCCCCGACTGGTGGAAAAGCGTTCCCGAGCTTCCCGACCGGTGCCAGTTCGGTGGAGAGCCAGCAGCAGCCATCCTTACGCAATACCTGAAACCAGCCACATTCACCGTATACTGTGCCAGCGAGGTGCCGAGGGAGTGGATCGCGAAGGCTCGCCTGCGGCCTGATCGCGACGGCAACATTGAATTCCTGAGGTCGCCGATCCAGCTCCAGCCTGCGGCTGGACTTCCGCAAAACATCGCGCCGCCCCTGCTCGTCTACGCTGATCTCGTGGCGAGTGGCGACTCGCGCAATCTCGAAACGGCCCGGTTAGTGCGTGAACAATATCTCCCCGCTTGAGCCTCGCGCCCGTCGCCCTTTTCCGCCCGAAATGGTGGCCCTCTTGCGTGAAGTGGCTGCCACTGCTTCCGAAAAGGGTATCCAGTGGTTTGTCGGTGGGGCGAGCGCACGCGACATCGTGCTGACGCACGTCCACGATATCGACCCGACACGGGCCACGGCAGATGTTGACATCGGCATTTCCATCGAAAGCTGGGCCGGCCATGAAACGCTGAGAACGGCGCTGCTCACGTCGGGCCACTTCGAGCAGCGAGGCACGGCAACCCATCGGTTGCATTACCAGGCCCCTCAGACCGGCGCCAGAACCTGGCTCGATATCGTACCGTTCGGGGGCATCGCAGACGATGGCGGCGAAATCGCCTGGCCGCCCGATCAGGCCGTCCGCATGAACGTCGCCGGCTTCGAACAAGCGCTGCAGGTCGCTGTGCCGGTACGCATGGATGCCGATCTCGTGGTGCCTGTCGCTTCCCTCCCAGCGCAGGCAATGCTCAAGATCATTGCCTGGAAAGATCGTCACGCGGTCGATCGCAAGGACGCAACCGATCTGCTTTTTCTGCTGGCATGGTATGGCGAGGCCGGAAATCTCGAGAGGCTGTATGCCGATGACGCCTTCGACCTGATCGAACGGCATGAACATGATCCCGATATCGGCGGCGCGGCCCTGCTCGGCCGCGACGTGGCAGGTATCGTCACGCCGGACGTGCGCGATCAGATCCTCGCGGTCATTGCGCCGGACGATCCGTCGCCCCTGATACTGACGCACATGATGGCAAGCCGCGCACGGATCTTCGGCGGCGATACGGCTGAACGGATCAGTCAGCTCTTTGACGCGTTTCGCCAGGAATTTGTTGCGTCGGTTCAGCCAGGAAGCGGGACTTGATCGACCCGGGCAGGAAGCCTTCCCCGGGGGTGTCCGACTAACCCGGCACGCCCTGTCCTGCCCGCGCCTGGAGGTCCGTCAACTGAGCAAGCGCATCCCGAGCGCGCTCCACGGGCACAAAAATGTGATCGTGAAATGCGGCAGCAACAACGTTGCAACTGATGCGGGCTCTCGTCAGCGCGTCGGCCACCGCCGCCGTGAGTCCGACAGCCTCCAGGTCGGAATGGACGTTCAGCGTGATCCAGGCTGCCCGGAAAAGAACGGGTAACCCTTCGCGCAGCGCCGTCGGTTCATCGATGATGACAGTCAGCCCCTCGCGCTCACGAAACGTCGCCAGGGGAGCGAGCTGCGACACGTCCCTGTCTGCCTGCACGGACGAAAAAACATAGGCGCCTTCATTCAGCTCTGGCTGCATTGACGCGAGCAGCTGTGCGAGATCCGAGACGGGTTGGCTCACTGCGCTCCCAGTACAAGAAGAGGGTCAATCGGGCAGGTACATCGGCTCGCGGCATCGCGAGCCGTACCCACGTCGAATATCAAAACTATTGCCGCCGACATACAAATTGTCACTCATAGTGCGTGTCATGATAGAGCGTGGCCTCAAACAGGTCAAATACGTACGCTTCGATATCTTTCCGATCGAGATGTCGATGCAGTACGACCCCCTTGCCCTGTTTGGGAAACGCCTGGTCGAGCTTCGCAAGGCGCGCGGCTGGTCACAGGAGCGCCTTGCGCTCGAAAGTGGGCTCGCCCGGTCGTACGTTGGTGGCATCGAACGGGGCCAGCGCAACATCGCCCTCTATAACATCTGCGTGCTGGCTGCCACACTCGGCGTTTCTCCCGCTTCCATGCTCGATTTTGATGAGCTCAAGTGACATGGCGTGATGGGCCTGCTGTGCAATCCCGCCCGCTTTCCACGATCTGAGCGTCGGCATAGCCGTCGACCAGCCAGGTCTTTGCTTGTGAGACATCGTGACGCATCGGGAAATCAAGTTCAATCCTGTCAAATTCATTTGAACCGCGAACAAAAATGAGCCTCTTTCGAAATTTGAGTGGGTGATGCCGGTCGTCGGTAGGGAAAATGAGTGGGTCAATGGCGGACGGGACGTCCGGCGAAGCGAATCATTGACGCGCTCACTTTCCCAATCAAGCTAGAGGGCTTGGGGCTGGCGAAGCCTTGCTGCGCCTGCCCCCGAGCCCGTCCGGCGGCGAGGACTTCCCCGCCTCGGGGCGGGGTTAGGGGTGGGCATTGTCGCCAGAGCGCGGCCTAATGCTCAAAAAATGTGCAGATTCCTACCCACTCCAAATTCAAAAGAGCCCAAAAATGATCGGGCAAACCGCCTTGATTTTTTTGTATCGCCGACTATGATTCGCGATTGAAGTTGCCCGCTGGAGCCCATCCAGCATCCTTCGCAGTACCGTCGCAAGTGCGACACCTTTCGCGGTTCGCTTCGTCCCACTGTCTGGACCACCGCAGGTCTTTTGACCAGAAGCTTCTTTTCTTGCCCGCCTTGGGGAATTGTCATTCCCCGGCACGGGCACTGGCGATTCCCCTTTTTTCGTTCTGGAGAATCGTCATGAATCAGCCTGTCGAACCCCGCAAGTATTTCGATCTTCATCTGCGAGGCCTCGGATATCTGTCGCGCGTGCGCGACGTGACCGCCCGGGGAAATGGTCGCAGCAAGGCCAAACCCTTTCTCGCATGCGCCATCTCCGCGTTTCATGGCGATCCGAACGTCGAGAACGGCGTCGTCTATCTTCCGCTCGACCTGATCGTCTCAGGCGAAAAGGCGAAGGAGGCTGTCCGTGTCGTGATGGACGACGCGAACGATCCGGATGTAAAGGTCCTCGTCTCCTTCCGCGCGGGCGACCACTACATCCGCACCTTCGAGCGTACCGGCAATCGCGCGGGTGAAACCGGCGCTGTCCTCAAGGGGCGTCTGCTCAAGCTCTTCTGGATCAAGGTCGATGGTCAGGAAGTCTACCGTGACGAAGGCGATGACGACGCTGAAGCAGGCGCCGACACTTCCGCGGAGACCATCAACGGGCATGAACCGCTAACGGGCGATCGCGACCAACGCAATACGCCTTCCGCCGAGGAACCGGCCAACGGCCGCGACATCGGAGCCCCAAGCGACGATGCCGCATCGGCTGACCGCACGTCCGACCGCGCCGCCGAACGCACCAACGCGCGTAGCAACCGCTATCCGCCGCTGCGCCGCCATGCGAACGGGAGCGTGCGTCGCCCGTCCTCCAACGCCGAATGATCGGCGCTCTTTGGCCCCGCCTCGTGCGGGGTCTTCCTCTCGCGCATTATCGGACCGCCGGTTTTCCAGGGCGACGCTCCTCGAGCCCGCTCCGGAAAGCCGGTACCGTCCCGCAGATCGTCGACCGGGTCCACGGTGGCCCCACTACGCCGTGCCGTTTGCGCCGGACCGATCGTTCCGGCCCAGACACGCGCCTGGCAGCGGTTAACTGCCAGGCGTTATGCCTCATTCGCCTCACTGCCAGTCAGCGCCGATGAGGACCAATGAGGCATAACGTGTTCACTGCCGACCTGCCAGTTGCAGGTCCGTCTGTCGCCGCGTCAGGCGACACCTTCACAGCCCTCTTCCGGTGCCATTGTCTGCACGGCTGTACCGGCGTCGCCATGATGCCGGGTCCGGAATAGCTCGCTTCCCTGCTCTCAAGTCGTTCGGTTGTTCAACCCTCGCGGGGAATGCGCTTCCCCGCCCGGGCAGCCATCCTCCGCGCCTTTTCCAGAGGATGTCATGAACGAGACCACTGAAACGCACGGCATCGTGGCCACCCTAGTGCCCGAGGACCGTCGGTTGGAAATTCTGCCGCGCTACTTCGGCAAGCACATGATCCGTGCCGAAGTCGCGGTCTACACCGCAATGTCGTCGTTATGCGCGACATACCACGGCGGATTCTGGGACTACGTCGAGCTCTCCAACGACGCCTTTTACATGGCGCCTCGTCTCGAAGGCCCGCTCCCCATTAACTGCGACGGCAACGGATACGATGGCGAAATGAGCAGCGACGCCGCCGGCATCGTGGCCACGCTCTTCGCCCTGAACGCGATGGCGTGGACAACAGAAGACGCCAAGTTCACAGACCTCTATCACAGGCTGCTCGCCTTCGTGCCGTCTCACCCAGAGGCACGCGAGATCTTTGCGGCAATCGATTGATGGGCTGATGGACTGACGCCCAGCCTACTCTTCACGCCTTGCGGAACGCAGCCCGCAGGGCCCGTCTCCGCAACACTCCCGGAGACAACGATGTCAATCTGCACTTCCATCACCCCTTTTCGCCCGGCCATCAGCGGCTTCAATACCAGCATGCGTCACGGGTCACTCGCACGCGCGTACTGCTTCCAGCACGTACCGGCGTCACAGCTTCATGCTACCGAGCAGCCCGATGACGATGACGATCCATCGCAGCAGGTCTTCCAGTGTCGTGACGGGCGCACATTGCGGCGCTATAGCCGCAGAGCATCGACCTTCCCGACGGCCTCTACCTCGGGCTCTTCAACGGACGCGACGATCCCCTCGGGTCCCCGCTCGTTGCAGGATTCGATGGCCCGCTGATCGGCCGGCTGCGTTATTGCCACGCTGTCGAGGCCCGCGACCTCGAGCTCGAATTCCTCGATCCGTTCGAGGGTTATCGGTTCTTCCCTGACATGGAGCGCATCGCCGGACCAGACGGCGAGATGCCCACCGGCAGGACCACAATGCCGATCCAGCTCGCGCTGAACGCGGGCGCGATCGTTTTCGACGGCCGGTACTTCGCCGACTGGACAGTGTTCATCATCAGCCCGGCGCGTCCGGTCATCGGTCGCGACCTTCGTTCACAACGGCGCGTGTGACCAGAGACCTGTCAGCGCATCACCTCATTCTTCGACCTGCACCGGATTAACGGTGCGTTCCCTGCGGGGCATTGAACCCGCTTCGGGAACAATGCCTCGACACACCGTGCGAGGTACACCATGGGTTGGCTCTTTGGTCATGGACAAACGCGTGCGCAACTGATTGCACGCCTCACGCGCAACGACGAGCACGATGGCTGCTCACGCCGCTGCCTGCGCCACTGTTGCAGCGGCAACGTGCTCTGGACGGTTTGGGAAACCGAACGCCCCGGCGAGATGCCGTTGCGTTACATCGGCTGCGATCTGCTCGCATGGGACAAGGGCTGCGCCGGCTGGGGTTACAAGGGCCTCTGCGAGGAAATGGAGCCTTTCTATTACTCGTGCCCGCTCGCGTATCTCGATAGGGTCCCGCCCACTTCCCCTGCATGGCGCGAAAAGGTCCGTGTGTGGCATGCAGCGCGCTCGCGTGTCTTGAGGCCCGGCGACATGCTAACGCTTACAGGGCTGTCGATCACCGAGGCTGTCGTCATCAGCCGGCGTCATCGTACCTGGATCGTCGAAAGTGGCGGCCGGCTGTTTGGCTTTCCGCCCCGGCTCTTTCATCACATCGTCGAGCAACGACGCTCCGGTGAACGTGCCCGGCAACCCGCTTAGCCAGGTTCGTCAACGCCGCATAGGCGCGTGGCCCAGTTGCCGGGGTCATTCCTGAGGTGCCACATCGGTGGCGCTTCAGCCGAGACCCATTCCTCTCGATCTGTTCGGATGTGGATCCGCGCGTCGCAGCTTCACGCGAAAGCTACAGCCGCTTCGGGCGCACTCCTCGGTTACCTGCCCGTCACGCTGGCAGACAGGATCGATCCGTATCTCTTCAACCCAACCGTGGGACGCCATGCCCGCGAGGGTGCGTCCCGCATCACTTTCTGGAGGCATCGTGATCTCTCTTTCCGGCACGCTCGACGTGCGCACCATCAAGGGCAGCAACGGCCCGTTCCAGGTCGGTGAACTGACCACATCCGTCGGCGAGTTCAAGGTCAAGGTGCTCGAGCAGTTCGAGCCCGGCGCCTACACGGGAACGTTCCTCATCGACAAGATCTATCCACACAGCTACGTGTGGTACGGCAAGGTCACCGTCGAAATCCGCGCGAGGCTCGCCGATGCGCAGCTCGACAACGACGAGCCGTTCAGCGAGACGAACCAACCGGCCTCGTCGGCGGAGCCGGATCCGGCCGATGAAGAACGCACAGCCGGTACCACAGCGCTTGCGCGTACCATGAAACGCCACCGACCGCTCCGCAACCCGCAGGCGAATCTGGCGAGCCGTATCTGCCCGATCTGTTCGGCCCCGAACTGGCCGACGCGATGGTAGCGGGCGAGCCGGTCAAGCTCGATCCGACCGTCGATCGCGGCGCGTTCCGTCAGCAGCGCGACCAGCTTCGCGCGTTCGGTTACGCCTTCCAGGCTTCCACCCAGACCTGGCTGAAGGCCTGATTCCTTCCACTCTCGTGTGCCCGGCCTTCGGGCCGGCGACACACCACGCCCCGATGGAGCTCGACATGGCCCTCATCTTTCCTCGTCTTGCCCGAAATTTCATTCGCAACGGGTACTTCCCCACCGATGCGGTCACGCTTGAGCGGATCATTCCGGTCCTCGCGCTGGCCGATTCCGACAGCCCCGTGCGGCTGCTCGATCCCTGCTGCGGTGAAGGCGCCGCGCTGCACGACCTGAAACAGGCACTCGCGCAACAGTGCGCGACGCCCGACGCAATCCGCGCGTTTGGCGTCGAGTATGACCGTGAGCGTGCGTGGCACGCGAAGGACGTGCTGGACACCGCGGCACACACCGACGTCCAGGACATGTTCGTCACGGCACGCAGCATGGGACTGTTGTTCCTGAACCCGCCGTATGGCGACGTCGTATCAGACAAGGCCCAGACTGGCGAGCGTCAGCCCGATCGTCTGGAAAAGCTCTTCTATCTGAAGACGGTCCCGTGGCTCGCGTTTGGTGGCGTGCTCGTGCTGATCGTGCCGTACTACGTGATGGACCGCGAATTCGCCACGATGATCGCCCGTAACTTCACACAGGCCGAAGTGTTTCTCGCGCCCGATCAGACGTTCAAACAGCTTGTCCTCTTCGGCGTCAAGCGTCGGGCCGATGGTGTCGACACGGCACTGGCAGCACGCCTCGTTCGCATCAGCGACGGCGAACTGCCCCCGGAGTTGCCCGAGGACGGGGTAGCAGAGCCGTATCGCATCCCCCCGGCGGCGGGCGAATTTGCCTTCATGTCCACACGGATCGATGCGCCGCAGCTTGAGCACGAGCTGCGGCGCCTGCAGCACGCCACGCTCTGGCCGCAGTTCACCGCGATGTTCTCATCAAAGGCGGTCAAGCCGCGCCGTCCGCTGCGCGACCTTTCTGACTGGCATCTCGCCCTGGCGCTTGCGGCCGGGCAGATCACCGGCGTGGTCACCGGCATTGACGGAACACGTCTGCTCATCCGCGGCGACACCATCAAGCAGAAAGAACAGGAAGTCCAGATCGAGGAAACGGACAAGGGCGACATCCGCACCACGATCCTGATGCGCGACCGGTTTGTTCCAACCATTGCTGGCATTGATTTCACGCCCGGCCCGAACCTCGGCCGGATTGTCTCGATCCGCTAAGTCTTGATCCGCTAACGCGGGTCACGTCTTCAACCCCGCGGGGCTTGCCCCGCAGGGGCGGGTTCCGCCCAGCAAGGACACCCGAATCATGACTGATACAAGCTCCACGAACCAGCCACTGACCGCTTACCTGGTCGGCTATAGCCTCGACTATACCCACCGGGTCGTCGTCGGCATCCGGGCGGCCAGCGCCGAGGCGGCCTGCGCCATCGCGCGTTCGGCATTCGACGCCGGTACGTTGTGGGATGATGCGCCGAACATGCCGCTGCTCTACGACGACTATGAGGAACTCGACGGACAGATCCTCAGTTTCGATGCAACGGGCGTCACCGCATGGCCGGCCGCCGACGTCTCGGTCCGTGCTGTGCGACTGCATGCAGGCGCACACCGGCTCCTGGCGTTCGCGCGACTCGTCGACGAACGATTGACTCGAGCAGAAGCGATCAAGACCAGGCATCCCGAAGCCCTGGTACCGATAATCCTTACTGTTGGACAGGTACGCGAGCTTCGTGCGCTGCCGGAAACACTGTCCCAATGCTGATCTGCCGCTGCTCTACACATCCGCGCGCCCTGCCTTCAGGGCGCTTTCCCTGACCGTTCACCAGAACGCTCAGGGAAAGCGCTTCGCGCGGCACGCTGCACGTTTTCCCGCTGGTCTGCCGGTAGCAGACCCGTTGTCGCCCGTGACGCGACACCTTCAGCCGTACCCCAGCCGCTCTTTCCGGCGCTTTCGTCTGCGCAGCGGCAGCTCCCTTGCAGGAGCCACGGAATGGTCCTTTAACCCGCCCGGGTCAGCGCCCGGTGGGTGCGCCCGGCATTCACGCTGGAGCACCCCATGCTGTATCCCATCAAGGAACTGCAGGACATCTTCATCGACGCCTGCGTGCGTGCACCCGACGGTGATCTCGCCTTCGTATCGGTCTTCGGTCGCGATGGCGCCGTTCAGCAGCTATACGCCTCCCTGCATCTGGGCGTCCAGGAAGGCGGCATCCGTCAGATCACCCTGATTGACCCCGACAGTAGCCAGACGATCGCCGCCGTACCTATCGGCGATCCGCGGCGGCTGGACAAATACAGCGGTCGCCTGCCTAGGGACAACCTCTTCGGCAACCTCGTGCATACGTGGATCTACGACGAGTCGCTGCTGACACCGTCAAAAGCCACCGGCTCGGCATGGCTGCTGGTTGACCACGAAACGCAGGCGCACGACGAGGCGTCGCTGGAAGCCCGCGTGTGGTCGCTGATTGAACAGCTCAGTCCGATACCGCTGCTACCGCACTGGCGCTCGCTGGTCCTCGCCGAACTCGGTGAACGACTGGTCAGCAGGCTCGACGAGACACCCTATGCCCCCGTCGGACGCCTCGATGCATTGCGGATCGCGCTCCCGGATTCGTTCACTGAAGCAATTTCCAGCTTCGTCCGCACCGGCGCGCTCGCAATCGACTAACCCGCCCGCCTTAGCTCGCCGTCTCTGAAGTCATGAGCGGCCTTCCTTCAATTTTCCTAATCCCGCGGGACCTCACCCCGTCCCGGGAGCGCACGTGGCCCGCATCTTTTGGAGACGCATCATGGAAGATCTGCAATCCACCGTCGCCGAGGGCGATGTCACACGTGACGACATCGCGGCCGACGACAATGCCGGCGACGTGATCGCCTTGCCAGACTTCATCTCGAACTTTGGTGCCGGACTGCTCGATGCCGTCCGCCAACAAAACCCGTCGATCTATGATGGACAGCGTTCTTCACGATGGGACGCACTGCTCGACGAACTGTCGCGACAACCGTTCCCGGCGCAACGGGAAGTGATTCATGCGATCACGACACTGTTGACGCAACACGCACCGGGCGGCGTCATCAATGCCGAAATGGGTACCGGCAAGACGCTGATGGGCATCGGTGTGGCTGTCCTGCTCCATCATTGCGGCTTTCCGCGCACGCTGGTCATCGCGCCGCCGCACCTAGTGTACAAGTGGCGACGTGAGATCAAAAGCACGGTGTCCGGTGCCCGTGTCTGGATCCTCAATGGCCCGGACACCCTGCGCAAGCTTCTCCAGCTCCGCGTCATGCGTTCGCGGCCACCAGTACCCGAGTTTTTCATTCTCGGCCGCGTGCGCATGCGCATGGGATTCGACTGGAAGCCTGCCTTCGCGCGCCGTGTTGCCACACTCGATATGGAAACCGACGCGATCACGCGCGTCCTTGCATGCTGCCCTTCATGCGGCGAGTTCGTCTGCGATGAAGACGGCAATCCGCTGACCCCCACCCTTGCGCGTACCGCGCTTAACGAAAAGCGCCGCGCATGCAGTTGCGGCGAGCGACTGTGGACCCTGGCGCCCAAAGGCCAGGGCACGCGGTCAATGCGCGAACTCGTAAAGGGAACGCTGCTACAGATGCCAACCGTCGGCGAGAAGACCGCCGAACGCCTGCTCTCCCGGTTTGGCGAGTCGATGCTCGCGGACATGCTGCAGGATAACCTGTACGAGTTCATCAACCTGATGGACGACAGCGGCGAACTCGTGTTTTCGGACCGGCAGGCGAAGCGCATGGAACGCGCGCTCGCCCACACGGAAATCTCGTTCGGACAAGGCGGTTATCAAGCCTCAGAGTTCGTTAAACGGTATCTGCCGCAGGGCTACTTCGGTCTGCTGATCGCGGACGAAGGCCACGAATACAAGAATGAAAACTCCGCCCAGGGGCAGGCCATGGGCGTACTCGCCCGGAAGGCGTCGAAAACGTTGCTGCTCACGGGGACGCTGATGGGCGGCTACGCCGACGACCTCTATCACCTGCTCTATCGCCTGAATCCGGCCATGCTGATCGAAGACGGATTCAACGATAACAGGAACGGCTCGATGGCGGCAGCAACCATGGCGTTCATGCGCGAGCACGGTGTGCTCATCGATATCCACAAGCAGGTCGACGAAGGCTCTCACCGCACTGCGAAAGGCGATCGCAAGAGCGTCTCGACGGTGAAGGGTCCAGGCTTCGGTCCAAAGGGCATCATGCGGTACGTCGTGCCGTATACGGCCTTCCTCAAGCTCTCGCAGATCGGCCAGAACGTTCTGCCGCCCTATGACGAGTCTCTCCTCCCGGTCGCGTTGACCGAAGAAATGGTGGCCGCTTATCGCACGCTCGAATCGACGCTCACATCGGAACTGCGCGCCGCGTTACGCTGCGGCGACAAGAGTCTGCTCGGCGTGGTGCTCAATGCATTGCTCGCGTGGCCGGAATGCTGTTTCCGTCCTGAAATCGTGCGTCATCCCCGCACGAAGCGGATCCTGGCAAGCGTGCCTGCAATGCTGCACGACGATCAACCCGGTCCCAAGGAAGAGGAGCTGCTGCGACTCGTTCGTGGCGAACTGCTGAACCGCCGGCGCACGCTGGTCTACACGACCTATACCGGCACGCGCGATACGTCGGTACGACTGAAGAACCTTTTCGATGCGGTAGGCGTCAGGGCGTCGGTTCTTCGCGCAAGTGTCTCTGCTGAGAAACGTGAGGACTGGGTCGCCGATCAACTTGAGCGTGGCGCCGACGTCATCATCACGAACCCCGAGCTGGTCAAGACCGGGCTCGATCTCCTTGAGTTTCCGACCATCGCCTTTCTCCAATCTGGCTACAACGTCTATACGCTGCAACAGGCCGCACGCCGAAGCTGGCGCATCGGCCAGACCCTTGACGTCACGGTCCGTTTTCTTGGCTATGAGGGGACCGCACAGATGCGCTGTCTGAAACTCATGGCGCAGAAGATTGCCGTCTCGCAGTCCACCTCTGGCGACATGCCCGAGTCCGGTCTCGACATCCTTAATCAAGGCGGAGAGAGCATCGAAGTTGCGCTCGCGCGGCAACTCGTGAGCCAGGAATAGCCGGAACCGCATCTCCTAACCCATCTCCTCATGGAGGAATTCATCATGATCCACTTCGTCGCAGCGGATCTGCGCCCCGTGATCTGCGAAGCCCGCACACAGCAATGTCGAGTCCTGCTGGTGAAGGATCACGGCGTCTACATGCTCCCGGAGAAAGGTGAAATGAAGAACGGCCGACACAGCATCATCGCGTGGGCCGTCAAGTGCAATCCCGATACGGTGCCATTCGACGACTGGTGGGAGCGCGCCCGGACAGAATTCGGCGGCGATGATTTCGTCGAACATCTCGACCCCTCCGATGCTGTCTTCGACCGCGTCATCGACAAAGGCTTCGATCTCCGGATCCGTGCCGACGCCGGTTACTTCTACATCGACGCCGTCGGGCCGCAGTCCTGAAGGTCTCCCTCCTTTTCTCTATCATTCAAAACGATGCGCCTGATCCCTTTCGGGACCGGGCGCTTTTTGCATCGACGGTAGCGTGCGAGCAAATCCTGTCCTATCCTCGGCAGTGCAGCGCGCGCATCACAGGGGAAAGACCGGCCGGAATCGACCGTTCCATTAAGGACTGTCTCCCTGTGAACCCCATGTTTTCGCTGCCGCCACGTCTTCGGCTCGCGCGTGCAACTGTCCAGCCTGTCCCGCATGCGCTCGCATGCGTGGCTTCGATCGCCACCGGCGCACTTATAGCGCTGGCCACATGGTACCCGGGGAACTGGCAGGTGCTACTGCTGCTCCTGCCGGCCGTATGGTCGCGCGTGCGTGGACGTACCTCGGCATTCGCAGTCTGGATCGGCTATTACCTCGCCGGCGCACGCGACATTCCCGTCGTGAGCATGCGCTTCTTTTCCGGCTATCGAGAGCTGGCGCGACCTGAAGCGCTCGCGCTCGGCGTCGCGTTCTGGATCGCGCAGGCGTGCGTGCTGGCGACACCGTGGGCCATGCTCAAGCCCGAATCGAACGCGAGCGCCGCACGCCACGCCTTGTGCGCCGCCGTCGCGACGATGCTCGTGACCGTACCACCACTCGGGATCATTGGGTGGTTATCGCCGGCATATGTCGCCGGCACCCTGTTTCCCGGGTGGAAGGCGCCAGGCCTGGTGCTCGGCATAACCGCCACCGCGTGCGCGGCCTCCATCACGCACGCTCGCTTCGCCCGACAGGTTGCAACGCTGCTGGTGATCCTCTCCGTCGTCGCGCGCAGCGTGGCGAGCGCGCCAGTTGTACCGCCTCGATGGACAGCACTCGACACGCGCCTCGGCCGGTTCGATCAGTCCAGCTATGCGTCGCTCTATGCACGGACACAACAGGTCCAGGCCATCGCACACCGGGCATTCAGCGAAGGCGCCACCGTTGTTGTCCTTCCGGAGGAAATCGTCGGGCTGTGGCGCCCGGCGATGGGCTATTGGTGGCGTGGCGATATCCAGAGATTCGCCGCTGCGAAGCGCTCGTTAATCGTCGGCATGGACCTGACCGCATCAAGCACGCCATTCAGCTACACCGACAGCGCGGTCATCGTCGGCGCGGACCACGGCCGCCTGGATAGTCGCCAGCCAGTGCCGGCGGCGCTGTGGCGCCCCGGTGCGGCCGTCAGCGCGGTGCGCGGGAGTCTCATCCAGCCATACGTCATGGTCGCAGGTAAAAGCGTAGCCTTCTCGATCTGCTATGAAGACCTACTCTGGTGGCCGCACTGGCGCATCCTGCTGCGATCGCCCGAGGTGCTCGTCAGCCTGTCCAACAGCTGGTTCGATTCCGACCTCGCGCTCGCAAACATCCAACGCCAGAGTGTCGCCGCAATCGCGCGGCTGTCCGGTGCTCCATTGCTGCGGACAGTAAACCGGTAGCCGCCGTCCTCGCGCGCAGGCGTTGGCAATCGATCACGTTCTCAGTCCGCTGACCTAATGCCAAACACTGATATGCCCCGTGTGCCCGTCGATCGGCGCGCTGATTCATCAACATTCGTCGGCGTACCAACGACACAGCCACTATGACAATTGTCGGGTGCCAAAGAATGTGCAAAGTGTGCCAGCTAAGAAAACGGACATAGATATGCCAAAGGCCGGCTGTTACTGAAAATAAACGCACGACATAAGCCGGGCGCTTGTCCTGGTGCTTTGGCCGGAAGCGTCAACACCCCGGCGCAATGTGTTCATCCACGGTGACCGGGGCGTGGGCAAGAGCTCACTCGGGGCGACAGCCGCGTACCGATACCAGAGCGCCGACAACCGCCCGACCGTCGTCGGCGGTACGCCAAACGAGGCGTTCGACTCGATCATTACCCGCATTGCAAACAAGGCAATGAGTTACTCTCGCACGATGAACGTCAAGCAGCAGTCGAGCCCGTCGCTCGAATGCCGCGGGCTAAAATGGCAGCAGGGCCGGGAGGTTAGCGCAAAGGACGTCAAGGAGCAGCTGAAGACGATCGGTGACGCAGTCGACCTGCTCGCGGAGAACGCTTGCCTTCACTCGAATCAGCCCGTAGTCCTGATTGACGAATTCGACGCCCTCGATGAGGAGTAGCGCGCATCCGCCGCAGGAAGGTTTCTCAGCCGCCTCTTCCTCCGCTTTCCGGCGCTGTATACTCGCACAGCCTTACACTTTCAGGCAACCGACGATGCCCGCATAGTCAACCGGCAGGGAGGCAGGAGCGGTAAGGTTAATCGGTGTTCGATGGCGGACCGCGTCCGAAGCCAATGCCGCCGATACCCTCGCCATCCCGGCATGCTGGAGCACGGCCCGCCTAACGAGGCGTTCTATCGGCAAATCGCGCTCACGTTCGCAGCGACGGCTGCACGCGTCTAGCAGGGATACAACGCGCCGTTCCTCAATGCGATCGCGGGCGCACGATTGAAGGCACTGCGGTGCGCAACGAGGACGTACAAGTCATGCACGGATTTGACCGATAGGCCAACGCGCTGGCCCATCGGTCAAGCGGTCTGTTCGAAACGGACTAGGTCGGCGCGCTCAGGCCGCCGCTCGACGCCACGCACGATTTGTGCGTCCGTCAGGTCATGTAACGCAACGGTACCGCAATAAATCGCGTGCCGCATGACGATTCGACATGACCGGACAGTGACCCAAGTGGGGGCTACGTTCGAATTCCAAGTCCGGCAGTATGACGGCTCCAGGTTCCACCAACGGTTCAATGCGGCGAACGAAGGTCAAATCGGTTTGATGTCATGCGCCGCACGTGCGCCTCGTCTACCTCCACGCCCAGCCCCGCTCTTTCCGGAAGATGAACCACTCCATTGCGCACGAACGTAGAAAAATCGGTCGGGTCTTCCGCAAGCCGTAACGTGGACATGAACGCGTGCCCGACGTCGACGAGATTACCGATCGTGACGGCGTGTTGCAGCGAAGCGGCCTGCGTGACCCCGAATTCGATCATCGAGTTCATTTAGCAGCGAATTCCGAATGCCTCCGCCACGGCCGCAATGCGCTGAGCGCGCAACGGGCCTCCGTTCTTGCTGCTTTTGACGCTGAAGACATTCGCGGCGCCCACCCGCGCCAGCTCGGCAGCATGCTCGAGTCCCGCGACGGCTTCGTCAGCCGATATGGGAATGCTGCTGTCTTTGGCGAGCCATGCCGCACCCTCCAGATCGGACTTGATCAGCGGCTGTTCGACGAACGCCAGGCGGGAGCCGCGCACGCCATCAAGGAATTCGCGGGCTTCCGACAGAGTCCAGCCCTCATTGGCGTCGGCGATCAGCGTGATCGCATCCCCGTACCGCGCCTCCAGTTCCGCCACGCGCCGAATCTCGCTTTGTATCGGAGACGTACCCATCTTCAGCATGAAGCTGGAGAATCCCTGTGCGATTCGCTCGTCCATCACACGAATGTCTTCGTCGGCCGTGCCATTGCCAAGCGGCCACAGCACCGGAAGCGAGTTCCTCAGGGCCCCGCCCAACAGGGTCGCCACCGGGACACCCAGCCGTTTTCCCAGAATATCGAGCAGTGCCATGGTCACCGCTCCCTTGGCACTGAGGTGCCCGGCAAGCCGTGCGTCGAGTTCCGCATCGATACCGCCGGGAGCAGGCGCCGACGATGCCATGACGACTGGCAGCAGGGTTTCCTTCAGCGCGCGTGCGGCATCGCTGGCGGTGCCGCCGGTGAAGGCATCGTACGGGTTGGCCTCGCCCCAGCCCTCCACGCCATCGGCGTCCGTCAGCTTCACCAATACAGCGCTCGTCGAAACCAACGTCCCCTCGGTCATCTTGTACGGCGTAACCAGCGCCGCCTCGATCTCGAACACCTCGGCTACGACGATACGCGCCATCGTTTTGATATTCACTTCAAGCATTGAAATTCCCGGAAATTTTGGAACAGCGACCATCTACGATATAAAATGCGGGCATTCTCGATCAGATCCGACGCCCGCAGTGCTTGTGGGTACCATCAGCACCCACTGCATCGCCCGTTATAGCCGAAGCCGTCAACGCGTCAAGGCTAGTGCATCTGGGGCTTCACGGCTCTCATGCTCGCGCTGTCGGTCCCGTGTCCGTCAAGCTCGTGAAATGTCACATTTGCAAGATAGGCCATGAGTCTAGCCGCATCCCCAGCCCGAGCGTCGCCTACGGCGTCGATAAATGCTTTCTGCTGCGAAGGAAGGGCAACGTACGAGGTCGCCATCTTGAACTTCGACTCCAGGTCTTGCCACGTTACCTGGTCACCCTTGCCTTTCGGCACGGTATTTCCGGACGAAAACGTTCCACTGCCGCACGTCAGGCTCACGCGCGATATCGTTTCCGTCGGATACACCGCTTCGATGTCGGGGCTGCAGCACAGCGAAACCCTGCTCGCGAGTGCGGATACCTCGTTCCGGCTCAACGCATCTGCGCGAAGCGGCAGCAATGCCTGCTTCCCATAAAGAGCAACCAGTGCGATGCAATAAGGAATGCTGTACTGGATGTCCGGCAAGTTTTGCGGCTCATATCTGTTTTCAAGACGCATGGCATCTTCGTAAATCTCCACTTTGATTGCCTCGATGTCTTTCGCAAGCACATCGTGCTTCGCCATCAACGCCTGCAATGCATCCAATGGCCCATGAATATGCCGGCAGCATGCGTAGAATTTGTAATAGCTTTCCTCGATCCGCGCTCCGGAACGCAGCACGTCGTCAAGATCGGCGGGGAACTGGTAATGACGGCCGCTATCCAGGATGTTCCGAGGTCCCGTCATACCCTTGCGCGCCGCTTCCAGCGCATTCAGGCCCACCACGACCGACCACGGAATCCCCTCTTTCACATCGCTGCCCTCGGGGGGCGGGTCGTGCGGAGCCCGAGCGCTCAAAAAAGCGCAGTTTGGCGCCGCTTCTCCAGCGATCGCAAGCGCATGCGCCAGTACCGTCTTGTCGACGCGGCGAAGCACCCCCGCAGTGGCCACCACGGCATAGGCCGCCCAAGTTCCCGTCGTGCCGTAGGACGTACGTGCCGAAGCGATCGTCGTGCCCACCTGGTAGCCGATTGCGATGGCTCGGACGATTTCGTCGAATGTCGCTCCCACCTCGTGGGCAACGGCGAATGCCGTGGGAACCACAGCGGCACCAGCGTGCCCCCGCGCGACCGCATCTCCGTCGTCGAGGTCGAGCGCCGATGCAGCAGCGCTGTTGGCCCACGCGGCTCCGAGTGCGGTACTGCTAGTACCCGTGAACCAGATCGGTACGTCCCCGCTGCGAAACTCTTCCAGCGCTATCTCGCGCGTGACGACGGAAATCGGCTCGTGGATGCCCGCGGCCGCCGCGCTCATCAGGTCCAAAATGCGCATCAAGACGACTTCGGAAACGTGTTGGGGAACACGACTTCCGCGAGCCTCGTCAATATAGGACGCGAATCGTTCGGCGAACTTTGCATTTGAGTCATGTTGCACTACTGACGAATTCATTACATGTTCCTCTATACAGTTATATTCGCGTTGCGCGCGGCTCCGTGAGCGCCACCTTCCGACCGGATGCTACCGCCGCAATCGATTCACCACCGGTCCTCAGTCGGAAATATTGTTGTCTATCAGAACAACGTACCGGGATTCCGCTTGGTGTGGCGCATCGCCGAACGTCTTGTGTTCAGCTATCGAATCAAGGCGCGACGATCTGATACTGAAAGTACTTCTTCGCCAGCTTGACAAGCGTTCCGTCCTGCTTTAGTGACGCAATCGCCTGGTTCAGTCGCTCCTTCAACTCCGAATCCTGTTTGCGCACCCCAAAGGCAACGCCACGACCGAATATTTTTTCGTCAGTCAACGGCCCCCCGACGAATGTGAAACCCTTTCCTTCAGGTTTTTTCAGGAAACTGTCTTCCGCGCTTTGCTGCGACTGCAACGCCGCATCGATTCGGCCGGCGGCCAGGTCCGAGAATACTTGTGTCTGACTCGGATACGTAACGACGGCGGCACCCGCCGGAGCCCACTTCTGTTCCGCGTAGTATTGCTGTGTCCCACCCTGCTGAACACCGACACGCTTTCCTTTGAGTGACTCCGCATTCGGCAGGATGTGACTGCCCGAGCGCGCGACCAGGCGAATCGGAGACGCATAAATGACCGATGTAAAGTCAATCGCTTTCTCACGTTGTTCCGTCGCCCACATCGCCGAGTTGATGGCGTCGAACTTTCTGGCCTGCAACGCCGGAATCAATCCATCGAAAGAATTCTCGATCCATTTACATTTGACCTGCATCCTGGCACAAACAGCATTACCGACATCGATATCGAAACCCACCAGTTCACCACTCGGCAGCTTGTATTCGAATGGAGGATAATCTGCCTCAACGCCAAAACGTAGAGTATCCGTAGCCCATGCGGACGACGCAAGCACGCACAGCACGGTGGAAGCAATCAGTTGTCTCATCTCCGCTCCTTTATCCGCCGACACTTTGATCAGCTTAGTAATTCGATTGACCATATGAGTTGCTCGTCAGGAAGAAAACCCCCTGCGTGAGTCGCCTTGAGAACAACAGAGATTCACGAATCCCCGTGCTCCTCGCGCGTGTGGCCGGCCCGTATTCGAAGCCGACACACAAATCGTACGCTTCGTAAAATTGCTTCGTATTGCGAGTAATTTCGCTCGCTATGCAGTTTTGAGATAGGTGCGGCCCTGTTCTGCCCAAACTTGTGCGTGCCGATCCGCGGCCTTCGCCCGTCTGCGCGAGCACGCCCTCTCGCGGTTCCGATCGCGCTGCGCCGTCGCCCGGTTCGGGCCCTCGGAAGCGCAGTCCGTTACGCAACCGCCTGAACCTGAATCTCGACGAGAAGGTCTTCGCCCGCAAGGCGCGATTCGACCGTAGCGCGTGCGGGAGGACAGGTCTTGTCGACCCACGCATCCCATGCTTCGTTCATGCCGTCGAAAGTATCGATGTCCGCCAGCCAGATGTTGGCAACCGTGATGCGCGACTTGTCGGTGCCGGCCGCTTTCAGATGGCTATCGATCTGATCAAGAATGTCTTTCGTTTGTTGACCGACTCCGCCCGTCGTGTCTCGGGCGGTCACACCCGACAGGAAAACAAACCCGTTCACGACCAAAACCCTGCTTAGCCTTCCATTCACTCCCTGACGAACGATCATGCAGTGCCTCCGTAAAGTTCGGATGTGCCGCCATCGAGACCCCGGTTGCCATCATGTGGATTCTTCTCGCCGAACGCTGCTCGTGTTCCGACGTGTCGTCGGTCACTGGACACACTCTCCGGCTCCGGCCAATTGACCGAGCGTGAGCGGCTTGATGGGCGGCCTGATCCTGTAATAGCCCACCACTTCCGGGGAAACCTGCCGTTCTTGCGCGATGATTTCCGAAACGGTGAGCCCGCACAGGCGTCCTTGACAGGGCCCCATACCACATCGATTGAACGCCTTCGCCTGGTTTGGGCCGACACATCCGAGCGCGACCGACTCCCGAATAGCACCGGCGGTGACCTCCTCGCATCTGCAAACCAGTACGTCATCGGCCGGTATTCGCGTGCGGTCACTGGGTCGATACAGCGCGTCGAGAAACGGTCGGATGTGAAGGTGTCCGGCATGCTCCGCGCGCAATCGGCGCACCCTCCGGTCGAATTCGACAATGTCGATCTTGCCGTGACGCCGAACGATTTCCAGCCCGCATATCCGGCCTTGCGTAGTTGCGGCCTTCGCTCCGGCAATGCCGCCTCCATCGCCCACGACGAATACGTCGGGCACGTCCAGTTCGAAAACATTGTTACGGTTCGGTACCCAGCAAAGCTGATCGATGTCCCAACGATGCGATGCCTGAAGCGACCAGGAGATCTGCGTATTCGGCACGACTCCTTGATGCAGGAGCACGAGTTCTGCTTCGACATGCTGGCGCTTGTTGCCCGCAGTGAAGGTCAGCCCGGTTGCAGCCTGCTCACCTTCGATACGCAGATCTGACGCACCTCGGTAGACCGGTACACGCGCGACTCGCAGCGCTCGCAGCAGGTTCACACCTTTCAACAGATCGCGCCATCCGAGCAATGCACTCGTCCAGTGTCTCGCCGCGCGCATCCTGTCGGCCAGAACGGTCGTCTCGACGACAGCGCGAATGGGCACGCCGGCACGCAGGTATTGCCACGCAAGCAGATAGAGCAGCGGCCCGCAACCCGCGAGCACGACAGGGTGTCTCGGCACCGTGCCCGATGCCTTCAGCAGGATTTGCGCCGCGCCGGCTGTCATCACGCCTGGCATAGTCCATCCCGGAATCGGAAATGGCCTTTCCATCGCGCCGGTCGCAAGCACGATGTGGCCGGCCGCCAGCGACTTGCTCTGGCCGCGCTGCGTGTAATGAACCTCACGCTCCCTGTTGACAAACCACACTTGAGCGCCGGCTTCATGCCGAACATTGCTTTCGGACACGGCCGCTGCGATAGCGGCCCCAGCCGCGTAGTCCGGCCCGAGCAATGCGACACGCTCGTCGTCGGCATGGGCGATGGACCGATAGATCTGCCCGCCCAATGTCGTTTGCTCGTCAAGCATCACGACCGACAGTCCCGCATGCGCGGCAGCAGTCGCGGCGGCCATGCCTGCGGGCCCCGCGCCGATAACGACGACATCGACTGATTCGGCAATCATCGTCCGTGCCCCTTTCGATTGCTCGTATCGGATTCGACAGGAGATCCAATCGACATTTGCCTTACGCCTTCCTGAGACCGCACACGCATGCCGTCCCGTGTGCTTTCGAGACAACTCTGGCAGTTCGGCTGGCTGTCGATCTCCACCAGGCACTCGAAGCAGACGCCCATCATGCAATACGGTGCACGCGCGGCTCCGCTCACGGGCGTTCTGCGGAAGCGTCGAATGCCCACGGCAAGGAGAACCGCCGCCAGATTCATCCCGCCTGGAACTTCGTAGGACGAATCGTTGAAGAAAATTCGCACCTTCGGGGCATGCGCGGCGGACAATTGCTCGAAGAGGGGTTCAGTCGACATGGCTAAATGTTTCGTATGGTTTCCGGAAGCGATCAGCGGCGAACGCGTGTAGATCCGGGGCCTCCCGCGCGCGGGTGATCCAGCCCGCAAGGCGCAGCGCATGCGCCGCAGCAAGCGTGACCCCGCTATGGCAGCTAATATTGAACGCGCCAGGACACGCGCCGGACTCCTCGTAGATCGGGAAGCCGTCCGGCGTCATCACACGCAGCGCCCCCCACGCTCGCACGAGGCGAACATCACGAAGCAGTGGAAAGGCTTTCACGCCACGCATCGCAATTGCCGCGAGCACATCCGTCGTGACGCCGTTGTCGAAACCGACGTTTTCGAGTGAGTCGCCCAATTGGACGGTACCTTCGTTCGTCTGACGCACGGTGACGGTCGGGAAATGCAGAAACGGGGCGACTCTCTCGCTGATCAGAACCTGCCCACGTGTCGGCACGACCGGTGCCTGCAGCCCGACCATCGGCGCGAGGTCCTTGTTGCCCAGCCCCGCGGCAAGCACGACCCGGGCGGCGCACCAACGCGCGTCCTGTCCATGGACGACGAATCTGTCGGATTGCGAGTCGATTCGCACGACGCGCTCGGCGGTGGCGAAGTGCGCTTTGCGGTTGACCAGGCCCCTTCGCAAGCCGAGCAGCAGCTTCAGAGGATTGACGTGGCCGTCCATCGGCGTATAGGTTGCGCCGGCAACCGAAGCGCCGATTTCGGGGATGCGGGCCTTCAGGTCCGCCGCGTCGAGCACCTCGAACGGATAGTCGCCATCGGCATCGTCGGACAGCTGCAGCAGTTGCTTTCCACGCTCGTGGAGCTCCTCATCGGAAAAACACAGGTCGAAACCGCCAGGCTGCAGCAGCTGCGCGTCCACGCCCGTTTCATCGCGAAGTGCGTCGGCGAATACGGGCCACAGCCGCGCGGATTCACGAGTCCATGTCGTATAGGCAGGCTGCCCGATTCCCTTGCCTTGCACCCAAACCAGCCCGAAGTTGCCGACCGAGGCGCCGAATGCGTCGTCTCCGTCGTCAACGACCAGCACATGGGCGCCCTGCCGGGCGACGCCATAGGCAACAGCGGATCCGACCAAACCACCACCCACGACGATCACATCGTAGTTGGCCGTCGAACGATGCGTCTTCATACGGTCCTTGCGCAAAATAACAATGTCGCCGTGGCTTGCCTCCCGATTGATTCAAGCACGGAAGGAACAAGCGATTCCGGCCAGCTTTCCCGGAAGCCGATGTCACGGCTCCGGCAACGCGTGCGTACTAATACGGATGTTGAGCGACCAACCTTATGCAGTCAAATATCAATCTGACGCCAACCTATGCCTAAAAGAGATAGCCCAAATGAAACTACGCCAGATCGAGGCGTTCCGCGCGGTGATGCAGGCAGGTTCCACGACAGGCGCCGCCGCGGAACTTCACACGTCGCAGTCCAATGTGAGCAGGCTGATTACACAACTGGAGGCCGATACGCGGCTCGTGCTCTTCGAGCGTTCCGGCGGTCGCCTCAATCCAAAACCCGAAGCCAAGGCGCTCTTTCGCGAGGTCGAGCGTGTCTTCGTCGGGTTGAAAAGTCTTGCCTATGCGGCCGACAGCATTCGGAATCTCGGGAGCGGCCGTCTGCGCATTGCGTCGATCCCGGGCATCGGTATGAGCTTTCTGCCGAGAGTCGTGCAGCGCTTCAGACAGTCTCGACCGGACGTGACTGTGTCGATTCACACGAACACGTCGAATACGGTCGAGCAATGGGTCTCTTCACAGTTCTGCGACGTGGGGATCGTCGCGTTCGTATCTGCGGCCGCTACGTGCCAGGCCGTTGCACTGCCTGACTCGGAGGTCGTGTGCCTCTTGCCGAAGAATCATCGCCTCGCTACGAAAAGCAGAATCGAGGCATCGGATCTTCGCGGCGAGCAATACATTTCGCTCGTGCATGGCGACGGATCGCGGGAGGAGACCGACCGTGTGTTCGAACAGGAGGGAATCGAGCGCACCCTGTCGCTCGAAGCGCAGTACAGTGCGACCTGTTGTGAAATGGTGAAGCTCGGGCTCGGAGTGACACTCGCGCATCCGTTGGTAGCGACGGACTATGTAGGCCACGGGATCAAGGTGTTGCCGTTTTCACCATCGATCAACTACCCCAACTTCCTTCTGTATCCGCCGCACGGAGCGGCGTCTCAGCTGGCTGAGGAGTTCGCTGCGTTGTTGCGAGATCAGTTCGAGCGAGAGATTACTGGATGGCAGCAGTAACGATTCCGGGCCGCCGCATCGCTTCCAGCGTGTGCAGATGAGTCGACATCAGCCGGCACGAAAGCGGCTGCGCCAGCGCAGCCGTGTGGGTCAATCGATGTCGCTTGCTGCTCGTCCGGAGGCTAGAACTTGTGCCGGCTCCCAGCGACTGCGACAAACTGGTTTCCGTTCGACGACGCCGAGGACCCGGTGATGTTTGCGACGGCCGTATTGCCGGTCGAGTCCGTTCCGGTCGCATGCTGATAGATGCCGTCGATATAAACGTCGGTTCGCGGCGACTGAAAATAGTCCACGCCGAGATGCCGCCGCCTCGCGGCCGTTCACCGCGTCATCACGCGAACACGGCCTGGCAATACAACAGAAAGCGGCAGGCAGGACATGACGCCGTACGTTGCCGGCAACGAATCTCGACAGTGACCGTGGAGCCCACTGCCGCGAAACGGCCATTCAGTGCGACCCGTACGAACCATCCACGAAAGCACGCACGAAAAGGCTCTCGCCGCGCGACGGTCAAGCCTTCGAATACAAGCGCGCGTAGCATCCGTTCTTCTTCGATATCCGGCATAACCGTGGCCGCCTCATTCCACGAACACCGGAAATCGCGCCGCCGCACGCCGCATGAACGGGCACGGCAGCGGCAGGAATCAAGGCGCATCATTGCGCTTGCGTCCGCGCCGCCTGGCGTGAACGCCGGCGGGCAGGCTGTGAGGACGTCGCGCCTGGTCCTGGATCGTCCGATGCTGGCGCATCGTCCAGGGTTTGGTCGGCCTGTGGCGTGTCGCCGTCCTCCGGACGAGGGGGCTCGCCTGCACCTTCGTCATGCGACGAATCGCTCGATCCCTCGTCTTCGCGCACCTGGCGTTGGCGGTACACCACCTGTTCGACGCGCACGAGATTCAGGGAGATAGATTCGGCGTCGATATGCGCACCGGCGTCCGCCTCATTGTCGCGGTTGACCCAGGGAGTGACGTAGAAGTCGCCGCGCACAACGACGCTGGCACCCGTGCGGATGTGTTGCATCACCCGCTCGGTCAGACGCTCGTTCCAGACGGTGACATCGACGGGAAAGGTCCGCCCTTCCCGCTGCTCCAGCGTGCCGTCGTCGAGCCGGCGGTAGCTGGCGGACATGACGCGCAGCTCGACAATGCGGCGCGCGCCACTGGCGGTGTTGACCTGTTTCATCGTCGGCGACGCGAGCACGTTGCCAACCAGTTCTGCGTAGATGCCCATTGTGGACTCCGTTCATCAAGGATTGCCCCTGCGAATGAAGCGCGCTGTCCACTGTTTTCCTTGTTATCGACCGCTCTGCGTCAGCCTGATGTCCATCGATCAAACCCGGTCGAAACCGCGCACCTGTCTCAGGAATCGTCGGTCCGTCGAACCTTCACCGTGCCATGTTCCAGATACATTGCGAGCTGGCTGGCCGCATACCGGAAAACCGACTCGAGTGCGTTGAGCTCTTTCGCGCGCGCATTACATTGCAGCAGATACGGGCGCAGCGGCGCGGGGATGCGATTGAAACAGCCCTTCACGCGCGGCCAGGCGAGTGCATGCGGCTCGCCACGAATGAACCAGTCGAGCCGGTGGCGCGTCGCGCCGCTCGCCAGTGCAATGCGCACGCAGCGCAGCGATACATCGAGCCCGGCGGTCGCGGTCTCCAGCGCCAGCGTCTGCATTTCGGTCACCGTCTCCTCGAGCCAGTGCTCATACGAGCGCAGCAGCACACGAAATCCCGGCTGACCTGCGACCCGGGATACCGGCAGTGCCGTCGCGGGCTGAGCCGCACCCGCCCCCTTACCCTTAAAGGCCTTTGGACGTCGATCCAGATCTGAAGTGCGATCCGTCATTGCCGCAGTCCTCCCGTCCCTTCCTTCATTGCACCAACGCCGCTGCCGCAGCCTGCGCGTGTGCGTCGTCCCCGGACAGCGGCACCGTATCGAGCAGGCGCAGTTCCGCGTCCGACAGGCGACTCACGCGCCGCCGGCTATGGCGAGGTTCACGCTCGCCAGTAAACACGTCACGCGGAAGTACGCCGAGCAATGCACGCGCAGCCTCGACGCGTTTGCCTGCGGCAGCATCGGCGTTCGGCAGGAAGTCGACGCGCGACAGCGGCAGCAGCTCGGGGCGCGTGAGTACCCGCTGGCAGTGGACCGCGAAGTGGAACACGGACAGGCACCGGTGCTTCGCCGAGCCGATGCGCCGGAAGCCTTCAGTCGACGACATCAGGTCGCGCAACACGGCGGAGCGTACGAGTCGCACCAGGTAGTCGAGTTCGACCAGCAGCATCACGATCATGTAGCCGTACGGTGAGCCAAAACCGAGCGCCACCTGCGCGGGCTCACGCGATTGCAGCACCGAATAGTCGAGGCCTTTTTCACGCGCGGCATCGAGCAACTGACGGGCATGCTGCTGCTCCAGATCGTGTGCGCGCCGGATGCCGGCAATACGCTCCGCGATCCTGACGAGACTCCAGTCCGCATACGGATTGTCGTTGCCTGAGAGCGACCACAACGCCCGGAGCGCGGCGGCGACACGGCGACCACCCGCCATCGGATGTCCCTGCTCGCCTGGCGCAATCGAGCGCCCAAGGAACAACCGCATCGCATCGCGCGTATGCAGATGCATGCGATCGGCACCGTCGCTGCCCAGTTGCCCGATGCGGCTGATCTGCTGTGCCTCATGCGGGCGCACGAGCTGATCACCGCCCTGTCGCAGCGCATGGGTCTCGTGCATGTGACTCAGCGCGTCCTCACGTTCGAGCAACAGCTGATAGCGGCCAAACAGGGGATCAGCCGGATCGGGGTCGTCCTCGGCAATCAGATGCGCGAGGGCCGCGCGTTCCGCGTCGATGTCGTAACCGTCGGCGAAGGGCGACGTCGTGGAGCGCGCGAAGGCGTCGACAGATGGATCGATGGTGGTAGACGGCGGGGGGGACGATGGCTCCATGACAGGCTCCTTGAAACAGGCATTCGGTACAGAGGAATGGCCGGCGCAGGCGTGTTACCCGGGGTAACACCAGCGCAGGTCGCGGTGACCGCGGGATTGCTGTTACCCCGGGTAACAGCAGCGCATTGACGTAAGCGCCCCGGCAACGGAAAACCCGGTCACGCATGCGTGTCGGCCTGACAGGCCGGTCGATGCGCCATCTGGACGCGCAACGCATGCCGGATCGCCGCGAGATGCTGGCAGGCCGTCTCGCGCGTTGACGGGGGTGAATCGCCGTCCTCACGCCGGTGTCGCGATCCCGCGCTCATCTCCTCGCCCCGGGTCGCCCGCTCGCGTGCTGTGCGTTCGAGATGGGCCCGCGTCGCGATGAACTCGCCGGCGAGATAGCGCCGCACGAGGCCCGCGATATAGGCCACGGGCAACTGCACCGGCTGATGCCGGTGACCAGCCGCCATCTCGTCGAGCAGCTCCTGCCGGTCCGCAACCGGAATCCGTGCGAGATGTGCGGCGACCAGTGCACGATCATCCGCGGCCACCATGACTGGCCAGACGATCGGACCGACGTCAGCCGTGGCGCCCGACTGCATCGGCAAAAGACTGATTCCCGACACCGACTTCGGCATCTCGCGCGGCATGAACGGCATGAGCGCCAGGCCGGTGGTTGTCGTAGTCCGATATGTAGTCTTTCCGTATACGCGCGCGTCTGGAACGCACGTTTGTCGCCAGCGGTAATGAACCAAACCCGCCAACCGGATCCGGGGCGCGAAAGGCACTACGCCGTGTTTCGCCTGCAGTGGGAGACTTCCGGTTGGCGACTTTTCCAGTGCCCCTTTGCCCGCGCATGCGAACGGCAGGTGGATGGTCTCGTCAAGCGGCGCGAGGTTGACCCCGCTGTTACCCGGGGTAACAGCCGCCGGCCGTGCTCCGACCACATCGTTGTGTTCTTCGCTCAGGCTCCGTGCGAGCAGGCGCTTGCGCGTTGCAAGTCGCTCGCGCATATCGCCGCGGGACACAAGGCGCTCAAACTGGCGCTTCAGCTCGTCCGCATTGATCTGGGTGAACACGCGCCGGCCGGTGCACTGGCGCATGAGCTCGCGAATCAGGCCCTGACGCACGAGCCGCGCTCTGGCGTTGTCGAGCTGACGCCGGTTAAGGCCCAGCGTGCGTTGCCATTCGCCGGCCGTCAGCGTAAACCACGTGCATTGCCGGTCGGCCTCACGACGCTGCAGCTGCACCATACGCGATAGCAGCAGCGCGGCGTTCACATTGCCGACCAGGTCAGCGAATATGCGCCGGTATGCGATGGTCGGTCCGAGCAGCGCCTCACTCGCGAATTCATCGGTGCGCATCGCTTCGATCGATCCGGGAAGTTCACTCACCATCCGGCAATTGGCCCGTACCGCATGCGAAATGGCTTCCACCTCCAGCCGGTAATGCATGCGTGCCGGCTGGCCACCGCGCCACTCGATCAGCAGATTCATGTTTCGCAGGCGTCGCCGCGCGTTCTCCTGCTCTTCGCGCGACAGGCCCGTCTCGAGCAGCCAGTGCTCACGGGTCTTGTGAATCCACCCGCCGTTTGCTTCCACATCGCGCCCGCGCCGTGTCCAGTACACCAGTTGTGAGAGCAGCAGCGCATCCTTCGGATGGCCCGTGATCCGGGCAAGGCGAGTTCCAAAGGCAATCGGCCGGTGAGGCCTCAGCATGGTCCACAGCGCGTCGAACCCGGTGATATAGGGATGGCATCCGGGCATCATGATTCGACCTCCATCAGTGGCTCCGTATGGTCCGAACGGTCCGGTTTGGCTGCCCGCACGGGCGGCCACACAATATGGGCGGTGCGATCCTCCGCTTTCTGCTGAAGCAACGCCAGCACGGCCGGCCACAGGATGCGCCATTCCTCCAGCGGCGGCGTCCTTCTCCTGCGGTAAGCGATCAGACCTTTCGACCGGAGGAGTCGCCGGGCGGCCCGCTGCTGGGCTTCCGTGAGCGCCAGTTTTCGTTCGAGCTCTTCGGACGCGACCTGCAGCCAGACATGCTGGCGCCCTGTCTCGCTCTCCAGCGTCGAGAGCTCGGTGAGCATGGCTGCGGCAGCGAGGTCGCCGCATATCTCGACGAAACACCGGTCGATCGTGATCGGCACGTCGAGCATCGAGAGGAGCATGTCGGCCTCGGCAGGCGGCAGTCCGGGCGAATCGTCCCAGGTCTTGCCGGGCAGCAGGTTGCCCTGGGGATCAAGGCGCATGTCGTACATGGTGAGGCTCCTTTAGGGAGGAATTCGGATGGCAATCTCTGGTGTCGGGCTCCAGTGCCGCGAACAGCGTCGCGAGCGACCATTGGCCCTGATATTGCTCATGCAGTGCCAGATACCGTTCGCGCGGATCGCCGATGTCGTTCAGCCTGGCCCAGGCGTCGAACAGCGTGTCCATCGCGCACGGCGCCAGCGCGCGCGGTTTCGTCGGTGCGGCAACACCGATCTCGTCGCGTAGCTGCGAGATCGTTGTGCGCGTCGCCGTGCGAAAGAACCTGCGGATCATCGGAATGCTGGCCTGTCTTTCGACAAACGCGCACAACAGCTCCTGGTCGCGCCATTGCCGTTCGATCAGTTCGCACCGACGCTGCAACATGCCCGCGTCCACATAGAGGCGCAAGGCGCCAGACGCGAGTAGCTCGCGGGTGAAGGCTGATACACGAGCATCGCCCAGCACGTGTCGAACTGCCGCCGGAAGTGCATCCGTCAACGCGTTTGTCGGCGACATCCAGTCGGTCGCACCTGTTTCACATGAAACTTTGCAATCCTCATTGACAGGTTTGCTATCCAGGACGGCTGAGGCCGAACAGGCGATCAGCTCGAGCAGCGTGAAATGTTCGAGCGACGCGCTCCTGACCCGCAGGAAGGCCTGGTCCATCACAGCCCTCCTCGCTGAAGCCGCTCGTCGGCGCCCGGCTCGGGCCAGCGGGCGGACGCAAAGCGTTCCGAATTCGCGACCCGGAAGGCGCGCGCCTGAAGAACAAGCTCGGCCCACCATTGTCCGATCGCGTGATCGGGGTTCAGCATCACGTCGAACATCACGTCCATACGGTCGCCGAGCAACGGTTCGCCGACACTCGTGTCGCACGCGCGGTTCCATACTTCGTCGTCGCCAGCCATCCGTGCAAAGAGGGTATCGCGGGGGATGCGTGCGATGCCCATTGCGGTGTTTTGCCGGGACAGGCTAACGAGCCACCACCAGCCGAGGTACCGGTTCAGTGCGCCTTCGTCGTGCCCCGCATCAGTTTCGGGCGACAGTCGCGGTCGACCCGGCGGTGGCGGCTCGATCATGAAACCGTACGGCAGCGCTGGCGCATCGCGCACACAGCCGTCTAGACCGCAGGTGCGCGCGAAAGCCACCACCGCCTCCCGGAAAAGCTCACCTTCACCTGAAGCGCATGCCGCAGCGTCTTCTCCAGGATCACGGACGTCAGCAGCCACCCGTGTTGATCCGTCATCGGGTGTGCGCCGCGGGCTATCCAGTGCCGTGGTCGATTCGCCTGGCCGTCTCGCACCAGGGGTCGCGTCCGGCACAGTGGCTTCCCTGGCCCGCGCCCGAACGGACAGATCCCCCACGCCCTGCGCCGGCACCATCGGCACGCTCGCCCCGTCGTTCCCTTCTCCAGCCGAAGCAGCCGGTGAAGGTTCGGCTCGCTCAACCTGCATACCGCCCACTTCGCGCAGATCGCCGCTTGTGGCATCCGGCGTGCGCTCGAGCAGATGGCACATCCGGTCCAGCGCATCGCGCGACACACCGAGTTCGTCCACCATGCGTTGTCGCAATCCATCGACCAGGCGTGCCGCGTCGAAAGCGGCGCGCTGTGTCGGCATGCCGGCATCGCCCGGCTCGCAGCCAGCAGCCATGCCGGTCAGGTGCGGATCGATCACCCGCGCCTGCACCCATTGATCATCCAGGCCCCGACGCCTCGCCAGACGCAGGAGCATGCCGATGCCGGGCTGGATGACATCGACGAGCGCACGTCGGCTGAGAAATGCTGTGGCAGGTCCAAGCGCGGACAGACGCTCGATCGCAAACTGAAAAAGCGAAAGCAGTACATGGCTCACCGCTGCACCATCCTGCTCGAGCAGTCGCGAGAATTCGCGCAGCGACAGCGTGGCTCCCCGTTCGGTTTCGAGATCGGCCTTGAGCGCCAGATAACCGTTCGCCTTGTCCCAGAAGCACAGGTCCGCACGTTGATCGTTTTCGCGCAGGTGCGCGGCCAGCAGCCTCGCCTCGCCGGGATACGGCACGTAGACGAAGTCATAATGAAGAAATCGTTCATCGCCGGTTTCGTCGTACAGGGCCGTCGCCGCGGTCACGCGCGAATTCCCGCCCTTCGCGACCACGTAGCGCATCTCACCAGGACGGCGGGTCACCGTCACGATCTGCTCGATGCCGTTTGCGCGGATCGACTCCTTGAGTTCCGCGATACGCTCGTGCGACGCGCGCCGGGGATTGCGCTCGTAGACCATCACGTCGGTGATCCTGAGCCGGATCACCGACGTCAACTGCGGATCGGGCGCCTGTGCACCCGGCGGCGCCACGTCAAGGCGTTGCGCAGCAAGGTCTTCGCGCGTCCTGATGAGCGACTTTCCTGACGCGCTCATGCGACCGCCCCCTGTCCGCCGTCGCCCGTCCCGACGTCAACCAGTGTGCGTCGCGGTGCCCCCGCATAGACATTCGCCAGCGACGGGAACAGCTCCCATGCGAGACGGTGCATCACGTTCCAAGCGGAATTGTCGAACCGCCTGCGTCGATCGAAGTCGTGAACGGGAACGCGTGCCGTCGCAGCCGCACAATAGGCGGCGGCCGACGGGATGACCGTGTCCAGTATTCTCACTTTCGCATGCTCTGCGAACCGTTGCCGCAGCACAGCCGAGAGTGCCCTGGCGTTGGTGGTGCGCTCGTGCGCATTGATCAGCGCGAGCAGATCACCCGAGCGAAACGACTCGCCAAAGTCGGCCAGCCGGTTCAATTCATCGAGCATCGCGATCGTGCCCGTAGCGAACTCCCCGGCACTCAACGCATCCGGCTTGACAGGCGACACCATGACGTTGGCGGCCATCGCCGCGGACTTCTGCAACTCGCCCACCGCGCCCTGCGTATCGATCAGCACGACGTCATAGGCTTCCATCAGCGGACTTTGCATCGCACGACGCAGGATCATCAGCCGATCCTCACGGCGGTTGAGCCAGGCCTGCAGCCCCGCGTCCGGTGTGTCGGAATAAACGAGATCGAGATTCGAGAAGATCGTGCGGCTGATGCAGTCGGCGGCCGGATTGCCGCCTGAGGTCACGACGGCACTCAGACCCCGCGGTGAACGGTAATGGACGGGAAAGAACTTGCTTAGACTCGGCTGGACATCTGCGTCGATCGCGAGGACCTTCAGGCCGAAGGCTGCGAGCAGGCCGCCCAGATTGGCGGCGACGGTCGTCTTACCGACGCCGCCTTTGGTGGAGACGAAGGAAATAACAGCCGGCACGGTGGGATATCCAGTACAGCGTCATTGCTTGAGCGGATAACAGAATCAGAAAGAAACCGATCAGGTTTTGTCGTGAGACGGCCCGCGCTGATCCGGGGCAGCAAAGTCGTCAGCGTCACGCGCGTCAGTGCGGGTCAATTGCGAGGCAATCCACTTTTCATACTCGTCCACGGGGAACAGACGCCGTCGACCTACACGCAGTGACGGCGGCATCGGCAGCCCCAGCGTCAGGCGGTTGCGCGCGGTCGCGGGCGCGATATGCAACTCGCGTGCAATCTCTTCCAGCGTATAGAACCGCCTGCTCGTCACTCGGCCTCCGCGAACATGACGCCCATCGGTCCACAGCCTGCTGCGTTCGTCCAGGTACGTCCAGTCTTGTCCATTACTCGAATGTTCCTATAATCAAGGTACAAAATCATCGTAGGAATGTGAGGCCCACATGTCAAGCAGCGCGGATCACGGGGACTACCACCAGCGCATCGTGCAGGTTCGTGAGCACCTCGAACTGTCTCAGGAAAAAATAGCCCGGCAACTCGGACTCTCCCTGCGCGCGTATGCGAATTACGAGCGTGGCGAACGTGCGGTCCCGGTCGAACTGCTGCGTGCGTTGTACGAACGGTTCTCGATCGATCCCGCGTGGTTGCTGACGGGTGACGGCAACATGATTCTCGATCGTGATGTGCGGTATCGGCTCGACCAGAAAGCGCTTGATAGCGTGCTGGTTGCCGTCGCACGGATCGAGGCTCGCCTTGATGTCCCCCTCGACGCGAAAAGGAAGGCGCGACTCATTGGCCTGCTCTACGAGCAGTGTCAGCTACTGGGCGATAGTGCCGACGATATCCTGAAGGACTCGCGCATCAGTCGCCTGACGCGTTAGTTTCGCTAAAGTCAGCAACCGCAATAATTCCGCAATGGTGTCTGTCGACCATCGGCCGACCATTAATCTTCGGACGTAGCGTTGTTTCAACGCATGGATGATCACGCCTGCGATATCGCAATCGGTAGTGGAGAAATGCAATGGGACGTCGGGAAGAAATCAGCGAGGAACTCAATCAACTGGCGGGTGAAATTGAGAAGGATATGCTGCGTCGGCGCGGTAAGCGCGCCGCGAATCCGCCGTCGATGCCCGAAACGCATGTCCGTCTTGAGCTTTTCATTACGCAGCACCCGCCCTCCGGCTTTCGGATCCATATCTCGATGGAACCGCGCGATGATGGCGAACCATCATAGCGGCGCACGCCCCCCGCCCCGTCAGGAACTGGTCCTGGAAATCATGCCCTTGATCGATTGCTCGGCCCGGGTGGCCGCCATCGGCACGCGATCTTGCTTCGATTTGCTGAATCAACGACAGTGTTCCGTTAACTGCCATCGTCGCGGTTGTGGGTGCGAAGTCCAGGGACCATCGCTGCGGAAAGGCATTGCGTCAGTCCAGGCCACGGTCGGGCGCGACGGGGCAACGCGATAACCGGCACAGCAACAGCGACGATAGCTTGTCCGCAACTTCCTCTTCATCGCATTGCATGACGTTTCTCCGTTCAACCAGGCGTCGAGCGGAGTGTCGATAATCCGGGGCATAACCGTATGGTCCGCCGGATTGCGCGCGCACGACACAACTTCATGATGCTCCGCTAGCAAGGCGATCCATCGCGCATGCCGCTGTCGAAAATGCAACCCGCTGAACATTTGCGCAAGCCCGTTCGACGCTTGCACATGTTTCGTAAGATCAATCTCTGTGGTCGGCGCCCCTGCGCTTCCATTCCTCCTTCGCATTCGCTGCGGGCGACGTGATTGTCTTCGATGCGAGGCCATTCACGCGAGGTAATCCATGAATCATCGCGCCGTGATCCACGATCAGGAACTGATCCGCTCCGCGTTTCCCGAATGGGACACGCTTCATCGGGCCGTGACTTCGCCTGATGTGGTCCCCGTCATTTTTGATATCGCGTTCGACTGGCTGAGCATCGCGCTCGCCATGCTGACCCTGCATCGCTTGGGATGGATGTCGGCGCCTGCGGCGGTTGCATGGATTGGAAACCGGCAACGTGCACTGGGCAACCTGCTTCACGACGCCGCCCACCGCAACTTCGCCCGATCAGCTCGCATCAATGACGCGCTGGCATGCCTCTTGATCGCGCCGGCGCTGTTCAACAGCCTTGCAGTTTATCGGGAGCTGCACGCCCGTCATCACGCGTGGCTGGGTGACCCTACGCGCGATCCCGACTATATCGCCGTTCGTTCGAAACCTGGCGACCGCTGGTGGAAACCGTTTTTTAACGTTTTGTTCGCGCCGGCGGCGTGGTTGAACTCGACGTTCGGAAACCTGCATCTGTCGACGCTTACATGGATGCAGCGCTTCGCCATCGTAGGATGGTGGGGCGCCGTACTGGGTGCCATGACGCTTCTATGGGGCGTGCATGCGGCGGCACTTTTCTTCGGCATCTGGCTGCTGGCGAGAACCACCGTCTGCCACGTGATCACCACGTTCCGGGAGCTGTGCGACCACTTCGGCCGGCAGCCCGGCGGTATCTTCAAATACACACGCGACGTGTCTTCCCGGAGCCTGTGGCGCTGCGTCATCCATCCGCATAACAACGGCTACCATCTGACGCATCACCTGATGCCCGCGATTCCCTACCACCGACTTTCTTCCGTACATCAGCGCCTGCTGGAACTGCCTGCCTTCGCCCGAACAGAGCGGGTGTGTCGTGCGTACTTTCGCGGACCCGACGCAGTCGTCCGTGAATGGGAAGTCGAAGGAGGAGCCAACAATGTTGCAGCGTAACCTTGGCGCGGTGCACGTCGCCGCCCTGCTCGTCTCTGCAAGCTATGGCGTCGCATTCCTGCTCGGTTCCGGTGAGATGGCAGTCCATTCCGGAATGGCGGGCAGCCTGTATGCGATCATCACCGCACTGGGTATGCTCGCGCTTGCGGTTGTCGCGCCGACGCTCTGGCGGGGACGCGAACTCATCTGGGATGTGTTGGGCGAGCACTACGGTCCGGTGGTACGCAAGCTCGTGGCGCTGCTGTCACTCCTCTGGATGGCCGGCGTGCTGGCCGCCCAGATTCACGGCGGTATCGCGGTGCTTGTCGCGGCCGGACTTCCGGCAACACATGCACTGGCTGTAATTGCGGCTGCATTGCTGGTGATGTCTTCCATTGAGCTCGGCATGGCCGCCATGCTCTTCGCGTGCTGCCTGCTGGCAACGAACCTCGCGCTCGTACATGCACTTGTCGCTTCGCATGGACTGACCGTGTACCTCCACGCGTGGCCGTCCTTCATGCAGGAGACACACGCCGCGCCACGCGCCGAGACGATAGTGACCATCGCTGCAGTCGGGTTTCTGGTGATCACAGGATCGGACTATCAACAGTTCGTCATCGCAGCACGCCAACCACGCGATGCTTGGCTGGGCTGCGTACTCGCGAGCCTCTTCCTCATGGTGACTGGATTTCTCCCGGCCGCAACCGTCGTCGCAGCACTTCATGCCGGCAAGCTGTCCGGCCTGACGGACACCGCGAGCGCGATTCCGTGGATCATGCTGCAAACCGGTCGGTCAGTGGGGCCCGTTTGCATCGGCATCATCCTGCTGGCTGCGCTTGGATCAGGGACCGCGATCGCTCGTGCAATGTCATCGGCACTTGAGGGCCTTACTGCCAGTGATGGTCGCTACGGCTACGCGTCGCGCCTGCTGATCATCGCCATCGGTTGCGCAATCGCGACGGATGGTCAGGCGATTGTGTCGACCATCGTTTCGCTGAACGTCGTCTATGTTGCCGCCGTCGGTCTGCTGTTCCTCTTCCGCGAGAGCGGTCGACAGGTCGCACCGCGCTGCGCGTCAGCGATGCTGCTGTCCGGGGCCATCGTCTCCCTGCTCGTGTCGGCAATGAACTGGACCGGTATCGGTCATCTGTCCGCCTGGCTCCCGCTTCCGGCGGGGGTATTCGCCTCCGCCTGCGTGCCGGTCGCATGGCAGTTCGCCCCGCTTCTCAGCCGCGTCCGGTCGTAGCAATCGCCTGGCCGCCCGAACCTGCACAGATCATGCTACACGCGTCGGTGGCACAGCACCCCATACCGATAGTCGTTCGAAAGACCGCTCGCGCACTGAAACCTGCCGCGCCGAGGCTCACATCGTAGCGGGTGATCGCAGTGTCTACAGCGACGCTATGACGGCCTGGATCATCCAATCGCATGCAACGCCGTGACCATCATGGTCACGGCGACTGCATACGTGAAAAATACCGGCGACGACGGGCGGCGTGATCATCACGGCGATCGGAGGCCCCGACGCACGGCCTCACGACCGGCGCGTCGAAACGCTGCGTCAACCGGCGCGCTCTGTCTTCTGGGCGGCCTGAATCAGGCTCCGCCGCGCAGCGTCCGTGACCAGTGCGCTGATGCTCGTGAGCGGCTCGGGCTGCCGCTTCTCAGTGATGCCAGTACAGATCGGTCATAAGGTCGCGTCCAGGAGCGAGCGCAACCAGTCTGCCGCTACCGGTTAGCGGCTCCGCCTGCATGGCAGGGACCAGCCCGTAGCCGAGGTCGTCCAGGATCGCATCGAGCAACGCCGCCGGTGAAGGAAAACGATGCTCGGGGTATCGGCCGACTATCACACCGAAGTGCGACGCGAAAAACTCATGTTGCAGTGTGTCCTTCTGGTCAACCTGGATGGTTGGGGCCTTGAGCACATGCGGCAACGTCAGGCCACCAGCGAAATGTTCGCGGGCGAATCAGGCGTGGCGACAAAGTGATAGCGCATCTCCCCGACCGGCTGGGCCCGGAAACGGTCGACAACGGAATTCTGTTGCGGAACAGAAGGCCCTTGACATCGCCGCGCGCCAGCGCTCACGCGTATCTTACCTCGAACGCCATATTAGGATTTAGCTCGAACGCGGACGGAATCCGCGTCTGGCTCCTACGCCTTCTTGTTTTTCGCCGGGGAAACTCCTGATTCTCTCGACTCCTTCTTGTGAGTCCACCAAGAGCTCAGTTCCAAGCGGCGCGTGTCGCCGTCCGCCCGGAACTCGCCTCGGAAGCTTACATGGCGATCACCTTTATGACGCAGGCTGATTTGTTTCTCGCTTTATATCGCTTGGGATAGCCCGACCGGGAGAACAGAATACTTGCTGTCAAAACTCGATGCACCATATGTTGAGGGATGCAGTCGCGTCAAAACCTGACTGGTCGCGAATAGACACGCCGGATTCCCGACTTCATACGCACATTGTCAATCATTCGGCGAAGAACTAAGGAATGCGATGAGTTCGATCGATTTTAACGCTGTCGGGCAGGTTTCTGCGCCCATTCGCTCCGCCAGCGACGTGGCGCGCCTGATCAATACGGCGGGCGGTTCTGTCGGTCATGCACGGATGATCGTGCTGCTGGCGCTCGGAGGCGTGTTTCTGGATGCATACGATCTGACGACGCTGTCGTATGGCATCGATGACGTGGCGCGCGAGTTCGGTCTGACGCCGGCACTGACGGGGCTGGTCGGCTCGGCGATCATGATCGGCACGATCTTCGGCAGCCTGATCGGCGGATGGCTGACCGACAGGATCGGCCGCTATCAGGTGTTCATGGCCGACATGCTGTTCTTCGTGATCGCGGCGATCGCGTCCGGGCTTGCGCCGAACGTCTGGGTGCTGATCGGCGCGCGCTTCGTGATGGGGCTCGGTGTCGGCATCGACCTGCCCGTTGCGATGGCGTTCCTCGCCGAATTCTCGAAGTTCAGCGGCCGCGGCAACAAGGCGTCGCGGCTCGCCGCGTGGTGCCCGATGTGGTACGTGGCGTCGTCAGTCTGTTTCCTGCTGATCTTCGGCATGTATTTCCTGCTGCCGGCCGAGCATGCGGGCTGGCTGTGGCGCGCATCGCTGATCTTCGGCGCGGTACCCGCGCTCGTCATCATCCTGTTGCGCAACCGCTTCATGAACGAATCGCCGCTGTGGGCCGCGAACCAGGGCGACCTCGCGAATGCGGCGCGCATTCTTCGCGAGTCGTACGGCATTCACGCGCACGAAGCGGAGGATGCGCCGCGTGCGCCGAGCCCATTGCCGGTGCGGATTCGCGTGCTGTTCCAGCGGCCGTATCTCGGCCGCACGATCGTCGCCAGCGTGATGAACCTGTGCATTCCGTTCGAATACACGGCGATCGCGTTCTTCCTGCCGTCGATCCTGTCGCAGTTTCTCGGGGCGGGCGTGTTCGAGACGATCGCGGCGTCGCTCGCGCTGAACGTGCTGTTCGCGTTTACGGGTGGCTTGCTGGGCATGCGGCTCGCGTATCGCTATCCGTCGCGCCATGTCGCGATCGCCGGTTTCGCGCTGCAGTTCGTCGCGCTCGTCGCGCTCGCGCTGGCAGGGCATCCACACGGCGCGCTCGCGGTCGGCCTCGTGCTACTGATGCTCGGCACGTGGCTATTCGCCGAGGGCTTCGGGCCCGGCGCGCAGATGATGATCTATCCGACGCTGTCGTATCCAACCGCGATCCGCGGCACCGGTGTCGGCTTCGGGCGTTCGCTGAGCGGGATCGGCCAGGCACTCGCGCTGTTCGTGCTACCGATCCTCCAAGCCCGTCTCGGCACGGACATGTTCTGGGTCGTCGCGGTCAGTGCGGTCACGCCGATCGTGTTCCTGCTGATCGTGCGTTACGAACCGACGGCGCGCGATATCGACCACGAGGACTTCGTGTGAACACGGCAGAAAGCGCTCATCGTCTGAGAAGCGGCAATATTTCTTCATCCCTCACATCGTCGCTACAGCAAGATCGACGGCGTGCCATTAGCAGCCACAGATCCATCCGGGATTGAGCTGCAGATCCCTCAGCTAATAAATCGGCGGGGGCCAACTGCAACACGATGCGCAAGGGTGCCATCGCGATCAGAGCAGGACGCATGCTGACAGTGGCGGACACCCACCAAACATGGCGACGTCAAGCGCACCAGCGCTCCACGAAAGGAATCGCCGCCTCAGGCGTTCGCCTACCTGCCCCCTGACCAGTGCCTGTCTACATCACATCGCGATACCCGGTTGAGCACCGCGCAGCAAGCGTCCGCAGCGCGTCTTCGAGCGGTGGACCCGCGCCGAAACCAAACACATGTGCTGCCCAAGCAGCCGGCACTGCTAAACCAGGCCGTAACTTGTGCCAGCGGCCGATTCGAAAGCTTGAAACGGTTGACCATCTCGTGGCCTAGACTGGCGCTCGGTTCGCCCCGTATCGAGCGCAACGCTCGGCGCCGTTTGCAAAATGTTCGAGGTAAGCGCACAGGAACACAACTTCGCCGATATCGTTCATGCCGAGCGCAGTCGTGCGAACTGGACGGTAGCGGATAGAAAGTGATCTGGGGACTGAGCGCGACATGCTGCCTGGCGCGCGCCTGCGTCGCAGCCGTACGAGCGACGTTCGGGTACACGACGATTTCAACGCCATGTACTGCACTTGCCCGTGGATCGGCCGCGCAGGCGCCCAATGCCCCGCTCGGCGAGCGCGACAGCGTGCTGCACCACCGGGACTGGAGTCACGATTTCGACGCGCTTGCCGACGAGCTGAACGACGCGGCACGATCGGCCGTGGCGCGTCAGGCGACCGGTGCGGCTATCGCGCGGCCGTTCATCGGGAAAGCTGACCGTTCCCCGTGCGGGCCGGCCAGCGTTGACGGCCATCACGCGAAGTCTGCCACCTGTTCCGCAGCGCGCTTGACCTGCTCGATGTCGCGATACCGCGCGGCCGGATGTGCGTCCGGCAGGCGCGCCGAGCCGCCGAACAGCTTCTCGCACAGCGTGCCCGGCGCATATTCAGTCGGATAGACGCCGCGCCGCTGCAATTCCGGCACGAGGTAGCGCACGATATCCTCGAAGGTTTCGTGTGCAACGGCATACGCGAGATTGAAGCCGTCGACATCGGTCGCGGCGACCCATTCCTGCAGGATGTCCGCGACGGTCTGCGCCGAGCCGACGAACACCGGGCCCATCCCGCCGATGCCGCCCCACGCCGCCAGTTCCTCGATCGTCCATGCGGTGTCGCCGCCCGCCAGATGCTCGACGGCCGACACGATCGCATTCGTCTCGACGCGCCTGACGGGATCGGTCGGCGCATACTGGCCGAAGTCGATGCCGGTCCAGCCCGACATGAACACCAGCGAGCCGTCGTACGACACGTAGCGGCGATACTCGTCGAACTTGGCCCGTGCCTTCTCGTCGGTCTCGTCGACGATCACCGTGACGAGGTTGTAGATCAGCACGTCGTTGGCGTCGCGACCGGCGGCCGCGGCCTGCGCGCGCACGTTGGCCACGTAGCGCGCGAGCTGGTCGCGGGTCGGCGCGGCGACGAACACGCATTCGGCGTGCTGCGCGGCGAACGCCTTGCCGGGGCCCGACGCGCCGGCCTGGAACAGCACCGGCGTGCGCTGCGGCGACGGCTCGCACAGGTGATAGCCGGGCACGTCGAAGAAGCGGCCCTTGTGGCCGATCTCGTGCACTTTCTCGGGATGCGTGAACACGCGGCCGGCGCGATCGCGCACCACCGCGCCATCCTCCCAACTGCCCTCGAACAGCTTGTACAGCACCTCCACGTATTCGGCCGCGACCGCATAGCGGTCGTCATGCGTGCGCAGCCCGTTGTCGCCGACATTCTTCGCGCCGCTTTCCAGATACGACGTGACGATATTCCACGCGAGCCGGCCTTTCGTGTGATGGTCGGCGGTCGACAGCCGGCGCGCGAACGTGTACGGATGCTCGAATGTGGTCGACGCGGTGATGCCGATGCCGAGATGCTCGGTCGCCATTGCGATCGGCGCGGCCAGCTGCAGCGGATCGTTGACGGGGATCTGCGCGGCCTAGTGCAGCGCGTGATAGTTGCTGCCCTTGTACACGTCGTAGTAGCCGATCACGTCTGCGATGAAGATCGCATCGAAGATTCCGCGTTCGAGCACGCGCGCGAGATCGGTCCAGTAGTCGAGATCCTTGTACTGCCACGAACGGTCGCGCGGATGCGCCCACAGGCCGGGCGACTGATGACCGACGCAGTTCATCTCGAACGCGTTGAAGCGGATGGTCTTGCTCATCATGCGGCTCCTGTTTCCTTGCCTGCACCTGCACCCGTGCTTGCACCGTTGCCCACGCGCCAGACAAACGGCGGCGTGCGTCCGTTGATGATCCAGTCGCCGACGATCCGCGCCTTGTAGACGAGCGGATTGTGCGACGACACTGTGCGCGCGTTGCGCCAGTGGCAGTCGAGCGCGGTCGTGCTGCGCGTCGCGGATGCGCCGAGCGCGTCGAACAGGCGCGTCGCCGCGCGCAGCACGCGTTCCGACACGACGAGCTGGCTCTGCGCGGATTCGATTTCGGCCGCGACGTTCGCCGCGTGTTCGGTTTCATCGTTGCCGCCAAAGCGTGCAAGGTAAGCCTGTTGCAGCGGCTGCGCGGCACGCAGCGCGAGCGCTTCCGCCGCGTAGGCCCATGACGCGATTTCGCCGATCACCTGCTGGAACTGCGCATCGTCGCCGGCGCGCGCTGCGTTGCCGTGGCTGTACACGCGCGCGCGGTTGCGCACGAGCTCGCCCGCATCGCGCACGATCGCATGGCCGATGCCGGCGAGTGTAGCGACATGGAACAGCTGGTAGAACGCGGTCTGATACTTGAAGCGGCGCGCGAAATCGATCACGTTGTCGGCATCGACCGCGGCATTCTCTAAGCGCGTCGTGCCACTGCCGGTCGTTGTCTGGCCAAAGCCGTCCCAGTCGTCTTCGAGTATCACGCCGGGCTGCGCGGTCGCGACCACGACGATCACGTCGCTGCCGTCATGCGCGCGCTGCGCGAACACGTCGATCCAGTCGGCGAACAGGCTCCCCGTGCTGTAGAACTTCCGGCCGTTCAGCACCAGCCGGCCGTTCTGCTCCGATACCTTCGTGATGATCTGGCCGAGCGGGACATCGCCGGCTTCCGACCACGCATTGCCGACGAGCTGGCCGCTCGCGAAGCGGTCGAACCACGTCGTGCGCTGCGGCCCGGGCGGGGCGTTCAGCCAGTCCTCGACGAACGCGAAGTGACCGCGCAACGCCTGCGGCAAATTGGAATCGGCGGTGGCGAGTTCAGTCAGCAGCCGGAACAGCTGCGGCAGCGATGCGCCGGCGCCACCGGCGCGTACCGCCAGCCGCACCGTGCCGAAGCCGGCGGCCTTCAGCCAGCCGATCGCTTCGTGCGGCAGTTCGCGGCGGCGTTCGCGCTCGACGGTGCCGGCCGCGATCCGGTCGAAGAGCGGACGAAAACGGCTCGCGAGTACGTCGTAGTGGGTGCCGGTAGAGAGAGCGGTGTCTGCGTGCGATGAAGTCATGCGGTGTTCCTCGAAGGGCGGGGCCGTTTGCACCGGGAGGCCAGTATAGGGAGTGCGACGCACGTGTTCCAATAAGGATTCGCAGATCGTAATCGTCGATGCGCATTACGCGGAACCGCGACGTGAAGCGTCGACGCGCGAGCATCGATCGCCACGCCGGAGCGCGGGATCGGGGACGCTCGCGCGTCGCATCACGTCGTTTATCCGAAGGAATATCGTTACGACAATTGGTCGGTTTGCCGGTCTGCGATGCGCTGCTAGATTGAATGCTTTCATCATTCGAGAGGAGACCACGATGTCAGACACGAGCGCTACGCTTCACGAATGGCTGGTCGACGAAAGACAGCAGGTTGCCCGCGTGATCGCCGACGACGCGCAGGCGATCGCGGTCGCGCATGCGCTTACGCAGCGACTTGCCGAAGGGGCGGCCGAACGCGATCGCGAGCGACGCTTGCCGCGCGACGAGATCGAATGGTTCTCGCAGTCGGGGCTGTGGGCGATCACGGTGCCGAAGGCCTACGGCGGCGCGGGCGTATCGAACGTGACGCTCACCGAGGTGATCAAGATCGTCGCGGCTGCCGACGGGTCGCTCGGACAGTTGCCGCAGAACCACTTCGGACTGGTCGACGTGATCGCGCTGACCGGCACCGAAGCGCAGAAGCGTCATTTCTTCGCGGAAATCCTGAGCGGCCGGCGCTTCGGCAACGGTTTCTCGGAGAAGGGCACGAAGCACGTGCTCGACCTGAAGACGCGCGTGCGGCGCGACGGCGACGATTATGTCGTCGACGGCACGAAGTTCTATTCGACCGGCGCACTGTTTGCACACTACGTGCCGGTGCTCGGCCTCGACGATGCGCAGCAGGCGTGGCTCGCATACATCCCGCACCCGACGCGGGGCCGGACCGTGATCGACGACTGGTCGGGCTTCGGGCAGCGCACGACCGCAAGCGGCACGGTGGTGCTCGACGGCGTGCGCGTGCCGGCTTCGCATGTGCTGCCCGCGCAGCGCGTGTCGGACGAGCCGACGCTCAACGGTCCGCTGTCGCAGATCATCCAGACCGCGATCGATGCCGGCATCGCGAAGGCCGCGATCGCCGATACAGAGACGTTCGTGCGCACCCGCACGCGGCCATGGGTCGACAGCGGCGTGGCGCGCGCGGCCGACGATCCGTTGATCGTCCGCGAGATCGGCCGTCTACATATCCAGCTGCATGCGGCGGAAGCGCTACTTGAACGCGCGGCGCGCACGCTGGACGAGATCGGCGCGCGCGGCGCGGTGACCGACGACGATGTCGCGCGTGCGTCGGTCGCGGTCGGCGAGGCGAAGGTGCTGACGACCGAGATCGCGCTGCTCGCCGGCGAGAAGCTGTTCGAACTGGCCGGCACGCAATCGACACTCGCCGAGCATAATCTCGACCGGCACTGGCGCAATGCGCGCACGCATACGCTGCACGATCCGGTGCGGTGGAAGTATCACCTCGTCGGCAACTACTACCTGAACGGGGTGCGGCCGGCGCGTCATGCGTGGAACTGAAGCGCGCGCGATCCGGTGCCTTCTCGCCGCTGCTCAGCTGAACAAGACGATGCTGGTTGCTGGGAGACCCACACTCCACGCGGGCCACCAATTCGTTTCGATCTCGAATTTCGGCCAGACGTTTACCGGTTTCCAGGAAAACAGCCGAGTTGACCAGCCCGACTGCTGCTTCATAACGTCCGTCGTCTAGCCAGAGAAGCCACACGAGCAGATTATCCAATGACACACGCCTTTGCCGTCCTTCTTGCCGAAACACGTGCACAGGCCGGCAATTCCAATCTTGTGGGGCCTCGATTGCTCTTCGCTCTTCGCTCTTCGGCAGCGATAGTGACAACATCGCGGTATGCCGGGGCCTGCTTGCTGCGCGTGGATCATGGGCCGCGATCGCGCGCGCAATGTCGTCGGCACTTGAGGGCCTGCATGCCAGAGATGGTCGCTACGGCTACGCATCGCACCTGCTGATCATTGCCATCAATTGTGCAATCAGCATTAATGGTCAGGTGATCATGTCGACCATCGTTTCGCTGGGCGTTGTCTATGTTGCCGCCGTCGGCCTGCTGTTCCTCTTCCACGATGGTGGTCGACAGATCGCACCGCTCTGCGCGTCAGCGATGCTACTGTCACGGGCGATGGTCTGCTTGCTCATGTCCGTAACGAACTGGACCGGTATCGGCAATCTGCCTGGCTGGCTTGCGCTTCCGGGCCGGGATGTTCGCCTCCGCCTGCGTGCCGGTCGCATGGCAGTTCGCCCCGCTTCCCGGCCGTGTCCGATCATAGAATCGCCCGGCCACCCGAACGCGCCCGGCTCGGGCGCCTACGTGTTGACCGTGTCGCGAGCGACCGGCGTCAAGAATCACCGCGGGTACGTCGCGACGCGCCGTCAACGGTGCCCTCCGCCCCCGCGGCCGGCTGAACCAGGCTTCGCCGCGCCGCAGCCATGACCAGCGCGCTGATCGTCGCGAGCGGCTCGGGCTCCTGCTCCCAATGATGCCAGTACAGATCGATCAGCAGATCGTGCCCAGGCGCGAGCGCAACCAGTCTGCCGCTGCCGATCAGCGGCTTCGCCTGCATCGCGGGCACCAGCCCGTAACCGAGATCGTCCAGGATCGCATTGAGCAACGCCACCGGCGAAGGAAAATAGTGCCTCGGGTACCGGCCGACCGTTACACCGAAATGCGACGCAAAAAACACGTCGTGCAGGGTGTCCTTCCGGTCAAACAGGATGGCGGTGGCCTCGAGCGCGCCCGGCAAGGTCAGGCCGCCAGCGAAATGTTCGCGCGCAAATCCCGGGGTGGCGACACACTGGTAGCGCATCTGCCCGACCGGCGCCGCCACAAAACGATCGACCACTGGTTCCGGCTGCGTGGACAGAAAGCCCTTGACGTCGCCGCGCGCCAGCGCCTCGAGCGTATGGTCCTGATCGTCCACGACGATCTCGAGCGCCACATGGTGTTGCGCCAGCTCGCGCGTCACCGGCTCGAACCAGGTGGCAAGGGAATCGGCGTTGACGGCAAGCGCAAGCGCTGTCGTCGCGGCTCGCTCGGGCATGACACGTCTGAGCAGCTCATCTTCCTGCAGCCGGACAGTCATGTAATGACGAAAGACTTCTTCGCCAGCTTTCGTCGGCATCACAGCCGGTTCGCGCAACAGGAGCAGCGCCCCGATCGACTGTTCGAGCCGCTTGACCCGCCGTGTCGCTGCTGCAGAGGAGATGTTCAGCGCAACCGCCGCCTGCGCGAAACTACGATGCTCGACCACCGCGGCAAACGTCTCCAGCTCCACCATGTTCAACATCGTACTCACCTTCGCTCTCACCTCGCCCATCAATCGCACATCTCAGACCGGTAGCTCTATGTTACGAAGATCGACACCCCTCGGCGATCCCTCCAGGCGATTACGTTTGGTTGAGGGCGTAGCCATCCTTTTCCTCACTCATCGATTTCCCAATTTAGATACGCAGGCGATGGCGGTCGGCAGGACTGGTTGAGACAGAAGTATCCAGGGAAGACTCGCGTCATCACTGCGATCGGGATTGCAACGGTACAACGGCGCGGCCTCCCCGTTGAAATGGAAGTATTCCCATCCGACTCGGTGCATCCGGCGCAATTCATTCAACAAACCGTTGTCGAAGACTGAGGTCTAGGGCGACGGTCGGAATCAACCAACGTGGTCCTGCATGAGCTTCAGTTCGTCGATCATCCGATCGCGCATTACAAACTTCTGGACCTTACCGGTAATTGTCATCGGCATCTCGTCGACGAAGCGGATGTAGCGCGGGACCTTGAAGTACGCGATCTCTCCGCGGCAGAAATCGCGGATCTCGTCCTCCGTAGCCTGTTCACCCGACTTCAGGATGATCCACGCACAGATCTCCTCGCCGTATTTCGGGTCCGGTACGCCGAACACCTGCACCGACTGCACTTTTGGATGACGAAACAGGAACTCCTCGACCTCACGCGGATATATGTTCTCACCGCCACGGATCATCATGTCCTTGACGCGGCCGACGATGTTGCAATAGCCGTCCGCATCGAGCGTCGCCAGGTCGCCGGTGTACATCCAGCCGTCGCGCACCGCTTCTTGCGTGCGCCCCTCGTCACCCCAATAGCCGCGCATCACCGAGTAGCCTCTGGTGCACAGCTCGCCCTGCTCGCCGACCGGCACGACATTGCCGTCGAGGCCCACGAGCTTTACTTCGAGGTGGGGCAGCACGCGGCCGACCGTGGTCACGCGCTTGTCCAGTGGGTCGTCGGTACTACTCTGGAAAGACACGGGACTCGTTTCCGTCATCCCGTACGCGATCGTCACCTCTCCCATGTGCATCTGCGACATCACGCGCTTCATGGTCTCGATCGGGCACGGTGCTCCGGCCATGATACCGGTGCGCAACGTCGACAGGTCGTACTGTGCGAAATCGGGCGCGTCGAGCTCGGAGATAAACATCGTCGGCACGCCGTGCAACGCGGTGCACTTCTCTTCCGACGCGGCAGCGAGCGTGGCGGAGGGGTCGAACACCTCACTTGGGAACACCATCTTCGCTCCGCTCGCTGTGCACGCGAGCGCCGACATCACCATCCCGAAACAGTGATAGAGCGGCACCGGAATGCAGAGCGCGTCCCGCTCGTCGAAGCGCATCGCCTCCGCGACAAAACGCGCGTTATTGACGATGTTGTGGTGCGTCAGCGTTGCGCCCTTCGGGCTGCCGGTCGTGCCGCTGGTGAACTGAATGTTGATTGGGTCGTGGCAATCGAGCGATGCGGTGATGCGGTCGAGCGCCTGCACGTCGGATGCCGACGCACCGCGCGCGATCGCGTCACTGTAGCGCAACATGCCGGGTGTGTGCCCGTCGCCCATCCGGATCACGAGTCGAAGCGATGGCAGACGTACTGACGCCAGCTTGCCGGGCTCGCAGCTCGTCAGCTCCGGCGCGAGCGCCAGCAGCATCTCCAGATAGTGCGACGTGCGCAGCCGCTCCGCAGAGACGATTGCGCGGCATCCCGATGTATTGAGCGCATACTCGAGCTCATGCAAGCGATATGCTGGATTGATGTTGACGAGGATCACGCCGATGCGCGCGGTCGCGAACTGCGTGACAATCCACTCGACCCGATTGGGCGACCAGATGCCGAGCCGGTCGCCAGGACAGAGGCCGAGGGACACGAGCCGCGCGGCAAAGTGGTCGACTTCGGCACTGAAGCGGGTCCAGGTCCAGCGCACATTCTGCTCGCGAAAGACGACGGCCGGCCGGTCGCCGAAGCGGGAGACGGTGTCAGCCAGCAGCGCGGCGATGGTGGCCGATGAAAACTGGGATTCGGTGGAACCCCGCACATGGGACAGGTTGTCTCGCGGGTCTTTGCAGGGCTGTGCAGCGGACGGCAGGTCCATGGCGTTTTCTCCTGTACATTTGTATATGAGCGATCTGTTGATTCCGACCAACGACTCGCCCGTTCGGGACTGGTAGCGCAATCACCACGCCGTTCTCACTCCATTCGCCGTCAGAGAACAACGGTGCGCGCCGTGCTTCTGCCGATTGACCTGATCCAGAAGGCTACGGTGGCGCAATCGGCATCCGTTCAAGCAACAGCATTGAGGCCGCCTCCGTTACTTCGCCGAACAAGGCCAAAGGACACGGCGATAGGGAGCAATCGGCTAGTGAAATCCGCGCTTCGTGGAACGTCGAGATCGATTTAATCGATATTCGAGCGGCACGGCGCGGCTCAGTGACGCAAACGGCTGCGCGCGTTACGGGCATGCGTTCGGACGCGATTCGAATAGCTCGATGCCGTCGGAGCAATCAGCCGCGAGCGTCGGCGGTGCCCGGTCTGCCGATTACGGGCGGCGGACCGGCCTTCGTTTGAGCAAATCATGACAGGCCTCAAGGTGGACGCATTCCGGTGTTCATGCGATTGCGACGGGTCAGTCCAGTCAGCGATGCCACATCACGCTATGCGAGACTGTCCCACCCTTCTTAAATCATCAATTCGCGCGGGTATTCACCAAACACATCTCTGCAGTTTGCACACGTGCCGCATGCGGCACGAACCAGAACCGTACTGGCGCACGCAACACCGCTACGACCATTGGACGATCGCATCGTGTATGCGCGCGACTACGGATGACTTACCAGAGGTCGTCAGGATTGCCGTCTCGATGCTCAGGCATTGACTCTTCAATACGCATAGCCGGTCTCTTTGGACTTGGCGGGAAGACGCGCCATGACCCATCGTCGTGGCAAAAAAAGAACATGGATACGCGGCCTGTCACCTTATCCGCCTGGACACAAACGCAACGCCCATTTCTGGAACGTTTGAACTGACCAACTCTCACGCTTCCCCCTAGGACCGCTAACCAATTTTCAACCATCGCTCTCAGCGACATCCCGCCACTTGCCATCACCCTTCTCCTATGAAGTCGTTGGATGTGGTTTATCTTTTGCAGACCCGACCGTAGACTGGGTCGCAATAGCGACGATCAGGGATCTCGCCTAGAAGACATGGCGAATGCCAACATTCGCGCCCACCGTCGTGCCCGTGACGCCGTTCAGTGCGCCATTGATCGAGAGTCCGGTGTTCATGGCGCCGTGGTTATTCACGACGCCAACCTGTCCATACAACGTGGTCCTTTTCGACAGAAAATACTGCGCTCCGATCGCGCCCATAGCGGAGTGATTCGTGCTCTGATTGCGATCGCTCGTGAACCAGATGCCACCGTTCAGATCAAGATCCGGCAGCACCAGATAGTCCACGCCGCCACCATAGACGTTATTGCTAAACGAGCCCGCCACCTTGTAGCTGGTAAACGAAGCCTTGACCGTTATCTTGTCGAACTTGTATGCAGCTCCGAGCATGCGACCAAGAAACGCCTGCGTCGTCGGAACTGGGGTTTGATCTGTGCCACCGGCATTGCCGTCGTAAATCGCCGCTTCCACCGTCAGACTTCCGTTCTCGTATTTCAGCCTGGCTGAATATTGCCGCCCAGCCGCGAAATTGCCCGGCTCGCCTCCGAGCGCGAACATCACGCCGCCCTGTAGGCCGGCGATCACAGGGCTCGTATAGGAAAGCGCATTCGCGTTGAAAATTCCAGTGCCCACCACATTGTCAACATAGTTCACGACGCTGCTGCCAAACAGCGGCAAACCCCGTGGATCCAGTTCATACAGCGAAAGAAAGAAGGGAGAGAATTGCAGGCCTGCTTTCAATTCGCCCAGCCCGCTGCTCAGGGCAATCCAGGCCTGGCGGCCGAACATATTACCGTTTGAATCGTTGAATGCACCGTTGACCATACTGAAGCCGCTTTCGAGCTTAAATTGCGCCTTCAGTCCCCCACCGAGATCTTCCACGCCAGAAATCCCGAATTGCGATGCCGAACTGCCGCTGTCAATCATGGAAAATTGCCTGCCGGAGTTTGCACCCGTCGACGCGCCTGGGGACTTGTTGGTAAACAGCAACCCGGCATCGACGACACCATAGAGTGTAATGTTGCTCTGTGCTTGAGCCGCGCCGCCAAGCGCCAGGCCCAGCACCGCTGCAACCGTGCTTTTTCTGGCAAACCATCGTTCGTGAATCGTCACGTTCTCCTCCAATATAATTTTGGGACGATCAGAGCCTTTCAGCTCAAAACATGGCCCTATTTTTGATATAATAGGACTACTAACTGCGCTGATAAAACTGCTCGTTTTTCAGAATCAAAACTTCTACTACCGGCCCTATACCGATTTTTTTTGTTCGGCTTCCACCAGATTCGGACGTTTAGAGTTGACCATGCCGGCTGCATCGATAGATGACAGCCTGCAAGACTGGGGCTAGAAAGGTCGCGGGTCTTTCAGGCGGATGGATCGATCAGAATCTTCATTCTTTGCCCAGCTTGCAAATATTCGAATCCGTGGGTTACGACTTCATCCAAGGGGGGGTACTCTCGACCCACCCGGCGGTGTTGTAGTGTCCTTTGGCCATGAGGTCGATGACGGCTCTGTAGTCGTCGGCGGTGTAACAAACCGTGCCCTGAATGCGCCGCTCCCTGAGTACAAGGTTGAGCAGCGGCGTCGGTATCGGCCGGTCGTAGACCGCCACACTGACGAGCGCGCGATGCTCGCCGATACAATCGAGCGCCGAAGCGATCGCGGCCGGAACGCCAGCAGCGTCAAAGGCCGCGTCCACGCCATTGCCGTTCGTTTGCTCGGCGATTTGGTCCGCAACGTTCACCGTCGTGGGGTCAATCGTTCGCGCACCCAATGCCTCGGCAGCCTGGCGCCGCACTGCAGACGGCTCGACAAGGTCAATCTCGGTGAGCCCCATGCTGCGCAGGGCGAACCACAGGCCAAGGCCGATGGGCCCAGCGCCAAAGACCAGCACCCTGCTCTGGTCATTCACATTTCCGAGTTTGGCCGCGTGGTAGGCCACCGCCATGGGTTCAACGAGTGCCCCCTATCTCCACCGGTACGCTGTCCGGAAGCTTGTGCACCATGTTGCGTTTCACAACCGTATATTCGGCCATCCCGCCGTCTGCCATCAGTCCATGGAACCCGATGCAGTTGCGTACGTTGTAATAGCCGGAGCGGCACGGACGGCAAACCCCGCACCGGTAAATTGGTTCAACGGCGACTTTGTCTCCTTCCGGGACATCCGTGACGCCGGCACCCACTGCGGTCACGACTCCGGAGAACTCGTGACCAAGCACGAGCGGCATCGCTTTTCCTGTCAGGGGATGGGGCGCCGCCGTCGGAACGATGATCGGACCGTCGTAGTATTCGTGAAGGTCACTGCCACAGATGCCGTAGCGGCTGACCTTGATTTTCACCTCGCCAGCCGATACCGATGGCTCAGGAAGGTCTTCGATCCTCAACTGCCTGTTGCCGTAATACATTGCCGCTCGCATTGTTCGCCTCCTCTACGGATTGATGTAGGCTGGCAAAGCCTGAGTCATCGCCCCACTCACGGATCACAGGCTTGCTGACCACGACGAAAAAAACATTTGCAGTACGAAGTTATCGACCAAAACACGCCGGTTCATCGAGGCATTTTCGCCTGTCCCTTCCTCGTTCACCTCCTGAACTACGTGGCCAAACGGGCTAACATATCGATCGTCACGCATTTGGCAGCCGGCAGGCCCCTCCTACGCGTCCTCATCCCTTGCGAGGGACTTCACATTGTTCACCACGGGTGGCCCGCGATTCCTCATGCACAGTCTCCTTTTTCAACACTGGTTTGTTGTCACGAAGTCACGCAGCGTCTCATTAAACGCTTCGGGTGCCTCGCGAAACAGACAATGCCCGGTCCCCTCGAGCATTGAGACCTGAGCCGTCGGCATCAGTGACCCGAGCCGCTGGGCTGCAGCAGGCAGCAAAATGTCATCTGCACTGCCGTGCAACACCATCGTTGGAACCTGTAGCGTGCTCAGCAGGTCGTCGTTGTCCACCTGCCGTGAGAACAGCGCGGCACGCACTTCGGAAGGGACCACGCAGTTGTAGCCCAGCATCTCGTACAGGTCACGCTCGCTCACCTGGCGGGCGTGACACTGCTGGATGAACTGCACAAGTGCCGGCACCACAGTAGCGATGTCCGGGGCGAACAGGCTGCCAACATAGGACAGTACCTGCGGCCCGAGCAGGCTCATGGCCGTTTCATCGCCAAGCCGGGTCAGTGCAGCTGCGAACACCAGTCCGGCGAGACGAGCACTGCCGTGCCGGCGCAGGTAATCGCAAGCCACCAGGCCGCCATACGACCACGCCACCAGCACCACCGGCCGATTGCCCAGTGCTTCGATAGCAGCAGCAACGTCATCCGCCCACAGTGAGCCATCGCTGTAAGCCGCAGGCTCCACAGGCTTGGCCGATCCACCGTGGCCGCGCAGATCCAGCGCCGCCAGCCGATGGTCAGCAGCCAGGCCACCCGCAAATTGGGGACGCCAGATCGCCGCCGACTGGGAGAAGCCGTGCAGAAACAGGATCGTGGGACCGGTAGCCGGACCGGTCTCTAGAAGACGAAGGGCGAGGCCCCCACCGCCAGTTATTTGCCGAATGGACAGAGTCTGTGTCATGGAAGATGGCTCGTAGCGTCGCTGCAGCGTGTTGGTTAGTGGGCGCGGCCCAGAAGGCCCACACCAGTGGGCGCGTTCGCTTCGCCACGCAACTGGCGCAGCACAGTCTCCAGGTCGAAATAGACGCGCTCTGCAAGCAGGCGACCCGCCTCATCCCCGTCACCAAAGATATAGAACGCCGCGAGCTCGAACGTGACGGCCCGGCCGGTGGCCGGGATACCGCAGAACTTGCCGCGGTGGGTGCCGGTCACCGTGACCTCACGGATTGAGCAACCAGGGACGTCGTACTCGGCGCTGGGATGCAGCCGGAAATCGGGGAAGGCAGCGTCGAACGCGGCGTAGAAGTCCTGCACGGCCTTGAAGCCGCTGAATACGGCCGACATCGGAATGACGTCGTAGGACGAGCGCTCATCACGAATGAAGGTATAGTAGACGGCGTCCCAGTCGTGCGCGTTCTCGGCGCGCATATGCTCGACGATGCACTCGCGTTGCAACGTTATGCGCGCGGCGTCACTCAGCTTGTTTGCGGTAATCACGTTTGTCTCCGGTGTAGGTTTGGGTGTGGCCTGATCAACGCATATGGCAGCTTCGGCCACACACTGGATTTTATAAACAATAGAGCATATGTCAACATGATTGACATATGAACTTGTGAGTATAATCCCTATATGAACTCACCAGCCCGCCTCCCCATCCAGTCGACAAGCGAACGCGCTGTCCCCACGGACAGCATCGATGAAGCCATCCTGGCCTTTCATCAGGCCTATCAGGTGACCATTGCGGGTGCAGACGAGCGGCTCGCCGAACTCGGCTTGGGCCGGAGCCACCACAAGGTGCTCTATTTCGCTGCGCGCCACCCACGCTGCCCGGTCAGTGACGTGCGCGAATTCATTGGCGTGTCACGACAGGCCCTGCAGCGGCCCGTGAACGATCTGCACCGCCACGGCCTGATCGAAACCCTCGTGTCGCCCACCAACCGGCGTGTCCACCAGCTGTTGCTGACCGAGGCGGGTGCCGTGCTCGAATCCGAGGTCACTCAGCTCGTGCGCCGGCGCTTCGAACTTGCGTTTGAACGCGTACCAGCAGCTAGCCGCAAGCACTGGATCGCAGTAATGCGCGCGTTTGTGGGTTAAGATGATCCTGGCCACGATTGGCTGCGGCTACCTCCTGGCCAGGCGCAGGGCCGTGCACGCACGGATTCACAAGTCCGGCAGCCGTCATGCCCCTGACGGACTCGGCGTTCCGTTAGACGATCTGCCCCGGCCGCCATGGCAACGCATCGAGTAGTGACTCGGATCTCGGCCAACAAACGTTCGCAAAAACGCCCCCGCTGCACCGGACCATCTGCTCCACAACATCCCCGTGTGCGCGATGGCGCACGTCTAGCTGCAATCCGCGATAGCGTAAACAGCTACAGAGGAATCCGACCGGCGTGCTCGATCAACAAGCGCACAGCTTTGGGTCCGTTTCCGTCTAACCTGCGACAAAGAATCCGCTGGAGGTGAGCACGTTTTCAAGTGCACGGAATCGAGGTCGGGACATTACTCGCCTTGTGCCCTCGCCGGTAACCTCATAGGTCCACCGCACGGGCAACTCAGCGCCCGCAGTGCCCCGACCCTTGTCGGAAACCGTACGACCCACTACGCCGCGTCCGAACCGATGGCGCCGTCATGCCATCTTTGCCACGGGCTGTCCGACATCCGGCTACGATGCGCCTCATTTCAACACGCCCCGATCGACTGTTCGAGCCGCTTGGCCCGCCGTGTCGCTGCTGCAGAGGAGATATTCAGCGCAACCGCCGCCTGCGCGAACTGCGATGTTCGACCACCGCTGCAAACGTCTGCAGCTCCACCATGTTCAACATCGCACTCACTTTCACTCCCCGGTACCCAGCCCCAGCGTACATAACGTCGCTTCTCTGGTAACGCCCCCGGCTTACACAGGCTCGCGGTGCCATCCATGGCCGGGAACACTGCGAGCTCACGCCACGCGTCCAATGCCGGGTCGGACCAGTCTCCACCGATCGTGCGTGGTTACTCGAAAAAGCTGTTTTTGAGTAGCACGAGCGCAGCGCCATTTGCCGCCGCATCACCGTTCGCCTCTGACAGCACCAGCTTTGGCCGCGGTGGTCCAACGCCATATCGATGCACACCCCAGAAGCGCGCGCGCTCAATCAGCATCCGGCCGAGGGCCGCGGGCAACTGCCCGCCGAACACGATCGCCTCCGGGTCGAACAAACCGGCAATGGCGTTGACCGTCCTGTCCAGCACAGGTAAGGTGCGCGTAATCCATGTTTCGACGCCGGGCCAGGCCGGATCAAATCGCATCCTCAGGTCTTCGACAGAATCGATATCGATACCGTTGGCGCGCAACTCGTCGATCAGATAGCGCAAGGCAGGACGGTTTTCGGCTTCCTCGGGTGTACAGAGCGTCATTTCGCCCGCGTTGCCATGCGCACCAAAATAAGGCTTTCCGTTGATGACGACGCCGCCCCCAAAGCCGTAATTGAACGATAGATAAAAAAAGCTCTTCGCCCAGCGTCCCGCCCCGAGCAGACTTTCGCCAATCGCGGCTGTCGTCGCGTTGTTGTCGATCCACACCGGCAGTCCGAACGCGCGCTCAAGGATCGGCGCAAGATCGATAAGCGACCACTCCTGAAGCGGTTCGGGCGCATTCATCTGCCGGTCGTCGGCGACGAAATAGCCGGTCATTGCGAATCCGACGCCGATCAAACGGTCGCGCGACACATGGTTGCGTATGAGAATCCGGTCGATTGCATCATTGATCGCCGCAAGTGACGCATTGCGGCTCGTGGGCGCCGTGCGCAGCTGTACCTCTTCGAGAATATGGCATCCAAGGTCGGCTAGACACACCGACATCGAATCCGTGTTAATCGACACGCCGAGCGAGTACGCCGCCTCACGAACCAGTTCGATGCGCGGGCTCGGCTGGCCGCGCCCGTTCCTAATTATCTCGCCGGCCCGCAGCAGACCGCGTTCAATCAGTTGCTCGATGAGCCGGTGCACCGACTGTTGTGCGAGCTCGGTCTGGGCCGAGATCGCCGCACGCGTGATCGCACCCGAGCGGCGAACGAGGTCGAGAATAAGCCGCTCGCTTGCAATCAACCGGCCGATCCGGCCACGCTCTCGCGTCGAGCCTGTTTCAGGATGTGGTGACACGAACTCTCGCGAAACCGGGGCCATGGGTCACGCTCCGCCTAAATACGAAATCGAAAATGGTAGCAGACAGCTCCGCTACCGAACCACTGTCATAGTGGGCCGCGACGGTCATCGGCTACACCGCAGGTGCCGACCAGAAGGGCAGCACGACGTCCGTCAGCGCTGGCGTCCCGACCGCGATTCGCATGCCGTGTCGCACCCGAGCGGCGTCGAACGCGACCCGAAGACCAGCCTCGCGGCACAGTACCGCGCCCGCAGCCAGATCCCAGAAACTCGTGTGGCACTCGAAATAGCCGTCGACATATCCTAACGCCGCGAACCCCAGACCGATGGTCGCGCAGCGGTAGCCCGTCACCGCCCATTGATGCCGCTTCATCTCTGCTTCGAGGGTCGCCGTTTCGGCCGTGGTCCAGTGCGGGTTGGTGCCAAGCGCCGCGACGCGCACATCGGGAAACGGCACGTTGCGCGTAAAGGGCTGGCCGTTGAGGATCACGCCCTGCCCCGTGGCCGCCGCAAGCGTCATGCGCAGCACCGGGTAATGAATGACGCCGACTTCCGGCACGCCGTCCGCCACGTACGCAAGCGCGATCCCCCACAGTGGCGAGCCGCGCAGGAAATTGGCTGTCCCATCGATGGGATCGACGATCCAGAACCGCGATGCCATCTCGCCGCCCAACTCCTCGCCAACGACAGCTTCAGCAGGCCATATACCGGCGATACGCTCCCTGACCCGCTGCTCGACAGCCATATCGGCCTCGCTAACGAAATCCATCGGCCCCTTGCTGCTGGCGGCGAGCGCTGCGCGCTCCGTGAAAAACGCAAGCGCCCCCGCCCCCGCTTCTTCGACGATCGATGTCGCCGCCTGCAGACGGCTCTCCAGATTGCTCAACACACTGCTCCATAAGATAGATGAGGCGCCATTGCAATCCACAGCGGTCAGAACGTCGCAACTGACGACATCGCCTCACACCGTTGCCTCGGCAATATCAGGCATAGTCAGACGCGTGCCTGTCGCGGCGTCAAACAGTGTCACATGTTCGGGCCGGAAACCGAGAGACAGCCGGTCGCCCGTCCGGTAGTCCGCGGCGTCCCGCTGTGTCGCGATGATCCGCTGGCGGCCACGCCGACAGTACAGCAGCCGATGACTGCCGATGTCCTCAATCGCTTCAAGCGTGCACTCCAGACCGCTCAGGTCGTGCCGCACCACGAATGCTTCGGGCCGGATGCCGACGACGATGCGGGCACCGCCCGCCTCGCTGTGGCCTGGCAACACCCGCTCTGCAAGCGGTAGCTTCATCCCATCGGCCAACACCACGCCACCGTCCGACGCGCGCGTCGCTTCGAGCAGATTCATCGGCGGACTCCCGATAAAGCCTGCGACGAACGGCGTGCGTGGTCGATGATAAATGTCGCCCGGCGGGCCGATCTGTTCGATGCGTCCGCGATTCATCACGACGATGCGATCCGCGAGCGTCATCGCTTCGGTCTGGTCGTGTGTGACGAAGATCGTCGTTCCGCCGATTTCTTTGTGTAACCGCCGTAGTTCCAGACGCATCTCGTGCCGCAGTTTCGCGTCCAGGTTCGACAATGCCTCGTCGAACAACAGGATCGCGGGCTGACGTGCAATCGCTCGCGCTATCGCCACCCGCTGCCGCTGACCGCCGGATAGCTGATCCGGGCGCCGCTTGAGCAGCTCAGTCAGCCTGAGCATGCTGGCCGCATCGGCAATACGCCGTTGGCGCTCCATGCGCGGCAATCCCGCGAGCTTCAGAGCGTAGCCGATGTTCTGCGCGACACTCATGTGCGGATAGAGTGCGTAGTGCTGAAAAACCATCGCGCAGCCGCGCTCGCCTGGCGCGCGCAGCGTGACATCTTCGCCGCCTATCAGGATGCGTCCGTGCGTGACTGACTCGAGCCCCGCCACGATGCGCAGCAACGTCGACTTGCCGCATCCCGATGGACCGAGTACGACCGTCAGCTCGCCCGGCTCAAACACGACGTTCAGCTCAGCCATTACCGTGTGACCATCATACCGCTTCGTTGCCCCCTCGACGGCGATGCCGGCCGCCCGACTGTTTGCACGATCACTCATCATTTCCCGACTCCCGTCACGCCTTTGACAAACCAGCCCTGCATCAGCGCGATCGCGACCAGCGGCGGCACGATGCCGACCAGCGCAGCGGCCATCATCAGACTCCATTCAGGCGCCTGGCTTGCTTCCGTCGGCATGAAGCTCGCGACACCAAGCACGATCGTGCGCATGTCCTGCCGGCTAGTCATCAACAGCGGCCACATATAATCCTTCCATGTCGAGATGAATACGATCGTCCCCAGCGCCGCAAAATTGGTCTTCGAGAGCGGCAACAGGATGTCGAAGAAGAACCGCACGGGCCCGGCACCGTCCAGGCGCGCCGCCTCGGACAGCTCCGCGGGCACTGTCTGATAGAACTGCCTGAAGAGGAACGTCCCCGTGGCCGACGCGACCAACGGCAATGTGAGGCCCGCGTAGGTATCCAGCAGGTTCAGTGATGCCGTGAAGCGCAGCCCCGTCAGCATGGCGAGCACGGTATCGAGGTGAGTGGCTTCGAGGATCGTCTTCAGCGGCTCGAAGAGATCGGAGGCGACCGCGTAAGTCGGCACGATACGAACCTCGACAGGCAGCAGCAGGGTCGCCAGCACACCGAAGAAGATCACGTGCCTGAGCCGCGATCCAAAGTACACGACGGCATACGCAGTAATCGACGACAACGCGAGCTTGCCGATCACGACGACCGACGACACGACGAAGCTGTTGAACAGCATGCGCCCGATGTCCGTACGGCGTGCGACCTCGTGCAGATTGTCGATCAGGCGGCCGCCGGGTACGAGCGCAATCCCCTCACCCACCAGCGATGCATTCGACACGGAGGCGGCGCAGATCGCCAGATAGATTGGCGCGAACGCGAACGCGACGCCGAGCAACAGCACCGCATAGGCAACCAGCCTGAGACCAGGATGACGTTCGACCATGACTAGTTTCCCCCGTCGAGTTTGCGTTTGGATACGCGGAACTGCACGAACGTCATCGCGATGATGAAGAACATAAGGATCACGGAAAGCGTCGACGAACCGGACAGATCGAGCCCGACGAAGCCGTCCGAGTAGATCTTGTAAGCGATAATGTTGGTCGCCCCTGCGGGACCGCCTGCTGTCAGCGTATCGACGATGCCGAAGCTGTTCGTCATCGCCTCGATCATGCTGGCGACAGTCACGAACAGGATGAACGGTTTGAGCATGGGCAGCTTGATATCGAAGAAGCGCCGTACGGGCCCGGCGCCGTCGACGGCGGCAGCAGCCAGATAATCTTGCGGGATCGACCGCAGTGCGGCAACGAAGATCACGAAATTGAACGGCACCTGGGTCCATGCGAACGCGAGTGTGATCATGGCAATCGCTTCGCTGCCATTGGATTGCGGCGTCCACAGTCCAGAGTGAATCGTGTTGAGGTAAGCGAGCGGACCGACGACGGGATTCGCGATGAAGCGCATGATCACGCCCAGCGTTGCGCCTGCAATCGCATACGGCCAGATCAACAGATTGCGGAATACTGCGCTGCCGCGAAGGTTCAGATCCGCGAAGCCAGCGAGAGCGAGTGCGATCAGCACCCCAGAACCGACGCCCGCGACCGCGAAGATCGCCGTGATCCGCAGCGACGCATAGAAGGTGGCGTCCGAGAGGATGCGAACATAGTTGTCGAGACCGACGAATATCGAGCCGTTGCCGAACGGGCGCACGAGATTGAAGGACCACCAGACGGCCTTGCAGGCCGGCCAGTAGAAAAACAGAGCCACCAGCAGAAGCTGCGGCAGCGCGAGCATCAGCGGTATCTGGCGGCCTGGGAACCTGGCGCTTGGTTTCATCTGGAATGGAAAGTTGGCATGTCGGGTAGTCAGCGGCAAGCGCGCTCGCGTTTCGTCAGGGCAGGCGCATGTCCCTGTAGGTTGCCTCAAAGCGGACGAGCAACGCATTGCCGCGTGACTGTGCAGCGCGCAGCGCATCGTCCATCGGTTTGTCACCGTGAAACGCGTGCTGCACCTCTTCGAACCAGATCGAACGGAACTGCGGAAAGAAGCCGAGCCGTTCGCCCACACTGTTTTCGTTTCCCGCCTCGTTCAGCGACATCACGCCTGCCGTGATTGGCAGCAGACCCACGTCCCGCTGATCGGACATTGTGGATAGCATCGCCTGCGCGTCCCGCGTAACGGGCAGATAGCCTGTCTTTAGCGCAAATGCAATCTGGTTTCGCCGCTCACGCACAAAGGCGAGAAACGCTGCGGCGACGCGATAGCTGGCCAGGTCCTGGCCTTTCATCACCCAGATCGAACTGCCGCCAATCAGAGTGTGGTAACGCACCGCACCTGCGTAGACAGGCATCATGCCCACGACCGGATGCACCTTGCCGACGCTCATAATGACGCCCATCGCACCCGTTGAATCGACCGACATCGCACACTCACCATTCGCGAAAGCGATCGCCTGGCTGCCCGTGCGCGTGTCGGCCGCATCGAGCAGCAACCCCGCCTTGCGCCAGCGCAGCACGTCGAGCATCCAGCGGTTCAGCGCCCCGCCAGCGAACACATAGCGCGCGGATAGCCCTTGTCGTCCGTTGGCACCACTCGCAAGCGGCACGCCCTGCACGGCCGCCGGTTGCTCGAACAGCTTCCACGGCGAATAGTCGCTGACAGCCGGACAACTCGCGCCAGCGGCCCGCAGCTTGCGCGCCGTGTCCTCGAACGCTTCCCACGTCGACGGCGTACTGGTCACGCCGACTGCGGCGAGCCGCGCAGCGTTCGCGTACAGCACGAGCGTCGACACGCCAAACGGCTGCGAGTAGAGCCGCCCGTCCGTCGATGCGTAGTACCGTCGCACCACATCGGCATAGCTGGATGCATCAACCGGCTTGCCTATGGTCGCCGTCATCTCGTCCATCGGATAGATGGCGTCGCTCAGCATCATGTCCGCCGTGCCAACGTCGTAAATTTCGACGAGTGCCGGCTGCCTGCCTGCGCGATACGCTGCGACCGTCTTGCGCATCGTTTGCTCGTACGCGCCCTGCGACACGCACTGCACCTTGTCCACCGGCGACGACGCATTGAACCCGTCGCACAGGGTCTGGATCGCGGCCGCCACGGTACCCGTATGGCCATACCAGAACTGGATGGTCGTCGCCATCGACGGCGACGCACCGAGCACGAACAGCACAGCCGCGACAACGCCTGGCAGACGCATCATCGAGCGCCGCCGTTCGATAAGGCGAAGCGATGTGTGACAGTGCCGCTCATTGCGATGCGATCCGGCGCAGGAGGAACTGGTTGTCGAATGCATACATGTCGTTGAACACGCAGAATTCGGGTGCACTCAGTTCGATAATTTCGAACAGCTTGCCCACATGTGCAAAGCAGCCGCTGACGAGATCGAGGCACGCAAGCGTGACGTCGGGCGTCATGGGGCGGACCAGATACGACAGCGTGATATGAAACTCGTAGTGATCGTGCCATGCCGTCCTGAGTGACAGACACTCGGCGAGCCGCGTGCGCAGGTCGCGCAGCTTGCGCTCTTCCACTGCATCAACGGGTACGAGCTTGATGCAGCCAACGTGCGTCTGATTCGCGCGATCGGCCACCCTGAGACGCAGCGGCAAGGCGCATCCCAGATCGAATGATTCGAGCTTCGCCGCGAAGTGACGCGTGCACTCGGCAATGCTCGCGTCATGCGGCAGATCGGTTGGCCACCGGTCATTGCCGCGCTCGAGATCGGCGACGCCCTCGAACACGGTCATGTGATAGCTCTCCGGCGGCAGGAAGCTTAGCGAGGACGCAAACGGACTCGATCTGATCGTGTCGCGCACAGCGACAAGCGCATCGGATAGCGGTGTAAAAAGTGGCACATGACATACCAGCGTATTGCCGGGATAGCGCAACACGTTGCCATTCGAATCGAACTTCTTTCCGATATGGTCCAGCGAGATGAACGGTACTTCAGGGACGTCGATAGTATTCATGCCTGCCGTTTTCATTTGTCTTGCTTGTTGATGTCAGTTCAGTGCGTCATTCGCTCAGCGAAAAACGCAGTTCGACTTCGCCGACCACATCGGCGTCGCCGGGAGAAAACTTCCAGCGCATCAGCGCGTTGATTGCGGCCTGATCAAAGACCTTCGGCGGATCCGATCGCACGATACTCACAGCGCTCACGCTCCCGTCCCGCGTGATCGTGACGTGTGCGACCACCGCCCCTTCGATGTTGCCGGCCATCGCGCGCGGCGGATAATCCGGCTCGACCCGCACAAGCGGCACGATGCCTTTGCGGACCTTTGGCGCCTGCGACGCGGCGGGCGGCGCCTCATGCATCGGCTTCGCGATGTCCGGTGTAACGGCGGGCACCGCCTGCGGCACCGTGGCGGGGGCCTGGGTGGCGACGGGCGTGGGTGTCACGGCTGGCGCAGGCACCGCGCTGTGTGTCGGCGCTGCATGCCGCACCCGCGTCGGGCGGTGCTGCACAGGCGCGGGCTTCGGCGGTTCGGGTGGTGCCTTCTGAGCTGGCTGCGGCGGTGTGGGATCGGCGGGCGCGTCGGCGATCGTCACGACCTTCATCACCTTCGGCGGCGGAGGCGGTTCAGCAACGGGCTGCACCAGAATGCGCCCTAATACAGCAATCAGCCCACCTTCAATGACAAGCGCAATCGCAAACGCAGCGGGCCAACGCATGCCGGACTTCGGTTCGGGCGGCGCGAGCGTTCCCAGAACGGCTGTCTTCATGACTGCACCTCAGCGCACGGCCGCGACGCCGACATCGTCGACACCTGCCGCGTGCGCGAGATCCATCACGTGCAGCAGATCCTGCAGCGCCACGTCCTTGTCGCCCGCGATCAGCACGTCGATCTTCGCATCGTGCGCACGTCCGCGGATCGTCTGCGTCATCACGTCAGCGGACACCGGTTTGCCTTCGAAGAACAGGCCGCCGTCCTTCTTCACCGCAATCGTGAGCGTCGCCATCGGCAGCGGTGCGGCCGATGCAGCGTGCGGCACGTTGATCTTGACGCCGCTCGCGTCGATCATCTTCAACATCGTGACCATGAAGAAAATCAGCAGGAACATCATGATGTCGATCATCGGCACAAGTTCGATGCGCGGCTCGTGCGACTCGAGGTAACGAGTGCGGCTCATGATCACGCTCCCGACGCATCGGAGGCCATCGTGCGCGACATCGCCCGTACGCTCGCGATGTGCTCCTGACGCTCACGCGTGTCGCCGGCACCTGTGATTCCCGCAGTAGTACCCGCCGTGCTCCTGCCGACCAGATGGGTGCGCTTGACGCTTGCGAGCTTGATCAGATCGAGCCGCAGCGTCGCAAGGCGCACCCGCTTGGCGAAGTAGCCGTTCGCCGCGACACCGACAATGGCCACCAGCAAACCGCAGCCTGTTGCGATCAGCGCATGGCCGATGCCGCCCGTCACGGCACCCGCGCCAGGTCCAGCCGTGCCAAGCACGTTAAACGATTCCGTGATGCCAATGATCGTGCCAAGCAGACCGATCAGCGGCCCGAGTGTCACGGCTGTATCGAGCATCCACAGGTGCCTGTCGAGTTGCGGCAACGTGCGTACGATCGCCTCGTCGATATAGCGGTCCATCTCGTCGGGATTCAGCGAGCGTGACTCGACGACGGCCTGCAACGTCGCGCCGTAGACCGTGGGACGGTAGCGCGTCGCGACTTCGCTCACCGAGCGGTCATCGAGAAAATTGAGCGTGTTCAGGCGATGATCGATTTCTGCACTCGAAGGTGCCGCCTTTGCGAAGAATGCGGCGCGCTCGATCGCGACGGCCAGCACCACGAGAAAAAGCAGCGCGAGGATCGGGATGATGCCCGCCGACTGCGTGCTCAGACTGAGAAATTGCTGCAGGATGTTCATGTCATGTCCTTGATGAATTAATCCAGTACACGGCCGCTCCCCCGTTGGGGCAGCGCAGCCGTCCAGGGTCAAAGATGCTTCGGGGTATAGGTCAGGCCGAGCCAGAAGGTCCGGCCGATGGAGAACTTGTCCTTTAGCAGATTACGGTTCTGGCCGGTGACCGAGACCACGGGCGATCCCGTCAGGTTCGCGACTTCGAAGAAAGTCTGGCAGCCGGAGCCGATGTCGTAGCGCGCCTGCAGATCGATTTCCTTGCGCGCCTGCCAGTACACGTCCTGGCGCGGCAGGCTGGCATCAACCGCACGCAGGCTCGTGCCGATCCAGTTGTACGCAACCGTGATACCGAACTTGTGATAGTTGTAGAAGACGCTGAGGTTGCGGATCTGGTCAGGCTGGTTCACGAGGCGGTTGATCGTGCGCGTGCCGCCCGATGACGTGATCGCGTTCAGGCGACCGCGTAGCAATGTGAGGTTGCCACTGAAGCCGAAGCCCTGCAGGTACGGCGTGATCCAGCCGAGCGAGTTCTGCACGAAATTCAGTTCGATGCCGTCGAGCTTCGAGTTCGACGAATTGAGCGGCTGCGTGATCGATGCTGCGCGGGTCAGGCCATCGTAGAACAGCGTCCCCTGGCTCGTGAGGTTGTAGATCTCGTTCTTGATCTGCTTGTGAAATGCTGCGAGCGAGAGGAGGCCCGAGTGCGGCAAATACCATTCTGCCGACAGATCGAGGTTCGTCGATTCGCGCGGCTTGATGTTCGGGTTGCCGGTGACGACCGTCAGCGACCCGTCCGAGCTTTCGGAGATTGACGTGTTGGGCGCGTAGTCGTCATAGGTCGGCCGGCCGATGGTCTTGCTGGCGGCGAATTTCAGGCGCACTGCGGGCGTCGCATCGAAAACCAGCGATGCGGCCGGCAACGTGAAGTTGTACTTCGAATCGTTCGTGACGGACTGCCATGTGGTCGTGCCTCCCACCGTATTGCGCACATTACCTGTCGTCGACAGACGCGTGTTGTCCTGGCGCAGCCCGATCATCGCGCTCAGACGATCCGTGCGCCACGACGCCATCGCATAGCCTGCCGCCGTCTGCTCCGTATGCGAGTAGTTGTTCTGCAGACTGCTCGCGAGGTTGTTGACGTTCGCCGCAACAAGGTTGCCATTGCTCTGCAGCTGCTGCCAGGCCTTGTTCAGGTCGATGGTCATGAACGGCAGACCGTTGGTGTACGGCAACGTCGTGCCCGACGGACCGCCAACGCCTGCCATCGTGAGTCCGCTGCCCGTCGGAAAGTAGGCGTTGAACGCTTCGTTGTAGTTGTGGCCGAGGCTGCGATAATCGAAGCCGATGGCATAGCCCAGTCCGCGCGAATCGGAGCCCATATTCTGGCGAAAATCGAGCTTCAGGTCGCCTACCCTGTCGTCGATCTGGATGTTGTCGGTACGCCAGTAGAGCGCGTGCCAGTTGGCTGGGTTCACAAAGCCGGAGGGATTCAGGACGCTCACGGCGGGATCGAATCCGGACGTGTCATAGGTCGTCGCCATGCCCGGTATGCCGACGATAGATGGCTGCGTGCCAGACGCACCGTACTTCAGGTTGCCGTAGATGTACTTCGCAGCCGTCTGTGGATTCCACTGGCTTGCCTTCGAGAACGAGGAGCGGAGCGACAACATCCGATCATCACCCAGACGCCAATCGAGACCACCCTGGACGTTCTGGACAGTCCGGTCAATCTTGCTTTGCTGTACACCTGCTTCCGCTTCGCCGAGTGCGAACTGGCCAGACGTCGCGGTCTGGTTGATTACGGGGTTGTTAGGGACCCCCGTCGTGCGCCCGACATCGATGATGTTTTCATCGCGTAACTCATGCATATTTTCGGCGTTATAGCCGAGCGACACGAAGCCGTAGACGTCCGGCGTGAACTTCGCTTCGAGCTTGGCATCGACGCCCTGCCGTTCGAGATTCTTGCGGTACTGCCAGTATTTGAACTGTTGGGGTACGGGAATGCCGTTGCCGGGATTTGGACCGCCCGTCGCCGCCGGGTTCGCGAGCGAGCCGTTCGCACCGTAGAAGTTGTAGAAGATATTGTCGGTGGTCATGTGGCCCAGCGAATACGTGTTCTGTTTCTCGTAGTTCGCTGCGATCACGAGCCCGAGCGCCTGGGTTGGACCAAATGTCGCGCTCCACACCATATCCGCCTTGCGCGCGAGGCCCTCGGCCCCCGAGAGAACCTTGCCTGTTCCCTCGGCATGACCGAGTGCTCCCGTCGCGCTGAAATACGGCTTGCCGCCGTTGTCGAACGCGCTCCGCGTGACGATGTTCACCGACCCGCCGACCGCGTTCGGATCCTGATCCGGCTGCCATGTCTTGAAGACCTGCACCTGTTTGACGAGCGACGACGGCAGCATGTCCGTGCGTACGCCGCGGCTCGTCCGGTCGGTCGAGGCCATCGGCGCACCGTCAAACGAGATGTTGTTGTAACTCGCATCGAGACCGCGTATCGCGACGAACTGCGCCTCGTCGCGACCGTTGACGTTGTCCGGGTTAAAGCTCACCGATACGCCGGCGATACGCTTCACGACGTCGGTGACGGTCGCATCCGGCAAGGTTTCAATCTGCTCTTTCGTTAAAACATCCATCACCCGGTCCTGCATCTGCTTGGTAGCGACGGCCGCACTGTTCACGGCGCGCTTGCGCGTGACGTCGACATGACCGAAGCGCTGGACCTGCTGGTTCTTATCCGCGGGCTGCTCGCCCGTCGCGGTACCGCCCGCCTCGTCCGCCAGAGCCTGCGTCGCGGCGCAGGCCAGCGATGACCACGCTGCCGCTGTCGCGAATGCAATCGCAGAAAGGCGCCAGTAACGGCGGCCGACTTGCTGATCGAACATGGTTCTTCCCGAATGTGTCATGTATGTGGTCGGTCGCAAAACTCCGGCGAGCCTCCGCTGCTCCTGCCGGTCAAACACTGCCCGGCGCGACAAAACCAATATTACTACCCATTATGTGTATTATCAGTGACAGTTATAGGAAATAGCACCGCGACTTTCCTCGCGCCAGAAATTAAAGAGCGCGACGGAGGAGGTGTCGAATTTGAATGACTGACCTTGATACATATACTCATCATGTGTACTATCCGGGGGCCAGCCACGCGATCGAGTGATCTATGGACTGGCGTGCGTCGACATTCGCGCCAGACAGCGCGCAACCCGGCACGGCCGACATCGCAACAATCGGCCGTGTCGCCAGAATAGGACAGCAGCAATGGCATTTCGCCTTGAGGACCGTTGGGTGTGGGACTTCTGGTTTGCACAGGAAGGCGGGCTCACGCACATGTTTTTCCTCAATGCCCCCAAGGCGATCGGAGATCCCGAGCAGCGGCACTGGAACGTGTCGATTGGTCATGCAGTTTCCACCGATCTGGTCAACTGGACGGAACGCGGGGTCGCGCTGCATCCAGCGCGCTCGCCCGCATGGGACGACTACACCACGTGGACGGGTTCGGTCGTCCGCACGCCACAGCAGCGCTGGATGATGTTTTATACTGGTACGGACCATGCTGGTCGCGGTCTCGTGCAGCGCATCGGTGCGGCTGTATCCGATGATCTGCAAATATGGGAACGGCTCGCGCACAATCCGATACTGAACATCGATCCCTCGTTGTACGAGCCGCTCGATACGAATGTCTGGCACGACCAGGCTTTCCGCGACCCCTGGGTTTTCGCCGCCCCAAACGGCGATGGCTGGCACATGGTGTTCACCGCGCGAGAGCCCATGGGCCTGGTGATCGGACGCGGCGTGCTTGGGCATGCGGTGTCCCACGATCTCGAACACTGGTCGCTGCGCCCGCCGCTGTTCCGCTCGAAGGTGTTCGGGCAACTGGAAGTACCGCAGGTCTTCGAGCATCAGGGCCGGTGGTACTGCCTGTTCTGCACTGCGAAGAACCATATCGAGCCAGCGTATTGCCGCGAGCGCATGTCTGAGCCAATGACGGGCACCCACTATCTGATCGCCGATCATCCGCTTGGCGAATGGAAGCTGGTCGAGGACGATTTTCTGGTCGGCGATGCAGCGGGCTCGCTCTATTCCGGCCGGATGGTGCATGCGCCGGACGGTACGCTGCACTTCATGGCCTTTCTGAAATCCGGCAAGGACGGCCAGTTCATCGGGGAGATCTCGGACCCGATGCCCGTCGATGTACTCGACCATGGCCGGTTGCAGGTTGACGCGTCGCGCTACGGGGTTGGTGGCCCCGACAGGTTGGCGGGGAAGCGGCAAGACCGGGACTCGCGATGACACTGAAAGATCTTGCCCACCAGCTTGGGATGTCGCGGACCACAGTCAGCCGTGCGCTCAATGGATACCCGGAGGTGAGCGAGCGGACCCGTGAGCGAGTCATTGCAGCCGCGGCTAGCGCCAGCTACCGCCCCAATCCGGTCGCGCGGCAACTGGCAACCGGGCGCGCCCGTGCTATCGGCATCGCCGGAAGAGCCGAGTTTGCTTGTGTCGGTCCGCAGATACGCGCAAGCTAGAATCGCGTCTACATTGTTCATACCCATACGTCTGGGACAAAGCGAGCGATTTGTTGGAAAACCAACGTTCAGACAGTCGGCGTGATATCAGCATGTAGAGAGGTCCCGTCGCGGCTTTCACGCGCGGAAGCCAACATAGGCGCACTGCCTTGCAGCGACTCATGCTGGCACACTGTATGCTTCTCTTCAGAGTAAGACCACATCGCTGCTGCGTCCGGACGGTTTCGTCGCGGCTTTGCAGCCACTGAGATCAACCCTGTTCCATAACGCTTTCCCCAAAAAGGACACCTGTGTCTCGACGTCGGACATTAGCTTGCCGCCATGCGGGCATGGTTGACAGGTTTTCCGGTGCGCCGCAATCGGCCGCGGAGTATCTTGTTCGTGGGCTGAGACCCGAAGGCCGACTCGTGCGGGCTTTTCAAAACAGAACCTCTAGAAGGAAAGCGTCGAGAACCCGACAGAACGTCTGTCCAAATGCAGGATGGGGAACGGGCCCCGGACAACGCGCGGCTCGCGGTGACGGGATAAATAGAGAAATTGCCCCAACGCATGGGTTGCGATGCCTTGAAGCACCTTGCTGAGGTCGTGTCAACGTGAAGATGAAACGTTGGTCCCAGTCCCCCGAGTCCCGCTAATGCCAGATATGGACCTGGACGCGCGCCACAGGTTCGCGTCGTCGACACAGGGACACCAGTTTACGGCAGCAAACGCTTCATAGCTGCAAATACGGCACCTGTGAAGAAATACACGCTCAAGCTACTGTAGGAAAAGCGTCGATAAATGACGTTAGTATAACTAAATTAGTTGTTAGCATGAGAAGTGGGTTTAACTTTCATGAAGGTACTACCCCTCGCTGGAGGAAATCACTTATGCAACACGAAAAAGGCCACGGTCTGAGCGGTGCGAGCGCCGGTCAGCGGGAGCTGGACAACACTTATCACCCTGCGCACGCGGCGTCACTGCGGGCATTGAAAGAGTTCTGCCCTGACTACTTCTCGATTATCGAGGAGTTCGGGCTGGGCAGCCTGTGGCAACGGCCAGGCCTGACGGCGCGCGACAAGGAGCTCGTCACCTTTTCGACATTGATTACACAGGGCGATACCGAAGTCGAGTTGCGCCAACACGTCCATACTGCGTTAAAACGGGGCGTAACGCCGGAAGAGATACTCGAATGCATCATCCTGCTTGCGGTGTACGTCGGCGTTCCGCGCACGTTGAACGCGATCCAGATCGTTCGGTCCGAACTCGCGGAGGTCGCATGAATGTCGCAGACGCGATCATCTGCGCTTTAAACGAAGAGGGTATCCGACACCTCTTCTGCGTGCCCGGACAATCGATCGATCTGCTGCTCGAAAGCCTGACGCGGCAGAAGGATGTGCAACCCATCGTTTGCGCGCACGAGGCTGGCGCAGCGTACATGGCAGATGGTTACGCGCGAGCGAGCGGACGCTTCGGCGTCTGCGCGACGACTAGCGGGCCGGGCTTTACCAACACGTTGACTGCCCTAGCGACGGCCTGGACGGATCGATCGCCGCTGCTGGCTATCTCGGGAGAGGTACAGCAGGACCGGGCGGGGCGGGGCGCTTTACAGGACTCCAGCGCGGCGGGATTGCGTAGTGCCGAGATGGCGGCTCCCGTCACTGCGCTGCAGCTGGACCTGACTTCGCCATCGCTCGCGCGGAATCATCTCAGGCGTCTCTTGCACGGCATGCTGGACCACGCGTCGCGCGGCCCGGTTCATCTGTCGGTTCCCGTCGATGTTCAGGGGGCCGCGACCAACGGCGAGTGGTCAAGGCTTCCCTCGGCGTCATATCAGCCTCGCTTCGTGGATACAGATAGTTGTGACGCGTTCTGGGATCTAGTTGGGACGAAAACCAAGGTTGCGATCCTCGCGGGTTCTGGTTGCGTACAGTCGGAGGCCACCGAAGCGCTCGTGCGGTTCGCCGAATGCTTCGACATACCAGTGGCGACGACCTTGCCCGCCAAGGGGGTGTTCCCCGAAGATCATCGTTTGAGTCTCGGCATGATGGGCTGGTTCGGCAACCGGCCAGCGATTGATGCGCTCGCCACCGGGAAGCTTGAGGTTCTGTTTGTCCTTGGCTCGCGGATGAACATGCTGGACACGCTGATCTGGACATCTGGATTCCAGCCTCGGCATGCGCTGATTGTGAACGACATCAACACGAGCGGCGTGTTTCAGGACTATCGCTCAGACCTTTCGATACTGGGCGACGCCCGCAGTTGCCTGGATGCGCTGACGCGCGCTGCACCGGCATGTTCCGCGCGCCTGCAAGCCAGCCGGGCGGACCGGCGCGACTGGCTCTCTTCGCTGAAGCGCAACGGCACTCTGACCGAGCCGATCGGACCTCTCCCATCGGAACCAGAGCAATTGCACCCCGCCCAAGCCATTGCGGTACTGCGCCGCGTGATGCCCCGCTCAACGATGCTGTTCATCGACAGTGGCGCACATGCCTTTTTCGCGGGCCATTACTGGACCGCATACGAACCACGACGTTTCTTTACTTCGATCAAGTACATGGGATCAATGGGGTGGGCGATTCCGGCGGCGATCGGCGCGAAACTCGCTCGTCCCGAGGATCCGTGCGTGGTGGTGACTGGCGACGGCTGCATGCTGATGCACGGCGTTGAAATGCAAACCGCTGCCCGCTACGGTGTTCCTCTGATCTGTGTGGTGCTCAACAACTCGGCGTACGGGAGTCCAAAACTGCGCGCCGACCGGATCAGCCCGGCGCTGGGACGCTTGCACGACTTGCCGATGCATGACTGGGCGAAATTCGCTGAGTCGATCGGGGTGCGCGGCGTGACCGTGCATGAGGCGTCGGACTTGGCTGATGCATTGGGACTGGCGCTGCGTCACAAAACGGCCGTAGTGATCGATGTGCGCACGCGGAACTTCCCTACGCCGAGCGAGGCGTTCGACACGATTGCGGCGGGCGGCACTCTCGAATGATCGGTCGCCACCGCCGGTACGAACGGTTCCTGGGCACTTCGGCAGCATCGCCCTTTTGCGTTGTTGGTGGCCGGCGGGCGCTTGGGACGTTGCGATCTCAAGCGCCCGTGTGAAGAGGTCATTGTCGAGAGGTTCACCTTTACCATACTCTTGCCGATCACCGGCCCGTGCACGGGCCGACGATGAATGCGCTTTCCGTGTGATTGTGCAGAAATATCCCGCGAGTTTGCGTCACCTGAAGATCGCCATGACAGGCAGGCAACGAGTCTCGACATATGAATCAACTACGTGAACAAGATCAGTCGTATAGCAAGCACGTCGTTCCACTACGGCGGCGCTGGACTGAACATGTGGCCTCACAGACTATGGACCTTTCGGCAGGAGTACGTTGGTTTAAGGTTCGACGACGTTGCACGCGGCAAGGTCGCACAAACAGGTCGCATTCGAGCTGGCTTGACGGGTCTTCTTCGCCGCCTCGTAGTATTCGATTATTCACCAAACACCACCACGACAGGCAACAGCAGTTCATTCAATGAATTTCTAACTCACGACACTGATAACCAAGGAGTGATATCGCTATGAATTCTTTTGCAAGCCAGTGGTTCCGGCTGCTTGGCGCTGTTTTTTTTTCAATCGCCGCGCTTTCTGACGCTGCCATCATAGATGGCCCACATCACTATGATCCCGAGCGTATTCTCGAAGCGTTCAAGAATCCTTATACCGGTCATGCAGAGAAGAGGAACGTAGGCATCGTCGCTCACCGTGGCATCGTCGCTAGTGGTTGTCCCGAGAATTCGCTTTGCTCGATTCAAAACACCTATAACAACGGCATTGAGGCCATCGAACTGGATGTCAAGCAAAGCCGCAATGGGACGCCATACCTCTTCCATGACTATAACGTCGGACGCGTCGCTGCCGGCTCCGGTTTCGATATCTATACAGGCAAAGGGTGGAATGCCGACGTGCGTGCGCTTGACGATGCACATCTCAACAGGATAATTTTGCGTGATAAGCGATTCAGAACAACGGGATACGATGCCCTCTCCCTTGAGGCGGCCTTGGACAGGGTTAAATCTGACTACCCCCACATGTTAGTAATACTCGACATCAAGAGCCTGGATGCACTTTCCCGTGCAGCAGATCTGACTATCAGGCGAGGGATGGAGAATATGGTGGTTCTCAAGTTCTTTGCCACCTTAGTGGCAGCCGAGCCGGGAAATATCGTGAAATACACGAAAGGCGTAGCCTTTGCGCCAATGATTTACGCCAGCGACGAAGACAACATTGCGAACCGGTACAATGATTTGAGCTGTGGACGAGCTGGGGCGTACTATCACCAATGTTTGGTAGAATCCTGGTTGGATGATGCCAGCAAGCAGAGTAACTTTGCGTGGATTGAAGTCGGCAACAAGAACCCCGTAAACGGAGATCCCACCTACGATCTTGTGAAGCATGTCCGTGCCGGGCGCAAAGCCATGGGAGCCTTCAGTCCAGTAAAGGAGTACCGCGAAGACGCAAACGACGGCAAATGGTACATCCGCAGCAATGGTACTTGTTGCGCCAGCCTCGACGACTACCTGACGGATACTATCCATTTCGGTAAGGAAGTAGTGGATAAGCGCCCCATCGTTCAACTACAACTTGAGAACGGTTTCACGTCGATCACTACAGATGATCCATTGGCTGCCGCAGCTGTCGCAAGCCGCTCTGGAATGCGAGACACAAGCCGATATTATTAGTTCACTGTCAGGCTGGTTGCCCGACTCGACGCGTGTCCATGCAGCCGAAGAGCCGTCCCGAATCTTACGGGATGAATCCCGATTCCACTCGATTCTGAATCGGGGCCTTGGGGCCACCACCGTCGGGCGGTTGGGACGATCCGTGCGGACATGATACCGTAAAGCATACCGTCGTACACCTTGCTCTAGCGGCTTACATTATGGAAGCCGTATCGCGCGGAAGAATCTCCTTTGCGCCGATCGTCCGTCTGGGACGGTCTATTGGAGTCCGCACATCCGCCAGAGAATCCGGCGTCGATGCATAACCACCTCCGGCAAAGCATCCCACAGCCCGGCACGACGGTATCGCGGATCGGAAGATGCCCCTGAAACATCGATACCGTCACTCGATACTGTCGAAGCAGCGAATGAAGCTTTACCAGCTGCCTGCTTGTACCGTAAATGACTGCACGAACCCCAGATGGTGCATTATCTCCGCAACCGCGGGCAGCAGGCAGCAGGCAGCAGGCAGCAGGCAAGTGTCGCCGTGCGGTACAGCTTCAACGTTACGCGGTGAGCGACTTCTCGGACATTGATTGCCAAACGCAGAATGGGACACGACTGAGCCATGAACGACAAAGAACAGAGCACGAGCGAGCTGTGGCTGGAAGCGCGCGCGCCCGGCTTTCGGGTAAGCGATCGATTGACCAGAGCTAACGTCAAGAGTGGTGTATAGGCAGCATCGTGACGATCGATATCAAGCGGCGAGTTTCTGCTGAACCGGCCGATCGTCCTGCACCGGTTCGCCGTCCTTGAAGGCAATGCCCTCGAGCAACAGCTTGATCTTTTCCGGGCCGTTGATACGGCGCCAAGTTTTCTCAGCTTCCTCAATCAGCTTGAATGCCAGGCCGAGGAAGGTCGGCCGCGACACGCAGTTACGCGTGCGTGTCGTACGGTGACGCACCGTCGCGAACGTCGATTCAATCGCGTTGGTCGTGCGCAGGTGCTGCCAATGTTCGGCGGGGAACTCGTAGAAGGCCAGCAAGCTGTCTCGGTCCTTCTTCAACGTCTCGGTCGCCTTCGGATATTTCGCCGCGTAGATCGATACGAAACGATCGAACGCAGCGTACGCGTCGGTGCGGGTCGCGGCCATCCAGATCGATTGCATGTCGGCCTTCGCACGCGCTTGTTGCGATTTGGGCAGCGCGTTCAGTACGTTGCCCATCTTGTGAAACCAACAGCGCTGACCCAGCGTGGCCGGAAATACCTCTTCCAGCGCCGCCCAGAAGCCCATAGCGCCGTCACCTACCGCCAGTCGCGGGCCAGCCTGCAGGCCACGCTTTTTCAGGTCAAGCAACAGCTCCAGCCAGGTAAGCGGCTCAGCTGAGCCGTTCGTCCATTCTCGTGCGCGTGAGGCATGATGGTGAACTGGGGCTGCCGGTCAGTTAGAGGGATCTGGCGGACTGGCTGGCGTGTGCAGCTTGTCGGCCACACGCCAAGGCAGGAGCTCGTCGATGCGATTGATTTTGTGACCGGCGATATGGGTTAGCACATAGTCGAGGTAGGCACGCGGATCGATGTCATTCAGTCTGCAAGTGCCAATCAATGCGTACATTGCGGCTGCCCGTTCGCCGCCGCTGTCTGAGCCGGCGAATAAAAAATTTTTCCGGCCCAGGCTTACGCAGCGCAGCGCGTTCTCCGCGATGTTGTTGTCGATCTCGAGCGTACCGTCTTCGCAATACAACGTGAGAGCGCTCCACTGGTTCAGCGTGTAGTTGATCGCCTTGGCCGTATCGGACTTCGACGACAGTGTTTCGAGCTTTGCCCTGAGCCACGCTTCGTAGGTTTGAAGCAGTGGTCTGGCTTTCTCCTGCCGTATTCGCAGCCGTTCGGCGACGGGCCTGCCGCGAATGGCGGCCTCGATGTCGTAGAGCCCGCCGATATATTCAAGTGCCTTTTGTGTTGTGTCAGATGGCGTGCGCACGTGGATGTCGTAGAACTTTCTCCTCGCGTGGGCATGGCATGCCGCCTCGCGTATCGAGCCATCGCGGAACAATTCGTCGAAGCCCGCGTAGGCGTCCGCTTGCAGAATTCCTTTGAAGCTGGCGAGATGGGTTTGAGGATGGATGCCTTGCCGGTTCGGCGAGTACGCGAACCAGACGGAAGCCGGTTGCGTCGAGCCCGAGCGACGATCGGCGCGCACGTAGACCCATAGCCGGCCGGTGCGGGTCTTCCTGTTGCCCGGTGATAGCACCGGGATCGGCGTGTCATCCGCGTGCAGCTTGGTGGCCGACACCGTATAGCGACGCAGCGCCTCTGTTAGCGGTGCGCACAGCGCCTCGCACTGGCCCACCCAGCGACCCATGCTGGCCCGGTCGAGCGTCACGCCGTCGCGCGCCGCGATCGCGGATTGCCGGTACAACGGCTGGTGGTCTGCATACTTCGCGACGAGGATGTCTGCCAGCAAACTCGGATGGGCGATGCTCCGCTCGATCGGCAGCCCAGGCATCGGCGGCTGCGTGATCGTGCTGCAGCACGGGCAAACCAGTTTGCACCGGATCGTGCGAATGACCTTGAACGCCGCTGCAACCCGGGCGAGTTGTTCGGATGAGTCCTCGCCGAGCGCCCGCATTGGTTGACCGCAATCCGGGCAGCTTGATTCAGGCTCGAGCACATAATCCTGGCGCGGCAGATGCGCGGCAAGCGCTTGCCTGGAAGCCGCCTCGTCCGTCGTTCTGTTCGAGGTGGACGCATTTGCACCGAGGGCCTGCGCACGCTGCACATCCACAACGCCGCGCACGGCGGCCAGATCCTCAAGTTGAGTCTCGAGCGTCTCGATTTGCCGCTGTAGCTGCTCGGACTTGCGACCGAACTGCATGCGCCTGAGCTTGTCGATCTGCGCCTTGAGCTGCTCAATCTCGACATCGCGTTCGGCAAGCAGACTACGGGCCTCGACCAGCAAGGCCTTCAGCAGTTCGATATCGTCAGGGAGATCGGCGCCGTTCGACATGCGCCGTAGTTTACGAGTCTGCTGCGCGGTTTACAACATCGATAGTGCGGCGGTGCGACGGGGCTGCCGCCAGTCGATGCCCTCAAGCAGCATCGACAGTTGCGCAGAGCTCAGATGGACCTTCCCACCGTCGGCCTTGGGCCATATAAAACGGCCTCGTTCAAGCCGCTTCGCAAGAAGCCAGATTCCGTCTTCCGTGGCCCAGAGAATCTTTATCAGATCGCCCCGACGGCCGCGGAAGATGTAGACGTTGCCGCCCAGCGGATTCTCCTCAAGCGCAGTTTGCACCTTCGCTGCCAACCCATGAAACCCGCAGCGCATATCAGTGATGCCAGCAGCGATCCAGATGCGCGTGCCTGCCGGTAGGGAGATCATGAGCGCAGACTACCCAGCACGATCCGAAGCATATCGGCATCTACCAGGCCGTCCACCTTAACCACCGCACGACCGATCCGGATCTCGATTGTGCCCACAGGTGGTACAGGCTTCGCGCTCTGCACTTGCACTTCTGCCGGGGCTGACGCGATGACCTCCGTCGGCGTGTCGCTTAGCAATACGACCGGAATGAGCCCGGCAGATCGAGCTTGCTGATCGGCCAGATATCGCCGTCGCCAGGTGAACAGCATGTTCGCGTTGATGCCATTCTCCCGAGCCAGCCTTGCGACTGATACGCCCGGCTCGCAAGCGGCCGCTGCCAGTCGCTCACGAAGCTCCCGGGGGTAATTCGGGCGCCCCGTTCGTGTACCGGCTTCTTCTCTGCAGACTGTGTCAAAGTGATGCCCATGAGATCAGGAATGGTGGGCATCACTTTGATGTCGCCCTCAGCCACCGTCTATAACGGCCGGCACGAGCCGCTTACCCAGCCAGGATGCTTTCGTCTCGCGATATCCATCGCCGATCGCCACGCGCTCTTTGCTTCCGTTCGGCTTCACGCCGATGATCACGAGCAAGCATTGGCCGTCGGAGTTCTCGCTGCGCAGCCCCGTGTGAATGCCGTCGACCCACCAGTAGACGTGGTGCGACTCCGACAGATCACGCCGGCTCCAGGCCACGTGCTCGTCGGCCCATTGCGCCTTCAGCCGGCTCACCACGTTGGCCGACAAGCCCTTGGCGTCATCGCCAAGCAACACGCTCAGGGCTTCGCCCATGTCGCCAGTCGAGATGCCCTTCAGATACAGCCACGGCAGCGCTGCGCTTACACGGGGCGACTTCCTTACGTACGGCGGCACAATCGTTGAATTGAACTTCACGCCCGATCCTGATCGATCGCGTACCTTTGGCACCTTCACCGCTATCGGGCCGGCGGCCGTCAACACCTCGCGTTCTGGCAAGTAGCCGTTGCGTACTACGGCGCGTTGCCCGTGCAATGTCTTGACGTTCGCGAAGCGCTCCATCAACTCAGCCAACTCCGCTTCAATCGCTTGCTGAATCACCTGCCGCGCTCCTTGGCGGACCAATTCGTCCAGCCCGAGGCCGGCGCCCGATAGACCGACGACTGCTTTTTCCGTATCCTTCCTCATGGTGGATGGTTTGTTGTTTGCTGGTTTCCGACTTCGACAATCAGATTCTCAGCTGAAACCTCCACCGCCTTCAATTCCCCACCTCAGATCCCCCGTACACCACTTCCGACTTTAGCTCGATTGACCACGCCCTTGCATGCTGACGCCAATTAGGCCGCGGTGCCGTCCGTATGCTGGCCCAGCTTCCATGGCAACAGCGCCTCGTAATCGTCGGCGCTTCGCGCGTAAGGCAGCGCTTTGAATGATTCGGTCAGATAGCGGTAGGCGTCGACACCGTTGGCCTTGCATGTCTCGACGAGCGAATAGAGGTTGGCACTCGCCTTCGCCCCGCCGGTTGTGTCTGCGAACAGCCACGCACGGCGCCCCACTACGAATGGGCCCAGGATTTAACAGCGAGATTATCGAGTTCTTAGAGACCGATATACGGATCGTCGCACCAAGCTTCGGTGGCCAAATAAATTTCGATTGCGAATTTATCATAATGAGTTTTAATACATTCAGAGGTACCTTTTGAAGTGTTGCGCTTTTCTGGGCTTGGCTCACGGCTCTTCAAGTCTCACAGCCGGATTTCGCGCAACAAAACAGACATGCGTTGGCACGCAACGGTGAACGCCCAATAGTTTTCACTGTAGACAACTCAGGACGCCGACAAACGCTGGCGTCAGGGCTCGCCGCGAACGCGCAACACCAGACCAGAGGTGCCAAGATTCAAACTAAAGTGCTTTCATATGGAGCAGCGTAAGGCTTTCAAATCGCCCGATTCGGTTAAACCAGCCTCACCAAGGTGTCCCCTCTGGCTTAGTTTGACATCCGGCGTCGAAGATGGACCGTCGTGTTACTGAAGATTTTTCATAGCTTCCTCGTAGGCATCCTCGAAAACTTCGGGACGTTCTGAGAAGAAATTAAAGTACCCACAAGGATTTTTTGTCAACACCTCGCGCAGATCTACTATCCGGTATCGCTCGTCAGTCAAGGCACCAAGTTCTACAAGCTTATTGATGCGTTTGATGTCAGCCACTTCGGCATCGTAGCCGGCCGAGAACCACATCTCGCACTGCCAGTCCTGAACATCGAACCAACTAGCCGGTTTTTCACCGTGCCATCCGTGCGCCAACGGACGCACTGCAAATATCTGGTCGAAAGAATGCAATTCGGAAATCACGCACGGACGATGATACGCGCCGTCCATCAACCCATTCGGCAAGCCTTCAAATCCATAGAGCGATAACCACAATGCCGCCTCGACTGCTTTCGGAGTTATAGGTAAAAGTTTAACGTCCGGAAGCATATTCATTGCAGCACAATTTCCGAATAAAAATCCTTTGCCGTTTACGGGGTCGTACGCATTGAACACTACGCCGATGTCCGCTGTTCCCAGTGCTGCTTCGTTTAATATCGTCGAGATTTCAGCGAAGTATTTTTCGCTCCTTGTTGGTATATATACCTGAGCAGGCAACAAATATGCACTTAGACTATTAAGCGAAGTTGGAAGATAATTCCAGCGCAGCCAATATTCGACAGTCGCTGGCGCGAACACTCCCGGAAGGCCCGTTAGCGCCATTTTAAGTGGCCCGAATATAGCGGGTACGCTCGACCGACGTATAAAATTCTTCAGATCGGTACCGCGCAACCATTCAGCCAAAACGATGAGCTGTCCGCTTGAAGCCGTAACCAAGTCTGGTTTCACGTCCAAGTGCGTGGCGGCTGCCAGAAACCCCGCTCCATGTGCATTAAAGCCAGCAAGACCGGAAAGAGCAAATGCAATCATCTTCTTGGCCATTTTTCAATTCCCTGAACTGATAGTCAGTTTCCCAAAATCTCATCACATCGCAGAGTCCCCCCCTGCATGATGAATTACCCAGTGAACCGTTCGAATTCCACCGGAATTTGTCGTATCGTGGTATTCCAGCGTAACGGTTTCCCCTGACGTCGCTTTTCAATACCCTGATATCCGGCGTTAGCGTACACATGCTTTTCTTGGCCACGCAACAACGTTTCTGCCGCATTGATGTCGTGAACACCCGCCGCCGTACCATTGAGGGGACCGGGCCCGATACTGCTGGCTAATTTCCTCGAGTTACTTTCGCCTTCTTACTTTCGGACACGTCGTCAGTAGACTCAAGATTGTTTCTCATTGAGTTCAGAAATTTTTCGCCAATGTTCTGCAGCCGGAATAGCCTGTTCGTTACCCAGATTGCTGGGTTCAGAGAATCAATGGCTGTCGCGCTGACAGCTGGCGCCCTCTCGGCATTGTCCCGGGCCACCGTTTGCAATAGGCCATACCATGCCTCATCCATTATGTGAGCAATCCGTGCAATTTCGGCTTCTGCTTCCAACAAGAGGCCTGCGACGCAGTTGCCGTAGGTCAAAATTCGTTCAACGGGAGGAATAGCGAGACCGTCTTGCAGCACGCGCGGGCTCCAAAGCTCCGTTCCCGACCACACCTTGTGTGCAAATCCCAATGCATCAGCGAGTGACGAACGGGTGAATTGCAAGCTTAACGTCGTTAGTTTTTCAATTGTCTCGAAATAATTGTCGTTAAGGCCGGCGATACATCGTTGAGCCAAGTAGGATTCGAGCGCAAGCGGTGGCTGGCAGGCACGAAGTCAGCCAGCTTTGACATTGTGAACATCTCTTTTGCGCAGCCATCTGATTCACGCATCGCTCCGGTCCCAGTGCTGTCCATTCCTTTGTAAAAATTCATCGCGCCCGCCCCATGAATGTTAAAAAGCGCGCTATTCCATTGGAATACAAGATCAATGCCTGTCGAAATAAGGCCGCGGCCGGCCAAAGTAATCGCCCAACCACGTATCAATTGAACGAATTCCTACAGCCGACGTCATCTAGATGACAAATCGGACAGTCCAGGCTTTCGTTCCGGGATGAGCTTCTATATGAACGCGTCGCCCTTGCTACAGTTTTCGTGTTTTGTGACAGACAGGATGAGCAGTTGCGACCCTATACGTGGCCTCGTCCCGTTTGCCAAATGATCCGTCTGGTCTGCAGCGAGCAGGTGAGTTTCCTATATGAACGCGTCGCCTAGAGAATGAAAGATCCTATGAAGCATGGCTGCCTCGACGGCCTAGTCGGCGCCTAAAATCTGTGCGGTGCCCCTGGCTGATAGGAGAGAATCATGCACGCAGAACCCGCATACACAACGGTTACAGAGCCAATCGTCCTCGCGGTGTCGCTCGAGCTTGCCTCCGCCAAATGGAAGGTCGCGCTACACTGTTACGTCGCGCGCAGAACAAGCAGGAGGGAGAGAGATCGTCGCGAGATCAGCCAGGACGATGTTTTGTCGATTACCGCGCGAAGCGCGAGACATGAGGGGTAGCAGGATGACCGGCGCTGCTCTGATATCGTGCGATGTTTCTCAGGCGTCGTACAAACATCAAGAACAGACCGGCCATGCATCGCATTGTATTTGCCTTTCTCTCCCTGGAACAACATCGTCGCGCAATTGAGTCCTCTCCCGCGACTTACCGGCCCGATCGCTGTCCTCATTGCGGCAGTGGCTGCCTGTGGTGTCACGGCTGTTACGGCCGCAAGGCGGATCGCAGCGCCGACGGCGCGCTCAATCCGGTGCCTGTTCCGCGCTTCCGTTGCCCATCCTGCACGCGCACCTGTTCACGTCTGCCGCTATGCATCTCTGCGCGTCGATGGTACGGCTGGTCATTGCAGCAGAACGTGTTGCAGTCGCTGATCGCGGGCGCCTCGTTACGCCGTACGGCAACCCTCTTCGCGCTGGGCTACCACACCGTGCGGCGCTGGTGGCGATCACTGATAGCGGCGCACAGAATGTTCGCCTTCCATCTGTGCGGCCGTTTTACGGAACTCGGCCGCTGTGTCGGTCGCGACGACTTCTGGCTGACCTGCCTCGATCGCATGCCGCTATGCGAGGCGATGGCCTGGCTGGATCACGACGGCGTCGCTGTCCCATGACCGGCTGACTCCGGTGTGCTGTGCGACGGCGCTGTTCACACCGTAACGGGCACTCCACACAGTCTGCTCACTGCCGTGCGCCGCCGATCGGCGCTTTGATGGCGGTTCCTTCACTTCGACAGGGACCACCATGAACGACATTGACCCGAAGGCGCTGTTCCGCCTGTCGGTGCTCGGCCCGCTGGTCAGCCGTGAGCGGCTCAGCCGGGGCGAACTGCAGCAGACCGTGCGACAGCTCGCGCAGCAGGAGTACGCGATTCCCGGTTCACGCCGACGCCACATCAGCGAGAAGACGCTGCAGGCGTGGTATTACGCGTGGCGCCGCAACGGGCTGGTGGGCCTGTGCGACGCGCCCCGTACCGATACCGGTCGCTCGAAGTTGCCCGAGCCGGTGCAGGTCGCGGTGCTCGCCGCCAAACGCGAGAATCCGCGCCGCTCGATTCGCCAGATCCGCCTGCTGCTGGAAGCCGCCGGCCTCGTGCCCCGCGACACGCTCTCGCGCTGCGCCGTACATCGCCTGCTCAAGGCCCACGGCATCTCACGCATTGCCGGACCGGATGTCGTGCCCCAGGAGAAGCGCAGCTTCGCCGCCGAACACGCAGGCTCGATCTGGTATGGGGACGTGATGCACGGCCCCACACTCTCGCTTGGCGGGCGTCGCACGAAGACGTATCTGGTGCCGCTGATGGACGACGCCTCGCGCCTGACCGCCCATAGTGCGTTCTGTCTGTCGGAGACGGCGCTCGACATCGAGGGCGTGCTCAAACAGGCTTTGCTGCGGCGTGGTGTTAGCGGCGGTGCAGATCCGGCATTAGATGGCGGCGCACGGTTGAGTAAATCCATCAACAATGAAGGGGCCACGCGGGCCCCTTGAGATGTGACGGCGCCGCTAATCAGAACGGCGGGAAGCGCTTGCTGGATGACAGTTCGTGTGGCTGCCGGTCCTCTCGCAGCAGACGTTGTATTTCGGGCTGATACCGCGCGCAGATGACTTCGAGCAGGTCGTCCAGCAACTCGAACACGGCAAGTGCCTGCTCAGGTGTCCAGTCATCGGGCACGACGAACGGCAAACCGCCCCGACGCCCCGAAGGCAACAAGGGTGCACGGCTCATGACTGTGGTCCTTTCTTTGCAGCAGGCTTGCGGGTTTTGCGTTGCCGGGCGCGCTCCTCGGTACGCTCGCGTGCTTCCTTGAGACGGTACGATTCGCCCTCGATCGAGATCACCTCCGAGCGATGCACGAGGCGATCAACGAGCGACACGACGCACGCCGCGTTCGGGAACACCTCCGACCGGTCCTTGAATGCCTTGTTGGTTGTAACAATGGTCGAACGGGCTTCATACCTGCGGCTGATGAGCTCGAACAACAGGTCGGCATGCCGGTTTGTGTACGAGAGATAGCCCACCTCGTCGATCACCAGGATGTCGGGCGCCGCGTAGTGATGCAGGCGCCGCCACAGCGCCGAATCGCTGTCGAGCGCAGCCAGTTCCCCCAGCATCTCGCTTGCGGATCTGAACAGCACCGTGTGGCCCGCGACGAGCGCCTGGTTCGCAAGGTTGCGCGCAAGCGTTGACTTGCCCACGCCGTTCGGACCGTTGAACACGACATAGGTCGCATCAGCAACGAACCCGAGCGACATCAACTCCTCAACGGCGCCCCGGTCGATGCGTTTGGGCCACTCCCACTCGAAGTCTGCGAGCGTCTGAGCGTGAGCACGTAAATCGATGGGGCAATGGGCAAGCTAAATGATGTTCAAAGGACGAAGTAAAACGGGGGCGATGAAGCCCCCGTTGTTGTTTCAGAACGGCTCGTCGACGACCTGATGCGGCGGTTGCGTCGGACCGCGGTACCAAGGCTTGCGGTAGCGCCGGATCTGGGTAGCGTAGGCGCGGCTGAACCAGAGATAGAAGTCTTCAATGAAGAACTGCATCATGTAGGCGGCCTCGTCGGAGAGTTCGGGCAACGGCAGGCGTCGGGCCGCATCGGGTTTGTGAGGTGATGTTTTACGGGACATGTCATCTTGCTCCATTGGGTTGACGTGCGGGCGTTCGGCGCGAGGATGGCGTTGACGGGGCAAAGACCTCGAAGTACAGCTTCTCGTCGAGTTCGGTCAATTCCCGCTGCGCGGCGGTGGCGAGCAGATCGTTGGCAGGCGTGGTGAGCACGCGGTAGTTGCCCAGCGCGTATTCGCACAGTGTGTGGCGCAGCGGCGGCGTCATCAGCTGTGGGGCGCCAGCGCTCGCGAGCAGATGATCGAGGCAGGCCAGCAGGTCATCCACCGTGGCCTTCTCGGTCGCCAGGCGAGATCGGATGCGGCTGCCCAGCGGCAGCAGTTCGTCGCGCCGCAGCTTGTCGGTCAAGCGCGTATCGCCGGCGATCACCACGCACAGCAGCGGCTGCGAATCGAAGCGAGCGCTGGCCATGAGCCCCAGTTCGTTGAGTACGCCCGCGCTCATCTCCTGGGCCTCGTCAATCAACAGGATCGGACGTCGGCGCGTGCTCTGCAGATGTGATAGCCACCGCTCGCGCAGCGACCGGAATCCGCCCCAGCGGTTGTGTGCCTTGAACTCCAGATTGAAGATGTCGCCCATCTCGCGATAGAAGTCGGCGAGACTGCTTTGCGGGTGATTGATCGAGACGACCATCAGCTCGGTGAGCCGCTCGAGCTTCTCGGCCAGCACGCGCATGATGACGCTCTTACCGGTGCCGGGCTCGCCGTGGATCATCGCGAAGCCGCCTTCGCGCACGAGCGCGTTCTCGATGCGCCAGCAGAAGTTCTCGACGCGGGGCGGCACGTACAGCGCTTCGAGCGGCAGCTCCGGCGAGAACGGGTTCCACTTCAGGCCGTAGAGGGCTTGCAGGCGTTGGCTCATGCGCCCTCCTGCCAGTCAGCGGGAATCCAGGCCGGCGGCAGCCCGGTTGCCGCATGTTCGGCCAGCATCAGGCGCAGCAGCGGTGCGATGCCGGGCGCAGTGGCCGGTGGCAGCTCGACAATGACGGCATCAATGCGACGGCGCTGGCCGTCGGCATTGGCGACCTTGTCCAATGGTCACAGCGGGCACAGCACGACGTCGCTGTTGGCGTCGATGAGATCGACGCGACTCAGGTCCCAGCGCGCGTAACGCAGGCGTACGCGCTGCAGGTGCCGGTAAGCCAAGGGGATCTCAAAGCGCGTGCCGGCCAGGCGCACGGTGCCGTCCGAACGCCGCTGGGTTCGTGTCACGTCAATGCGAAACGCGGCCCGTAGTGCATCGCTGGAGGGACACTCGCGCCGCACGTCGGGACCGGCCAGGTAGCGCTTGAGCGGCGTGCCGCCGATCTCGGAATGATGCGCGTTGATGGTACTCGCGCTCGATCCAGGCGTGGATGGCCTGGTTGAGCAGTTCGAGCGTGAGATTGGTCTCGCCTTCGAGCATGGCCATCACGCGCCCCTCGATACGCGCCCAGAACGTCTCCTGCTTCGCGTTCTGATACGGAGAATATGGCAGCGTCGTCTGGTGCAGCACGCCGAGCGCGAGCAGCCCGGCAGTCGTCTCCTCGGCGAGCATTGCCGCACCGTTGTCGGTCATCAGCGCGCGGCAGCCCACGGCGCTGGAACGCCTGGGCGAGTCCGTGGATCAGGCCTGCGCGCAGTCTCATCGAGAAACCATTGCGCGTGACAGACGACGCGCGAGCGGTCATCGATCACGCACAGCAGTATCGGCGTGATCCACTGGCCGTCATGGATGAGCAGCTTGCGCGATCCGTGATGGAAGTCGAGATGCCAGAGCGCGTTGACGTGCTCGACCTCGAAGCTGCGGACCTCGAGCTTCTCGAGGCGATCGCGCGCGAGCATCGCGCCGGCGCTCGTGTGCCGGGGCTGGCGTTCCCGGAACAGGCCCTGCGCACGCATGTAACGGCGCACGGTCGTGTACGACGGCATGTTCGCCGTACCGAGCGTGACCTTGAGGTTGTCGAAGTGCAACTGGCAGGTCCAGCCGGGATGGTCGCGGTACTGCGTGCGGATCGCCTGTACCGTCTGAGGCGACAGGTTTGCGCCGGCGCCACTTGGGCGCTTGCGCTTGCGCAGTCTCGCCACCGGGTCGTGTGGCGCCTTGCGGGCCTGATAGAACCACCGTTCGATGGTCGAGCGGCCGAACTGGATATCGTCGCCAGTGACGGGATGACGCCAGCGCCTGGCGGCCAGCGCGGTGATGAGTTCGCGCAGTTGCCCCGACTCGGGCGGTGCTGCAAGCAAGGGGCCGACGATCGCAAAGCGCAAGCGCTCCCAACGATCCCGCACGGGTAGATCGTGAAGTTCAGTCATGCGTTCTCCAAAGATGCGGCGCGCCGCGCCGCGATTCAGGGGAGAGGCGAGACTACAAGCGCTGTTCGGAGGGGGCGAGCGAGAAGTTCTGCGGGCGGCTACCGTCCCTCATGCACGGTGCTCATGGCGCTGCCGCTGGTGAGCGGCGAGAGCCAGCGCAGCAGGCACAGCAGCGGCTCAGGCTGTAACGCCGCAGCGAAGCGCTCGAGCAGGCTCGCCGGCGCCTGCACGGTCTCGACGGGCGGCACGAACGCCGCCCGCCCAAGCGTCCAGAACGGCGTGCTGACGAAGTCGGTCTGCCACCAGTGCCGCCATTGCGCGATCGTTGCGCGCGGCACGCCCAGCTCGCCGAGCTGACGCATCGCGGCAGCCGTGCCGGCACTGGCGCGCGTGGCACTGACGACGACCATGATTGCGGCAACGTAGACGCGGCGGCCGAGAAAGCGCACGGAGAGCGGCGTGGTGCGACGGCGGCACTCGGCGCAGCAGAAGCTGTAGCGGAAATCTCCGCACTCGGCGCGGGCTTCCCGGGTACTGCCGCCGGCAATGGCCATACCTGAGCCGCTATGTGAACGACGGCAGCTATGCCATTGACAACAACATCGTCGAGCGCGATATAAGGCCATTCTGTACAGGTCGCAAGAGCTGGCTCTTCAGTTCTACTACGGATGGCGCGAAAGCGAGTGCGATGGTCTATAGCTTGATGCTGACGTGCCGGGCCTGCGGCGTTGAACCCCACGCCTGGCTGCTGCACGTGTTGAGAGAGCTGCCTCAGCGTGCACCGGACGCCGACATTAGCGACCTGCTGCCGTTCAACTACGCGAAACGGCAAGCCGAAACGAGCACGAGCTGATCTGCCAACTAGCGCGCCACCCATGAAACGGCGCGCAGCAACCAAGTGCAGTCGTGGACATCGCCGGTCACGCCAGACCGCCGCGATGCGGCCACGCTCGCCTCTCGGTTGTAAACGATTCTCCATCGGGTGTGGTGGATTTAGCGCTTACCGTCATCTATCTGGCCGAGACGGAATTCGGCCGCATTGACCTGTACCGCTCGCTTGCCCGCGCGCTCGGACTGGAGCCTCGCCACCGACGCGCAGACCTGTGGCGCGATCTCAAGCAGCGCATCACCGAACTGGTCGAGGGCAAGCAGATGCTGCCCGTGTGGATCATCGACGAAGCCCAGAACCTGCCGCCGGAATTCTTCCACGACTTCCCGTCGTTTCTGAATTTCGCGTTCGATTCGCGTGATCTGCTTACCGTCTGAGGGCATGTGTCCACGCGGACACTTAGGTTCAGACCTTCAGCCACTCCTTGGAAGGGCGTCGTTTATCGACCGCATACGATCGAGCCAGCCATCGGCCACATGAAGACAGATGGCAAACTCGATCGGAACTGGCTGAAGGGAGCGCTCGGTGACGCGATGCACGCTGTGCTATGCGGCGCCGGTCACAACCTGCGGATGATCCTGAGGAAGCTGCGGTTTTTTTACGCCCTGTTCTCATCGCCCTGTTCTTCGCTGTCGATCAGAGAGCATCCGCCCGCTGACGCCGATGTCGCCGATGACGGCCAAAACGAATTGTTCAGGGGCGACTACTGAACTCAGCCACAACACTTCGCACTATTCCGGGCGTGGCTGCTCGACCAAGCTCGCGCATGGACCAAGGGAGACTTGGAGCTAGATCAGAAGACGACCCGTAAACGGCACCTCAACGGGCCCAGTGAGTAACGTAGTTTCATCTGGCAGCACTTCCACTGCGAGATCGCCGCCGGGCATGTGTACAGTGAACGAAGATGAGGTGGACAACTTCAGTCGACGCACAACCAAGGCGGCAGCACACGCGCCGCTTCCGCAAGCCAGCGTTAGAATGCCCGGCCTTTCCCAAACCGCAAGCTTGATCCGATCGGCCGCTACGAGTTCGGCAACACCGACGTTAGCACCCTCTAGAAGCATTGGATGGTTTTGTACGGCTGGTGCGTACGCCGGAATATCCACGCTATCAAAGTCAGCGACTAGGAAGACCAGGTGCGGGTTCCCCATGCTGACAGCCATCGGTGACCTCAGCGGCCCCGATTCGATAGCCAGGGGACCTCCGTTGCTTGGACTTACCAATGGTATGTCTTGCCATTCCCAACTCGGTGCCGGAACTTTCAACGAGACCTGGCCATCGCTTCGGCTCATTGCTTGAATGATCCCGCCAAGCGTTTCAATCTTCACGGCCCTCAGACCAAGCTCAGTCAGAAGCACCCACGCGGCGCAGCGCGTCGCATTTAAGCATGTCTGGACTTCCATGCCGTCGACATTGAAGATGCGCAACCGTGCGGTAGCGTCCGGCCCACTTGCCGACTCAATAACCAGTAACTGGTCCCCACCTACGCCAATATGTCGGTCACAGATGCGCGTAATCGACGACGCATCTACGTTGAATGGAGTCTGTCGTCCGTCGATCAAGACAAAGTCATTTCCTAGGCCGTGGATCTTTAGGAAAGGCCGTCCCGTTGATACGTCAAAAGGTGACATCGGTTCGTTGTCCATACCTGATGAAAAAAAGTTATCACGCTAGAATAGTTCGCCCATTGAAGCACGACCGATCGATAGGCAGGGCGACGACGTCCTTACGTAGCATCGCCTGCGACAACGTCGATCTGGACGAATGAAACTTTAAAACTTATGAATCATGGCAACGCGAGCCAGCGCTTGGTTCTGGGTGGTTGAAAATCCCAGACCTGCAACCGTTGTACCAAAAATTGTCGCTGCTGCTTGGTTTTGGTGAAGATATGCGCCCTGAACGTAGACACTCGTGCGCTTGCTAAGCGAATAATTCAACATCACCGATCCGAGGTGGAAATTGGCGGCACTGTATGTGTCCGCATTGACGCCTACTGTAGTGAACACATAGGCTGCAGCGATCCAGAACGCCGGCGTGAAATAGTGCTGCACGCTTACGTCAAAATTATCGAATTTCCAGGAGCGTTGATTTTGCAGACTGACTCCCGTGGAATTACTGCCCAGCGTCCCGTCAGGCAACGCATAGACGTCCACATGCGAATACGCGAACGCAACGTTGCCTGAGTTACTGAAGGTCCAGCGTACTCCAGCGCCCAGATTCTGTTGTGAGCTCCCTACGAAGCCAAACGATGTAGTCGAAGAGAGGGCGCCACCGGACGTCGCGCTTGGATTGTTTCCCTTGACATACATGACTGCAGCCGAAAACGGACCCTGTGCGTACGCTACAGCTGCACTGTACTGTCGGTTATTCGCAAAATTCACGTCATTGCTAACGGAGTACGTCGCCTCAGCTTGCAATCCTTTGTACAGCGGAGACAGGTACTTGACGGTGTTCTGACTGCGTGCGAACCAGTCCGAGTTGTCGTTATCCAGTGGATGCCACGCAAAGTCACCGATGGTACTGGTGCCTGTAAAGCCTGACCACAGATCGTCGGACGCGTTATATTGCCGACCCAAGGTCACGGTCCCATATGTTTCGCTCGCAAGTCCCACGTAGGCTTGTCGCCCAAATGCTGCTCCACCTTGCGCAAACCGCCCATTGTTGGGGTTAAATCCGCTTTCTAGCTGGAAAACCGCTTTGAGCCCGCCGCCCAGGTCTTCGCTACCACGCATTCCCCACCGGCTGCCGAGTACATCGGACGCCACTAAACTATAAGAACTCTTACCTGCTGAGTTTGAGATGTAGTTGAAACCTTCGTCTATTACACCATACAGCGTAACGCTACCCTGCGCAGCAGCCAACTCGCACACCCCCAGCATAGACAACCCAACAAGGCTTTTCGCCAGCACCACGTTTCTTCTCACGGTAGGACTCCTTATGACGTTAACTGCTTGCTTTTAATAAGAAATGTATTTTGAAGCACCCTTTACCGATCAGCTAGGAAAGCCGGTCAGTTCAACTGCTCCAACTGCAGTAAGTCTTTGACTGTCTGTCGACGTCTTATTAGGACAGTGCGATCACCGTCAATGAGCACTTCCGCCGCAAGGGGGCGAGTGTTGTAGTTCGATGACATGCTGGCGCCATATGCCCCGGCATCGTGGAAGACGACGAAGTCCCCAATCTTCGGGGTTGTGAGCGAGATACCTTTCACCGAGCCACTCGAGTCCTGTGTAAAAACGTCGCCAGATTCGCACAACGGTCCCGCGACCGCAAAATGCCCCGAAACGCATTCCTCGCGATTTTCTGCGCCGTTCAACACCGTGATCTTGTGATAACTACCATACATGGCGGGCCGCACGAGGTCATTGAAGCCCGCGTTCAGCAAAATGAAGCTCATCTCTGGACGCGCATTGATTCCGTTCACTTGCGCCAGTAGTGCCCCAGCTTCCGCCGTCAGGAATCTACCCGGCTCGATTTCGAGCCGCACCGCATGACCAAGATGCTCTGCAATCCGGGTGCGAGCGTCGTTCCATAAGCCGAAGTAGTGGCTGCAATCCACATGTGGCTCACCCTCTTTGTATGGCACCGACAGGCCACCTCCCGCGGAGATCGCTTCTATGTCTGTGTTCAGGGAAGTCACGACATCGACCATTGCCTGGCAAACTCTGGAAAGGTGATCGTAGTTGACGCCTGAGCCGATATGCATATGAAGTCCCACGAGCTTCACTCCGTGATGCTTCGCCATATCAACAGCGAGAGGCAGGTCATCGATCCATATGCCGTGCTTGCTAAGCGGACCACCTGTATTCGTCTTCTTGCTATGCCCTTCACCAAATCCGGGGTTGACTCTTAGCCAGACGCGATGTCCCTTGGAGGCGCTCCCGATCTGCTCCAGCATGTTCAGCGAGCCAACGTTGACAGTGATGTTGTTCTTAACCACGGCAGACAGAACGTCAGGCTCAAAGAGATCAGCAGTAAAAATGATCTCATCCGTGCTGCCTGTCGAGAAGCCAGCCTCGAGGGCTCGTTCAATCTCCCCATGTGACACGGCATCCACGACGACGCTTTCTTCGCGCATTAACCGCAAGATACTGAGGTTCGAGCAGGCTTTCTGTGCGAAACGGATGGTGTCGAATTGTCGCAATTGCCTAATTCGATCGCGGATGATCTCAGCGCGGTACACCCAAAGCGGTGTCCCGAACTGCTCTGCCAACCTAACGTACTCTTCGTTGCTCATCGGGGGTTAGCTCAAAAATAATGTAGGCTTTTGCTTTTAATGCTCTGCCGTTAGTTCCGCGGCATCTGCACCGTCGCGGTAGCGAATCGCATTTCGATTTGCTTTACAAGAATTCAATCTATTACCGTTCCAGAAAGCGGGCTTCCGTTTCTGGCCAGCTGAGGAATACGTCTTGCCCTGCCTGATACGTCTTCCGGTGCCTATTGGTCGTCTTGACCTTGAATGAAACGTCGCCCACCGAAACGATATGCCGAGTGCCTTCACCCAGGAAAATCGATTCTTGAATCACACCTTTCAAGCTTCCCTCATACGCCGGACGATCGGATGAAATGTCGACGAACTCAGGCCGGATCATGAGCCAACCCTCGCCTTCTTGCACCGAGGTGTTGGCGCAGGGAAGCTTCACCCCACCCCATCGGGCTTCGTTGCGATCGGCAGTACACGGTACAATGTTTGATTCACCAATAAATTCGGCAATGAACCGGTTAGCGGGCAGAGCGTACAGCTCGTGAGGCGTCGCCTTTTGCTCCACTCGCCCGTCTCGCATCACGACCACTTGGTCGGACATCGTCAACGCTTCATCCTGGTCGTGCGTGACGAACAAGACGGTCATGTTGTACTGACGTTGAATCCTTTTGATCTCTACCTTGAGCTGTTCGCGTAGGTGACGATCCAACGCACCAAGCGGTTCGTCCATGAGCATGACCTTTGGGTCGAAAATCATTGCTCGCGCGAGCGCAACTCGTTGCTGTTGTCCCCCGGATAGCTCGCGGGGATAACGGTCGATATACGTGCTCATATGCGTGACGTTGAGAACATCCAAAACCCGGCGCTTGATTTCTTCGCTACCGATCCCACGTACCGTCAAAGGAAACGCGATATTCTCCGCAACCGTCATATGCGGAAAAAGCGCGTAGTTCTGAAACACCATCCCGATGTTGCGCGCATGAGACGGAACATCTATTACTGACCTGCCTCCGATCTGCACGTCCCCACTTGTAGGCTGTTCGAACCCCGCTAGAATCTTCAACAACGTCGATTTGCCGGATCCAGAGGGCCCAAGCAGCGTGACGAATTCACCAGCCTCGACCTTCAGGGATACGTCACGCAATGCGTAGGTGGTGCCGGAATACCGCCGCGTTAAGTTGAAAACGCTGACTGATGTGCTCATTATTTACTCCTTGGGCACGTTCACTTTCGTGGACGAGTTGGACTTGAACTGTGACAGCAAAATCAGAATGGCGACACCGGTCACGATGATGCTTGCCGCGGCACTCATAACCGGGTCGACCTGGATGCGAATGTCGCTCCACATATGTATAGGTAGCGTTTCGGTCTGACGGCCCAGGAGAAACAACGCGATCAGCAGTTCGTCGAGGGAAGTAACGAAGCACATCAGCCATGCGGTACCGAGCGCCGGCGCGAGTAAGGGAAGTACGACCTTCCGCAAGATAATTGGCGTTTTCGCCCCGAGGGTAGCCGCTGCGTGCTCGAGATTGAGGTCAATTGCGCGAACCGCAGCGATCAACACAATAATCGCGTAAGGCACCGTGAGAACCATGTGGCCAGCGACCAAACCTGCGAAGGTTCCTAACATGCCGATTTTCGACATTGCCACGTACAGACTCAGCGCGACGACGATCACAGGAACCAGTAAGGGTGTGATCATGAAAAGCAGGACGGAACGCTTCAACCGAAAATTTCCACGGACGATCCCAAACGCTGCGGCCGTCCCGATGACAACCGATACCGTCGCTCCGGCAGACGCGAGCTTCGCGCTCATCAACAACGCATCTTGCCATTCAGAATCGGTGAAGAAACGTACATACCATTTCATGGAAAATCCGGGCGGCGGAAAAACCAGGAACGGCGACGAGCTGAATGACAAAACGTAGACGACGATCAGCGGGATGATCTGGAAAGCGGCCGCAAGAACGATATACGACTTGAGCAGCGCACTAACCAACCACCGCGGCCTGCCGAGCGCTATGTGGAAAAATCGCTCCAGTACTGTCGTCATCCTCTTTTGAGGAATGCGTCCAGCATTGTCTTTTTTTACGAACGGAAATGGCTTCTTGCTCGTAACCTGTATCGACCACATCTGTTCAAGTGGCACAACTAAGTTGGACGCCGCAACAATCACGAGTGTGGCAATCAGCAATATGACAGACAAGGCATAGCCAAACTGAAGGTTAAGTAAGGTCGTCACCTGAGTTACGATGAGCTGAGCAATCATCGTATCGGCCGGTCCGCCCAACAGAACTGGAGCGATGTAGAACCCCAGCGCCATGATGAAAACAAGAACCCCCGCCGAAATGATTCCGGGTGTGGTCAACGGCAAGTAAACCCGAAAAAACGTCTGAACTGGATTAGCGCCGAGTACTCCTGCTGCCGATACGAGCATACGGTCAGCTTGACGCATGGTGGCATACATGACGAATACGCCGACCGGCAAGAGGACATGAACCATCCCGATATACACTGCGATGCTTGTCCCCGTGATCTTTAGTGGCGTTGAGATGAGTCCAAACGACAGCAAAAGCTTGTTCAAGGCGCCAGCACGCCCCAAGATCGCCATCCAACCGTACGTACGAATAAGAAAAGGAGTGAAAAGAGGCACTAGTACGAAGAAACTGAAGGCACCCAGCGCCCTTTTCGACAACGTCGTCATGAAGTACGCAATCGGGTAACCAAGTAACAGACACAAGGCCGTTACAACGCTAGCAATCTCGATCGTTCTGGTGAAGACCTTGAAATATAGCGGATCAGTAAGAGCGTCTTTGTATCCGGAAAGATCAAAGGCAGCGCCGTGCACGCTACCGATGATCGAACCCGCCAGAGGCGTGACAAAGAACGCCAACAAGACAAGAGCTGCCGGCGTCACCAGTAGTATGTGCCGATTATCTTGACAGAATTGGGCAAACCATCGAATGGCTGAAGGCCGTCTCATCGGGTAGTATTCGGCTTGTGCTTTCATTACAGGTCGTATCGTAGACTTAGTGAAAGACGCAACGTCTCCATGTCGGCGTCCATCTCTGTGTTCGAGCCAGCAACAACTTGGTTCTTACTGCGACAACAAGGCCGCACAACGCTTAATAGCTTTATCCCAGTTAGTCTGGCCGCTTGAGTCGGCCGAATTCCACCAACTATAGTCTTGCACGATCTGCTGACCGGTACTTTTTGGCGAACCGGGCAGGATTTTCGCAAGTTCCGGCTTAATGATGTCGTATGCCTTGGTGTTGGTCGGTCCGTAACCAATCTCGGTCGCAAAGACCGCCTGAGGATTCGGCTTGGAGATGAAAGCCAAAAACTTCATCGCGTTTTCGAAGTTGGGGCTATTTCGCATCGCTACCCAATAGTCGTACTGGATAAGCGACTGATTGTCGGTAAAGTCGATGGGTGCGCCCTCCTTCTTCGCTGCAAAAACTCGGCCATTGAAAGCAGTCGACAACGCCACTTCGTCGCTAGCAAGGCTTTGCGGGGCTTCGCCGCCCGATGTCCACCACTTGCCAACGGAAGGCTTTATCTCTGCAAGTTTCTTAAACGCCTTGTCCATATCGATCGGATACAAGTGTTTCGGATCAGCTCCTGCTGCTAGTGCGGCGAATTCAAGGTCCCCTCCATCAACGATCTTGCCGCAGCTAGCCATGCCTCTAGGACCCGGGTAGGTCTTTGTATCGTAAAATTCGCTCCAGTTTTTTGGACGTTTCTTGGATGCCGGGTATTCGGTCTTGTTGTACGCCATCACGATGGAGTAAAGAACAGCGCCGACGCCGTACTTATTCTTCAGGTTTTCTGGCAGTTCTGCCAGCGTCTGTTTGTCAAAATATTGGTAATCAATCGGGCTCAGCGCGTTCTGACGGACGAACCCGGCCAGCTCTCCGGCATTGATCGACGTGAGATCTGCTTCAGGCTTCCCCATCGAGACTGACGCCAGAAGCTTCGCATGGTCCTCAGGAATGAGAACAACATGAATACCGGTCGCCTTCTCGAACGGGTCGAAGTAGGCCTTTCGCTGTGCCGCCTCCCAAGTGCCTCCGCCGGATGTAATGACCAGTTCCTTGGAGGCAGCGAATGTCGTAACAGCTGACGTCATAAGGCAAACAGAACCGAGGACGCGAAGGGCAAACGTGGTTTTCTTTAGCATAATTGGCACCGGTGAAACAGAGGAGGTTCCTAGTAGGAGCGCTAGCGCGGGGCGTGCCCCGAGTACCGCTCAACGTTTTTTCTCGTTCTCTCGCAAATCCGGTTGGTTTTCGCGATCTTTCAATCTCGGAAATGCGAGCAAACGCCCATCAAAGCGTCCGTCTCTCGTACGATAGGATGTGTTACTCGCCATAGTAAGAAACCAGTTGTTTGCGCCACAAGCTTGTCGATAACGGTCCCATGAAGATCCCGAATCGTCGCTAGGACTTGGCCTTCGCCGACGGCATCGCCCACGGGCACGTGGAACTCGCACCATCCGCTCTTTTTGGCCACGATCCAAGCGTAGCTCTCGGCCACCAACGCTACTCTTGCTTTAGGCGGCGCATCATCGGTCATCGCGTAGAGGTGAGCAACTCGTCTCACCCCATCAACGTGGAAAGCAACGCTTATTTCGTCCACGACGCCATTACCACCCGCCTCTGCAAAAGCCGCATGCCTGCTTTTCAGTGCTCGTCCGGTGCAGCTCCTGCCATGAGCACCAGCGGTAGGCTTGGGGAGTGCCATGACGAACTGTGGGTCAAAGGCCTCCGCTAGTTCTAAATTGAATGCGTCGAACGATGGATCGCCAGTTTCTTGCATGACCGTGAACTGCGAGACTTGCTCTCGGAGGTCTCCACCGTGCAAGTCAATGAGACAGTCCGCATCTGACGCCCACTCGTTCAAAATGGCATCAGCAAGAACTTCGCTGAACGTTCCTTCCTTTGTCCCGGGAAAACAGAAGTTGATGTTCTTCCGGTCGATCGGGCAATTGAATTCTGTGCGTTCGAATACCGCGGGCACGTTGGCGAATGAGAGCACAGAGACCGAACCGCGCTTCAGTTCTTTCGCAAAGATGTCCGTTAGCCGAAACCCTGCTTCGATCGCGGCGACCTCATTGACGTGCACGCCGGTCATGATGCAAAGGCGGGGGCCGGGAGCGTCCGCGACAATCTCCTGGGTAGACCAAACGATGTCTTTCAGCGCGTCAGCGCTGAACCGTAGTGATTTTGTTGACCTACTGACGCTCATCCGTTCCCCCGTCTTCATATCAATCAATGCGACCGACTAGGCGGCCTCGAGGTGCAACTGGGACTGCATCGCATAAGCACTTCCAAAGCGATTCGCCAGGAATGCATCAAGCGAAATGTCTTCTTGGCGGACGAAACCTGCATTCGGCAGTTTTCCGTCGGCAAGCATGTCCAGTACGGCGCAGATCCCGGAGGCCGTCGTAATCTGGATAGCGCTGCGGACCTCCCCGCCCACCGACTTGCTATAAACCTTGTTGGCGTACGTGTCTTGTAGTAGTTTCCCGGACCGCTTGCCCACGACGGTCACGAAAATCACCACGACGTCTTGGAGCGTAGCCGGCACCACGGACTCAAGCAGACTCTTGAAGACGTCGCGGCGATCGCGCAGCCCCAAATCATTGAGCAACGTCTTCATGATTTGTGCGTGACCCGGATAACGAATCGTGCGGTAATTCAGCGTCCGAACTTTGCCCTCGAGCGTTTCGCAGAGGGTGCCGAGGCCACCGGAGGTATTGAAGGCTTCGTACAATACGCCGTCGAGAGAAAACTCTTCTCGCTCCTCGAGCGATGGGACCTTGACCAACTGACCGTTCATGATCGCTTCGCAGGGCTCGATGTACTCGTTGATGACTCCGTCGGTGCTCCACGTAAGGTTGTAGTTCAACGAGTTGGACGGATATTGCGGCAGTGCGCCGACGCGCATCCGCACGCTTTCAAGCGTGTCAAAGCGCTTCGCCATGTCATACGCGACGATTGAGATGAAGCCGGGTGCCAGCCCACATTGTGGAATGAAAGCTGTTTTTGCCCCCTTTGCTAACTCCTTCACCGCCCGCGTGCTTGCCACGTCTTCGGTCAGGTCCAGGTAGTGCACACTCTCTGCGCGAGCGGCCTGCGCAATCCGGGTGGTGAGGTGGAAAGGGGCTGCACTCAAGACTGCGAACTTGCCTTTAAGCTGCTCTTCCAGGGCACCTAACGCCGAGATATCAAGCGCCTTTGTTTCCAGAGCATCAGAACGAGCAAACGAGCTCAACGCTGCGTCAGACTGGTCGATCAACGTTACGTGGTAGTCGCCCGTACCAACCAGCATGGTGGCGATAGTTGCTCCGATCTTACCCGCACCTACAACAGCAATTTGCCTCATGAGCTCTCTCCGTTAGCGTTACAAGCACCAAACTGGAGAGTATGTTAGGGCTAGCTCACGTCGGATCGTAGCTAGCCAATATTCATGTTGCCACTTTATTTTGGCAGATGGACGATAGAACTTCGCGATTCGACGAAAACCAAGGGAATTCCCTGAGGGCCAGGCAACTAAGCTTCTTTTTACAACCATGCTGGATCTCGCTTGGCTATCGCAATCAAACCTGGACACTCGCCATGCAAATGACTGATTCGATCGACGACAAACTGCTCGGCTTGTTGCAGGTGGATGCCCGGGCGGCTATTGCAGACCTTGCTCGACAATTGGGGCTTTCGCGCACCACTGTTCAGAGCAGAATTGACAGGCTTGAACGGAGAGGAGTAATTGCTGGGTACAGCGTCAGATTATCGGACGAGTACGAGCAGGGGCTCGTGAAGGCGCATGTTCTTATCACTGCGCTTCCCAAACTAGCTTCTCAAGTCGAGGGTGAGCTGCGAAAGATAACGGAGGTTCGGACAGTGCACTCTGTCAGTGGCGCTTTCGATTTGATAGCGATCGTGACAGCGCATTCTGTCCAGAAGCTGGACGTGTTAATCGATACGATTGGTCGTTTAGACGGCGTTGAAAGGACCACTTCATCGATCATTTTATCGACCCGGATAGACCGGTGACACACATCCTCCCCTGCAGGCATGGTCGACGATCCACCGGAGCTCCGATTAGCCCTCGCCGCCCGACGACTCGCTCGATGTTGCTGCCACTGCCAGTGGCGTCGACAGAGAAAACATCGCTTCAAGTTTACCTGGCCTTAGCGGCTTGTCGTCGACCGAAGCAAGGCAACTCCTATCAGTGCAATGAATTGCTGCGGGCCCTCTACATGACCTACTACCTGCAAGAGATGGGCTTTGGCGCCCTCGCAATGCAAGTGTATGGAAACGCCGGCTTCGGAATGACCGCCGCGCCAGTCGAGCCTACGCCCAGCGCCACCACGGTCCCCGTTAGGAACTGCGTCGCAAAGGCGTGCCGTTGACGCCGGAGGGAGCCGGCCGAGTTTGCGGACCGGCAGACGACTGTTGATGTCCGCGCAGAACTGACCCACTGGGGATGCGGCTATTTTCTTGGACTGATTTACGTTGTCAATCCGAGGCTTTCACGGTACTCGATGGGACTGAGATAGCCAAGGGAGCCCTTGATCCGTTTCTCGTTGTACCAGCAAACAGGCAAACCTCGTGATGCCTGTCGCAGTAGTTCCAGTCCCGAGTCGGACAGCAGCGTATGCGTGCAGCCGGCACTCTTGAGCGCGTGCGAGATCAGCTGCGCGAAGCGCTCTCGCTCGATGATGGGCTTCAGTTGCACGCGCGCCTGGATGCGGCCGTAGAGGGCGGCGTACGGGGCGCGTTCGAGCGTGGAGGCCAGAGACGGATGGGCCGCGAGCCAGACGGTAAGCAGATCACGCGAATCGAACGCGAAATTCAGAAGCGACAGGAAGTCGTGGAAGAATTCCGGCGGCAGGTTCTGGGCTTCGTCGATGATCCACACGGGCAGCATCTGCTTGCCCTCGACCAGTTCGGTGATGCGCTGCTTGAGATCGCGCCACAGGTCTGCGCGTCGGTGGCGAGGCTCCAGTCCGAGCGCGCGGGCAAGCGAGCGGTACAGGTCAATGCGGCCGAATTCCGTCTCGGCCAGATAGATGACGTGGTAACGGTGCGGGTTCAGGCCGCGGGTGATGTGGCGCAGTGCGGCGGTCTTGCCCACGCCGGGCTCGCCCGTCAGCAGACCGAAGCCGGGGCTCTGGAGCAGCCACTGGAAACGCTCGGCAAGCGCTGCGAGCGCGCCGTCGTCCCACAGGTCCGTGCTGTCCTTGTCCAGCGGCGCGCGGCGCAGGCCGAAGTGCTGTCGGTACATGATCAGCCCTCCTCCCGGTAGTAACGCCGATGCACGAGCTCGAGCAGGTTGGGTCCCGGCACTGCGGCAGCTGTCGCCGGCTCGGACTGCGGCCGGTGTCGGCGTCGCGTGCTGTTGGCTACCATGTCGAGCGCGGTGGCGGCACCCAGCGCTTCGCCAGTCTGGCTTTCGATATGCACCACCGCGCCGGCATGCGGGTCGACGACGAGCATCACGCTCTGTCCGGCGAGTTCATACGGGACCTCGAAACGCCGGTTCTGGTAAGAGACGGTGCCATCGCGGCGCACGTGCCGGGCAACACGATGCCAGAACAGTTCGTCGAGCTGCGCGGCCAGCGGCCCGAGCAGCCGGATGCGCGGCAGATCCTGCTGGTAGCGCGACAGCGGTGTCTGGTTACCCAGCGCGCTGTGGGGCTGACGGTGATAGACCTGTTCGACCCATGCCCACAGCCTCGCGTTGAGGTCCGCGAGTTCGCGGATGTGCGTGGTACCGAGTTCAGCCAGGAACTGGTCGCGTAATGTCCGGTGCCAGCGTTCAAGCTTGCCCTTGCCTTCGGGCGCATATGGCCGGCAATACACGAGCCGCATCGACAGTCGTGCGCAGATGCCCTGCAGCGTCGAAGCGCGGTATCCAGGCAGCGGTGTCGAAGGATATCCGCGATCTGCTTCATGGGAACTCCTGCCTGAACCAGCCGGCTTCCTACGCTGTGTCGCAGAACGTGGGTTCCCCGCCGACGCGGATCATTGCCGCATCGTGCATGAGCAGCACGGACAGTATTGCGAACGACACTCGATCCGACTGGTTTGTTGAGTGGCGCGCGATGCCGCAGAAATACCGCCCGGCTATCGGAAACCGGGCGTCCGTCAGTCAGGTATTGAGCAATTGCGAGGCCGGTCCGGCGCGGCAATGGAAGCACGTCTGTTCGTCGTGCCTTGCCTGCTTGTAACCGCAACGTTCCGTCGCGCCAGTTCAGATCGTCCAGTTGTAGCGAAGCCACTTCGCCGGCACGTAGCCCCAGGTCGGCCATACACCGGGCCATCGCATAGTCTCGGCGGCCGATCGCGGATTTGCGATCAAATGCGTTGAGAAACCGTTCCAGCTCCGCCTCAGATAGCGTGTCTGGTAACGATTCGAATCGCCACTGGGCGATTCGCGGAATCGCGGCAATAAGGCTCAGAACGTGATCTCCGTGCATACCCCGGAAACGCAAGTAGCTCCGTAATGCAATTCCCATGCGTTTGCCGGTGCTCGGCTTGCATCCTTCGAGGTGACTCACGATAAATTGATGAACATGTTCCGGTTTGACTTGTGCCATATTGATTCTCGATGCACCGAATCGATCCGACAGGAATGTCCGTGCGATGCCCGTTTGCAACCTTCTCGTAGAAGCGGCCAGCCCGCAGACCTGGTCAAGGTGTGCGTCAAATTCCCTGATCTCCTCCTGTATCCAATGGGGCGTGTAATCGGGCCGACGGGGAATGTCTTCCCTTTGCCGCAGCACGACAAGCAGAAGTTCTAACGCGCACTCAACATGGTGGCGGCTTCTTGGCGTGCGCAATGGGCAGTCGCACTGAGGCAGGTGTTCATCCAGAAAGCAGCGTATCAACGCTTCATCAATCTGACTAAGTTTGGCGCGTCGCTTGCGCAGCCAATATGCAAAGTGCGCGACGCAGCACGAATACTTACGGACGCTCCACGACGAATATCCTCGCTCAATCAGATACGTCAAATACGCTTGATAGCAGGGTTCGAGCACGCCGTTCGTCAACCATGCCCGGGTCCGCTGCAGTAACACGACATCGTTGTCCATGATGTCCCTCCTCAAAAAGCCGAACTACCTCCTGAGGAAAGCACTTTTATTATGCGCAGTCTACTGTAACCAAAAACCTGCCTGCAGCACAGCAAACGGCGGTTTGAGGGGTAGCGCTGCACATAATCGCGAGATCGTCATAACTCCGACCTTTCCCGATCACCCGCACGTGAGCGCCACCGCCAAGGATCAGGTCCTCACGTTTGAGACCGGTCATCTCGGACAGGCGAAGGCCGGTCTGTACTGCGACCAACATAAAGGCGTGATCGCGCCGGCCAGACCAGGTGCCTTGATCAGGAGCGGCTAGCAAGGCGTCGACTTCAGGGCGCGTCAGGAAGTGGATCAGTGTACGCGTGAAGCGTTTGCTCGGGATAGCAAGCACCCGCTGGATCTGCGCCGAATGAGCCGGAGTTTCGAGGGCTGCGTAGTGAAAGAAAGAATGAATTGCCGCGAGGCGTAGATTGCGAGTGCGAACGCTGACACCCTGGTGCTTCTCGAGTTCATCGAGGAACGCGACAATCAAAGGCGCATCGATGTCTTCGAAGTTAAGCCGGGACGGCGGCTTATGCAAACGCTGCTGCACGAACTTCAGAAGTTGCCGAAAGGTATCGCGATAGGAGGTGATGGTGTAAGGGCTCGCCTGACGCTGCTGCATCAGGCGCTGCGTGAAGAAGAGTTCCAGTAGTGGAGCGAACGTCGCTGAGGTAGTCATTGCACGTCCTCCCAGCGTTGTTCGAGTCGACGCATCGCCTCATGCATCAGTTCGGGCGAGGCGCTTAAATACCACTGCGTATCCTCAACGTGGACATGACCGAGGTAGGCCGACAGGATTGGTAGGCGACGCTCGGGATCCTGATCGGACCGGTACCAGCGTACAAGTGTGTTGGTTGCGAACACGTGGCGCATATCGTGCAGACGCGGCCCGTGACTGTCTGATTCACCGCGCAAGCCGATCTGCCGCGACAACGCATAGAAAGCACGATGAATCTGACCGCTGTCCAACCGGTTGCCCCAGCTCGAAACGAACAGGTACGAAGATACCGGTCGCCCCGCCCAATGACGTTCGCGTTGTGCGATATAGTTTGCGAGCACCTCGCAGGTCGAGGCATGCAAAGGAACCAATCTCGTCTTGCCTAGTTTCGCTCCGTGAACAGTCAGTATCCCTGCTGTCAGATCCACGTCCTGGAGCTCGAGATTGCGCGCTTCGCCCAGACGCATGCCTGATACGCTCAGTAATCCGAACAGGCAATAATAGGTCGACGGCAGAAGTTCTTCGCGTCCGTTTCGGTATGGCATCTCAAGCGCGCCCCGCAATAGTGCGCGGATCTCTCTGGTGGAATATAAATACGGTCGAGCCCGCTTCGGTTGAAACGGTAACAAGCCTGGTGCTGGTATCTCGGTGCGGAGATCGGTGGCACTGCGATGGCGCGCAAACTGTCGTACATAGCTCAGACGTTGCGCCCATTGCGCGGGCTGGACATCCGATGGCTGTTGAGCCCACGCGAGAGCCAACGCCTGGGTAACGTAGGGAGCACGATGCTGTTCCATAAACGCGACGAAATCTGGTAGTGCATTGCCTGCCTCTCTCAGCTTGAATCCCAAGCTGCGCCTCAGATCAAAGTAATCCTGAACGGCCTGTCGAAGTGTGTTCATCGCACACCTCCCGGCCAGGGCAAAGCTAGTGTGCGCAATGCCTTGATGTCTACCGACGTATAGATCCTCGTAGTGTTGGGATCACGATGACCCAACACCTCGCCGATTTCGCTGAGCGAGGCCCCGCGGCTCAACATCTGGGTGGCCAGGCCGTGGCGGAACTGATGGGCACCCATCGTGGGTGCGTCGATGCCAGCGCGCTGAAGCGAATGTCGGACGAGGGAGCCGACGCCACATGGTCCATGAAAGCCGGTGATGGGCGCCTTTGCGCGTAAAAATACGCGACGACTGGCGCTATGAGGACGCCCGCGCAGCAAATAAGCGGCAATTGCCTTGCCGACATCCGCAGGTAGGGGCATCTCGCTGCGTTGCCCACTCTTGCCGTGCACGCTGACCTGGCCGGCGCGCCAGTCGATATCATCCAGCTCGAGAAATGTGATCTCACCAGAGCGTAACCCCAATCGCGCAAGCCTGGTGCACGGAGCTGCACGAAGCTCACGATATCCACGGCACGTAATCGCGATAAGTTGACCTTCCCGTTACCGAAACAATGGTGTAGAAAGTCGCAGACGAATGGCACGTAGTAGTTGATCGTTGCATCGGCGAGAGCCCGAGCATCGCGCAGGTACTCCGCGTATGCCTGTGCACAGATCTCAGCCGGTGGCACCCGACGTGTTGCTGTCTTCTCGACAGGAATCACGCCCTCACTCCGCATAAAATCGATGAGGTGACGGAGTGCTGCCCGATCTCCAAGGTTAGGTTGCACATGTCGGGCGCGAAAGCGCAAATACCGTGTCGCGTGGTCGTAGCAGATGTCCTTTACGCTGACACCTCTCTGCTTAAGCCATCGACTAAAGCATGCGGCGATACGTATCTGCTGCTTCATGGACTGCGCGCTGTATCCCTGGGCGCTGATCGCATCCGCAAACGATACCAAATGGGCTGCAAGCGGCCCTTCTGGCGCATGAGAGAGGTTGACCTGATCATGAATGGCGTACTTCACGATGACCTCCTTCCCCGGCGTGGGGAGCTGTTGGAAGGAGTTCAAGATTATCTCTATCCGGCGTCAGCTGTTTGACTAGGAAAAGCGCGTCCTCATGCAATTACAAGACATAATTCGGAAGGGAAGATAGTGTCGACTATCTCTTGATAGAGATAGGAGGCACACCTCGGCAATGCGGCTTCTGGAAGCGGGAGTAGATCCCACGGTGATTGCTCTATGGCTAGGGCATGAGCGCGTCGACACCACACCGCGATCTATCTTCATGCACATCTGGGTATCAAGGAGCAAGCCCTCGACCGAGCTCGAATGCCCACCGCGAAGGTGGGTCGATATTGTCCCACCGACAAGCTCCTGGCCTTCCTAGAGTCGCTCTGATTATGCCGAAGCCTACTGCGCGTTCACCACCCCCGGTGCCGCCTTCCCGCTCCGCATCGGCGTAATCCGGAAGTCGGCGTAATGAAACTTATTCCGATGTCGGAATAAGTTTCACAAGATCGGCAACATCCTCAACGTCATGCCCAAATCGCAGCACGGCAAGTCCAAGGCGACGCTCGCGGAGATCTGGAATGCCGCGACGAGAGCCGATGCAATCGTCGCGTTCAACCAATTCGTCGACACGTACGCGGCCAAGTACCCAAAGGCCGTCGAGAAGCTCATGAAAGATCGCGACGCGTTGCTCGCGTTCTACGACTTCCCTGCCGAACACTGGCAGCACGTGCGGACCACGAATCCGATCGAATCGACGTTCGCGACGGTGCGCCATCGCACGAGCCGCACGCGTAACTGTCTGTCGCGCGCGACCTTCCTTGCCATGGCATTCAAGCTGATTGAAGCGGCCGAGAAGTCATGGAGAAAGGTCCGCGGCGTAGAGAAGATAGAGCCGCTTCTGAAGGGCATTCCCTTCAAGGATGGAACCCCGGTGATCGAAAGCACACCGGCTCCTCAAGCGCTGGCCGCCTGATCACGCCGACCGACCCGCATACACCACTCTTGACGATTGCTCGCCTCACGTCGATCCTGATGTTGTGTGGCACTGCGTCCATCACCCTCGTGCCGACATACGACAAGATCGGCATGCTCGCGCCAGTGATTCTAGTCGCGGGACGCCTGCTGCAAGGCTTTTCGGCAGGGGGCGAATTCGGAGCGGCCAATTCATTTCTGACCGAGCAGGATGCAAAGCAGAGGGGGTTTTCGGGAGTCTGCAATGGTCGACGTCGGGTCTCGCCGTATTGGCGGCCTCGCTCTTCGCCTACGGCGTGAATCGCTATCTGTCGCCGTAACAGATCGATTCCTGGGGCTGGCATCTGCCGCTCGCCTTTGGCTGTCTGATCGGACCGATTGGCCTCTACATCCGCAGGAATGTGAACGAGACGGCCGCGTTCGAGCAAGCGAGCGACGTGGTGCCACACAAGCCGCTGCGTGAAACGGCGCAATCACATATGTCAAGCGTGCTCATGGGCGCGATCATTTCCGGAACGGGCAGCCTCGCGAGCTTTATGAACATCTACATGCCGACGTTCGCAATTCATAATCTGGGAGTCAGCTAGGACGCAGCCTTTTTATCACCGATCCTGAGCGGCCTCGTATCCGTCGTGTTCCCGATAATCGCTGGTATCGCAGCGGACCGACTCGGCACCGTCAAGGTGATGCGTGCCACACTACTGTGCGGCATGGTGCTGATCCTGCCGCTCTTTTACATGCTCACGCGTGCACTGCCGCGCGTCAAACAAGATGAGAGCTCACATCCAGATTGTCGCGCCACAGTGCACCGAGCACCGCAACATTGATCGCATTCCAGTGCACCCTTTCACTCGTGTTCTACAGCTTCTACTACGCGCCGGCCAGCTCGTTGCTATCACAACTCTTTCCCACATCCTGCCCTACCACCGGCTCGTCGCTCGCCTACGTAATCGCGATGACGCTGTTCGGCGGACTCACGCCTGTCATGACCAACCTTCTCGTAAAATTGACGGGCAGCATCATGTCGCCTGCCTATTACCTGATAGTAATTTCGCCCCTCGCGCTCGTGGCTCTGATCGCCAGCCGCAAGCGAGTCAACTGACATATCTCCAAGCTAACATGCTGCCCATTCAAGAAATCACATTGAAACCCGAATTGCCCAAGCAGGTCTCCGTCGCAATTATTGGCGGCGGAATCATTGGTATCAGTTGCGCGCTCGCGCTGGCGCGCAAAGGTGTCGACGTCGCGGTGTTCGAAAAAGGCACGATCGGTTGCGAACAGTCTTCGCGCAACTGGGGCTGGGTGCGCTCCATCGGACGCGACATTAAAGAACTGCAACTGTCTTTCCTCGCGAACGATTTGTGGCAGTCAATCCAATCGCAAATCGACGTGGGCTACCGGATGACGGGACTCGCATATCTTGCGAAAGACGAGTCGGAGATGGCTTTGCATCAAAAATGGATCGATGCGTCCGGCGCCGGCGGTGCCCGCGTCAGGCTTCTTGGCAGAGCCGAACTCGCTAGGTTTCTCCCGCAGTCGAGCCGCACATGGGACGGGGCGCTCTATAGCGCGATCGACGGTGTCGCAGAACCCACGATGGCCACACGAGGCATCGCCGAACTCGCTCGCGCGAACGGTGCATCGATCTTCGAACACTGTGCGGTGCGGGGCATTGATATATCGGCGGGTCGCGTGTCGGCTATCGTGACCGAGCACGGCGTCGTGAAATGCGCCGACGTGGTTTTGGCAGGCGGTGCGTGGTCGCGGCTGTTCTGCGGCAATCATGCAATTGACTTTCCGCAACTCAAGGTTCATGCGTCCGTGCTGCAAACCACGCCTATCGACGCTAAACTGGACATCGCGATCAACGGGGGGGACTTCACATGCCGCAAGCGCTGCGACGGCGGATACACAGTGTCGAAACTCGGCGCCTCGGTCGCCGATCTCACGCCCGATAGCATTCGCCTGAGCACGAAATTCCTGCGTGCTTGGCTCAAAGAGCGCAAGTATCTGCGACTCCGTTTCGGACGCCCCTTTTTTGATGAACTGAAGATTCCGCGCCGCTTCAGCATCGACGGCCCGACGCCGTTCGAATCGTACCGCGTGCTGGATCCTGAGGCTAACAACGGCATGCTCAACGACGCAATGAATTGCCTGAAGCAGACCTTTCCATCGTTCGCCAATGCGACGATTGCACGTACGTGGGCAGGTATGATTGACGTCACGCCCGATGCGCTGCCGGTTATCTCGAAGGTCGAGCGGATACCGGGTTTCTATCTCGGTTCCGGCTTTTCAGGCCATGGCTTCGGCATTGGACCGGCCGCAGGCGCGGCGCTCGCCGATCTGGTGACAGGGGATCGCACGCAGGTCGGGATCGAAGACTTTGCCCTGAGCCGCTTTTGCTCGTAGGGATGGGGGCTCCTCCTTTGACAGCGGGACCCATAGCTAGCACGACTATATACATCCGCCACCGTGACGCCTTCGAGCCCTATGCGGCTCGGTAGTCGGACCTGAATAATTCGTTTTGCGCGGCGCGACCATCATGCCGTGAAGACGACAGTGGGCGAGCGGTTGCGCAAAGCGATCAGAATGAGGGCGTAAAAAAGCCGCAGCTTTCTGAGGATCATGCGCAGGTTGTGGCCGGCGCCGCACAACACCGCGTGCATCGCATCGCCGAGTGCGCCTTTGAGCCAGTTCCGATCGAGTTTGCCGTCGGCCTTCATGTGACCGATGGCCGGCTCGATCGCGCTTCGCCGTCGGATCATCGCGCGCAGGTTCCGCCTAATTCCTCGTCGCAATCCCGGGTGATAGATCTTCACGCCATCTACGGCGACACCCTTGTAGCCTCGATCAACAACGGCCACTTCCGGCTTCACGTCGCTTAGGATTGCCGCCTGCTCCAGTGCCTCGGCCAGCGTATGGCCGTCATACGGATTGCCCGGCATCGAGCGCGCTCCGATCACAGCCCTTCCTCGTGGGTCGTCGTGATCGACACCTTGACGCCGAATTCGTACGGCGTGCGCGCTTTGCCCTTGGCCAAGCACTCAACTTCCGGCGCATGCAAGGCGTACAGCTTGTTCTTGTCCTTCTGCTTTTGCGACAGGATCCGCCTGGTTCGACCGACCAACTCTGTAAGCGCGCCGCGTCCGGCGTCGCCAACTGAATCGAGCTGACGGTCCACATCACGCATCACCCGCCCAACGCGCGAGCGCAACGTGCGCAGCGCCTTCTTCGTAAGCGATCCATTATCGACGTCTACCCAACAGTACTCTGAGCGGGGAGCATAGGTGTCCACCTACCGTTGAAGGTGGACACCTATGGCCGACAAAGACTCAGAGTTAAAAGTAGTTCGCAAGAGTGCCGACGGCCGTCGGCGCTACGACGAGAAGAGCAAGCGGGTACTGATCGAGGCGGCGTTGCAGCCGGGCGTATCCGTGGCCCGGTTGGCGCAGGAGCACGGAGTCAATGCCAACCTGTTGCGCAAGTGGATCACGAAGTTCTTGATGGAGCGCGAGCAAGGCATCTTGCCAATACAGCACGCCGGTGATGACACCGCCTCGCCGGATGAGGTTGATGGCGTGGCCATCAACCAGTCGGATTCGCGTGAGCTCGTCGCCACCGCTGCTGCACTTGCCGCGTTCGTGCCGGTCGTTTCGATACCGACTGCGCCGGTGCCGACACCGCCGCCTTCGTCCATGGCGCTCGCGCTGCATGTGCGACTGGCCAACGGTGTCGAGCTCGAGATGGGCAAAGCCATCGCGACCATCGACGAACTGACCACCCTGGTCCAGATTCTGGGGAGGATGCCGTGTTCCGGTTCGACGAAAACCTGAAGGTGTACTTGCATCGCGATCCTGTCGATTTCCGCTACGGCATGAACAGCCTCTCGATTCTCGTCGAGCAGGCCATGCATCTGAACCCGATGGATTCCTCTCTTTATATCTTCGGAAACCGCCGTCGTGACAGGGTCAAGATTATCGGCTGGGATGGAAGTGGTTTCTGGTTGATGACAAAACGCCTTGAAACAAGCCGTTTTATCTGGCCCGACAGGAAGACCGAAGTCGTGGCATTAACGTCGGCGTCGCTGCACGCGCTGCTCGATGGCGATGACATCACTGCGATCCGCCGACATCCACGGGAGGAATATCTGCGCGTGAGCTGAACATGGGCAGGGCATGCGTGGTCTAATCTGGCATGCCCGCCCAGATCACGATCTCTGCCGAGGAACTCAATGCGTTACTCGCCATGCGCGAGGCGTATGCCACCCTTGAGCGCGAGCACGAAGAAACCCGCAGCATGCTGCGTCTGGTGAGCGCGGAGCGCGACCTGGCCGAGGAACGGCTGCGTGCCTACCGGCGTGAGCTGTTTGGCGCAAAGAGCGAAGTACGGGACTCGGAACAGTTCGGGCTGTTCAACGAAGCTGAGGCGCTTGGCGCGAATGCGGCACCCGCCCAGGAAGATACACTCGAAACGAAGGTCGGTGCGCATATACGTAAAAAGCGCGGCCACCGCAAGCCGCTTGACCCCAGTCTGCCCCGCGAGATCCGGCGGCACGAGCTCCCGGAAGCCGAGCGTTTCTGCAGCAACGACGGCCATGCACTGGTCGAGTTCGGCGTGGAAATCAGCGAACAACTCGACGTGATTCCCGAGCAGTTGCGCGTGATCCAGCACCAGCGCGTCAAGTATGCCTGCCCGTGCTGTGATCTGGGTATCAAGGTCACGCCGGCGCTGCCGCGCATCATCCCACGAGGACTACTGACCGAATCAGCGCTTGCCTGGATCGCGACGGGAAAATTCCAGTTTGGCATGCCGTTGTATCGCCAGGCTGGCCTGCTTCGCCGCTTCGGAGGCGATATCTCGTCGAACACGATCGCTGCCAGCATGGTCAAGGTCGGCCTCGCAACGCAGCCCGTGATCAACCTGATGCGCGACGCGCTGCTTGAGGCAACGGTGATCCTCACAGTCGAGACGACCTTCCAGGTGCTCAAGGAGAAAGGGCGCAAGCCACAGACGAAGAGTTACCTGTGGTGTCAGATGACAGGCACTGGAATCCCGATCTGTTGCTATGCCTATACGCCGGGTCGTGGGGCAAAGCCGGCCGACAAGCTGTTCGCCGGCGTGCAGGAAGGCGCTGCGCTGATGACCGATGGCTACGAGGCTTATAACGGTATCGCCGAGCGGTACAAGCTCGTGCACCTTGGTTGCCTCGTTCACGCGAGACGTTACTTCGTCAAGGCAGAGGAAAATGTTCCCAAGGCAGCACGTACGCCAGATCTGCTCGCAACACGCTTCATCAAACTGTTTGGCAAGTTGTTTGCCGCCGAGGCACGCAGTAAAACGTGGAATGCAGGGCGGCGTCAGCGCCTGCGGCAACGCTATAGCGCCCGCGTACTCCAGGTCATCAAGGATCTCATGATCGAGCAGTCTCCGGGAGTGCTGCCCCAGAGCCTGCTCGGCAGGGCACTGAGCTATCTACGTGAGCAGTGGCCGAAGCTTGTGCGTTACCTCGAGAACGGCGACTGGCCGGCATCGAACAATTTCTGTGAAAATTCCATTCGCCCGTTTGTCGTTGCACGCAAGGGCTTCCTGTTCGCAGATACGGCTGCCGGGGCACATGCCAGCGCAAATCTCTTTAGTCTCGTTGAAACATGCAAGGCCAACGGTATCGATCCATACCGTTACCTGGCCTGGCTGTTCGAGCGCTTGCCTCTGGCAAAGACCGCCGACGACTACGAGGCGCTCGTGCCTTGGCGGATGCCGTCCCCCCGGAACTGATTCGCAGCATATCCACTCCACAAATCAACGCGCCTGTCCACCACTCAGAGGGACGGCGATAATGGATCGCTTACCCTTCTTCATGCGCTTGTACTGCTTCGCATGCGCGTAGCGGCCAATCTGACGCGCGAGGTGCGGCGCCTCGCGATTGTAGTTCTACCGCAGCTTCAATCCATGCCGTGCCGCAGCCTTCACCAGATGTTCGCGACACCGCTCGAGCAGGCGAGAATCGGTTGGATGGGCGATCGCCTTTTGCATGACCGTCGTGTCGACAATTACACGCTTTGCGCTTGAGGCCTTGATCACGCCCGCGCGCTTTGCCGCTTCGATCGTCTCGGCCAGCAACTCCTCAACTCCGGCTTCACCCAGGCGCTTGCGCCAGCGCGTCAGGCTCGACGGATCGATCGGTGGCTCGGTCTGTAAAAACGGTTCTTTCCTGCAAATTCTGTCGAGGTCTGGATGGGTCCGAAGACAGCGGTGAGCGAAGGCGATTTGTTCCGGCATCCTCTGCGCGAGCAGATCAACGTGAAACATCCGCTGGTGCGTCTGGCCGATCTGATCAACTGGGATGGATTGAATGCGGCGATGAGCGCGAGCTTCGTCTCACGCAAGGGTCGACCGGCCACCTCACCGAGGCTGATTGCTGGCTTGTTGTATCTCCAGCATGCGTTCGATCTGTCGGACGAGGAAGTGGTCTGGCAATGGGTGGAGAACCCGTATTGGCAGGTCTTCACCGGCGAAACACGGTCGTCGAGCACTTCGAGCAGATCGTTGCGTGCGCCCTGGTCGACGTCTTGCAGCCCCCAGTCGTCAAGCAACAAGACGTCCATCTTTGCGAGCTGTGCAAGCCGACGTGTGAAGCTGCCGTCGCCGTGGGCGATCTTCAATTCCTCGAACAGCCGCGCGACGCGCACGTACAGCACGGAGAAGCCTTGTCGGCAGGCCTGCTGGCCGAAGGCGCAGGCGATCCATGTTTTTCCGGCGCCAGTCGAAGCAGTCACATACTGCCCGCGAACAGCTGGTAGAGCTGGTTCGCATCAACTACCCGTTCCATCCTCGTGCGGGCCATGAGGTCGAGGTACTTGGCCGATCCAAGCACGGCACGGAGGACTTCTTTATCGTCCGACAGCCCGACGGCACGAGGACGCATCTTCCACAGTGGATGACGCTGCCGACGGCCGGCGACGTTCCCACGCACTTGCCCCCGCGGTTGCCATTGCGTTGTTTGCGGGCATTGCGGCGCGAACTCGACTCTGTCTTATCTTCATCGACTATTGCCCTACCACACGGAGGCGTCGATGAAGCGAATCCCGCCGCGAGCGCGCCCGCTCGTGCAGACCGACTTGTTCGACGCCGTAGCCGCGTCGATGCCACTGGCGAACCTGCAACAGCATCACGACGAGCTCGTCGAACTGCTGAGCCAGCTTCTATGGCAGGTGGCAAGCCAGGTAGACGTTCCCGAACGACTGGAGGATGACGATGAGCAAGATCAGCCCTGAGCATTTGGCGCGCGGCGCTTATGTATACGTACGACAGTCTACCGCCGACCAACTGCGCAACAACCACGAGAGTCGCCGACGCCAATACGCTTTGGCGGATCGAGCGCGTGCACTCGGTTGGACAGAAGTCGTGGTCATCGACGACGATCTCGGCGTGTCCGCCGGAGGCGTCGCACGGCCAGGTTTCGAGCGACTGCTGGCAGCGATCTGCGGCGGGCACGTAGGCGCAGTGGTCTCCATCGAAGCGTCACGGTTGGCGCGCAACGGCCGCGACTGGCACACGCTTCTGGAATTCTGCGCGCTCGTGGATAGCGTCATCGTGGATGAGGACGGCGTCTACGATCCGCGCAGCGTCAACGACCGGCTGCTGCTAGGCATGAAGGGCACGATGTCGGAGATGGAGTTATCCCTTCTGCGCCAGCGGTCCGTCGAGGCCCTCAAGCTCAAGGCCGCGCGAGGTGACCTTCACACGACGGTTGCTATGGGCTACGTGCGCAGCGAGGGAGACCGGATCGAACTGGACCCCGATCTGCGTATCCGCCAGGCGATCTCGATAGTGTTTAGCCGATTCGCCCTGGGTGGGAGCGTGCGCCAAGCGCTGCTGTGGTTTCGGCAAGAGCACGTCGAACTGCCCGCGGTGGTCTACGAGGAGGGCCGGCGCCGCGTGGTCTGGCGGCTGCCGGTCTATAACACGGTGCTCAAGATCCTCACTAATCCCGTCTATGCCGGTGCTTACGCGTTCGGTCGAACCGAAACGCGAGTGCGGATAGAAGCCGGCCGCAAGTGCATCGTGCGCGGCCATCGTCGTCCTCAGGAGCACTGGCAGGTCTTGATACAGGACCACCACGAAGGCTATATTGACTGGCATACCTACGAGCACAACCAACGCGTGATCGCCGACAACACCAACATGCGCGGCATTATGGCCCGCGGCGCGTGCGTCGCGGCGAGGCCTTGCTGGCAGGGTTGCTTCGATGCGCGCACTGCGGCCGCAAGCTGCACGTGGCCTATAGCGGCCGCGACGGCAACACGGCCCGCTATCACTGCAGGGGCGCTGCGATCAACCACGGAATGGAACATGGCTGCATCTCATTCGGCGCGCTACGCGTGGACGAGTCGGTCTCCCGTGAAGTCCTGAGCGTGCTACGTCCACTCGGGGTACAGGCAGCGTTGCGCGCTATTGAGCAACGGGCCGACGATGAACACGCAAAGCGGCGACAGCTCGAACTCACGTTGGAACAAACCCGCTTCGAGGCAGCTCGCGCGCAGCGACAGTTCGATGCCATTGACCCTGGTAATCGACTGGTAGCCGCCGAGCTCGAGCGGCGCTGGAACGAACGGCTCACCGAGGTCGCCCAGCGCGAGGCAGAAATCGAGGCGCTACAGAGCCAAGCTGATTCGAGCCTGACGCCACGGCAGCGTGAAGAACTGATGGCATTGGGCACGGACTTGCCGCGCGTGTGGTCTCATCCTTCTGCGGGCAACGAAGTGCGCAAGCGCATCTTGCGCTGCGTCCTGAAAGAGATCGTGGCACGCGTGGTCGAACTCCATCGCGTCAATGAGGCCGCCGATCCAGTCGGGTGTCGCTTCCGAACGCGTGGCGCACGCATACGTGTAATTCGATGCGCCGAGCACGGCGACGAAGATGTGCGCCTTGAACGCAATGCCGCCGGTGCGATCGAGAATCGGCACCGTTTGCCCGGCGTAGTCGGCGAACAATTTCTCGCCGGCGTAATGTTGCTGGGGCATCGACCGCTTCAACGTCTGGGCCCAGTCCTTGTATCGCTGACAGAACTGCGTGTAGCGCAAGGTCTTCTGGCCGGGGTTCGCGCCGACGTACTCTTCCCACAGCAGTTGCAACGTCACCCTTTGCGGCGCAACTCCCGATGAATCCAGGCGCAGTCAGGCTCCATGCGCTTGCCTGCGGCCGACGTCGGAACGGCGCCGTTGACGAGCAACTGCTCCAGCTCTGCCTCGGACAGCGGCTCGATCTTCGCCCAGTCCAGGCCGGCCGAAGCGGCAAGCTGCAAATATTGGGTAATGGTACCGAGCCCGACGCCGAGCGCGCCGCTCGCCTGCCGGTGAGACAGATTACAGGTCCATTTGAGGCGAAGCACATCCTTGATTTTGCGCATGGTCGTCCGGTGAGCCGGCATCGTCGGGTTCTCCCAAAAGGAGCCACCTTAACCGCCGGCCGATTGAGCCATCCGCAGTACCGCCAACCGAAACCGCGCCTTTCGTTTCGGTCCACCGAACACGCATTTCGGCGGAGTGAACAGCCGTTTCGGCAAGCTGAACACCGATTTCGGGAAGATGAACACGCGTTTCGGAGCGCCGAACACCGATTCCGGAATTCCCCGGGACTGTTCGACTTCGAGCGAAACGGCTGTTCACCTTCCTCCCGAAACCCTGTTCGACTTCAACCGAAACGCGTGTTCGGCTTCGCCGAAATACGCACGATAGCCCATCAATTCAATGAATTCGGCCAGGATCTGTCGTTTTTCCGTCCGGTCAGAACGGCGATACCGCTCGCCGACTGCTTCGGTCAATTCACTTCTTGTTGTCATGCTGAGCCGCCTCGTCATAAGTCGTCCCCGTCAGCCGTCTGACAGGTAGCAAAATACTTGAGCCAACGAGCCTAGCTCGGTAACAAAAATCTTGAGTCAATGCGCCGGCGGCGGTTGTAGTTGAAGCCAGACAGTCTGCCGTTACTAATTGCTTTGGAAATCTGTGGATCTATTAACACACCCTGTCTCAGTTGTCGCATTTGCGACTTGAAGGTGTTATCGATCGGTTCGACGCCCGACCGGAATACGGGCCTCAGAAGGCGCCATATATGTCCGCGCAAGCTGCAACTGAAAGGAGCCGTATCGCCTTTGAGAGCAGATGTCGTCGAGCGTAATCCGATCCGTTAGCGGAAGCTGGCGTGGAACTTGCGTCGATCTCTGTGTCAATTCGTTACACGAAGGCAGTCTTCGGCATCTGTATCAAGCAATTCCGCCACTCTGGACTGCGCTCGTTCCGTACCAACTGGAGATAGGTCAATGAAAAACATCTGGCTCCGATCGGAATCCAAGCCATTTGAGCGGCGAACGCCACTTACGCCAACCAACGCAGCTTTTTTGATCAAGAGGGGGGTTAGAGTGACCGTTGAACGTTCGAATATGCGGTGTTTCGCAGATGATCAATATGAAAAAGTCGGTTGCGAAATCGTCGCGCCACACTCATGGCAGCACGCGCCGTTGGACGCTTACATCCTAGGATTGAAAGAGCTAAGGAGAGATTTCACTGAAATTCGCCACACGCACATTTATTTCGGTCATGTTTTCAAGAAGCAGACGGGTGCGACTGAGGTGCTTGCCCGGTTCCGAAGAGGCGGAGGTACTCTACTTGATCTCGAGTATCTGCGAGACTTTCGTGGGGTTGAGCTCGTCAGTCGGGGAGTAAGCTTCTGGGCAGGGGTGTGCGGTGCGGCTGTAACGCTTGAGCTTATGGAGAGAAAACTAGATGGCGCAGCAAAAGCGGATCTTGCGAAGCTCTTTTTCAATGATTTCGAAGAACTCGTGGAGAATCTGCGAAAGGGGATAGAGAGCATAAGAAGTATGAGGATTCTCATACTCGGGGCGGGAGGAGCGACTGGTTCAGGAGTCAAGCACTTACTGAATTTTCTCGAAATACGTCACGAGTGTTGGGGAAGAGTCGAGACGGCATCCAAACCTCGAAATGAGTTATTGGACTTTGATTTGCTATTTAACTGCATCCGTTCAGACGAAACCACGTCATTACTACTTGACGAAACAATGCTTGAGTCACCACATCGGCTTTCCATGATCGGCGACGTAAGTTGCGACGCGGCTAGCCCATACAACCCGATACGAATTTATCACGAGTCAACCAATTTTATCGAACCAATTCAAAGATGTGGTAAAGAAATCGGTGGCGTCGACGTCGTTGCTATAGACAACGTTGCGTCGTTATTACCTTTCGAATCCAGTGAGGCTATAAGCAACGAGTTATTTCCCTTCCTGTGCGAACTTGGGGCACCCGGGAGCTATGTGGCCGGATCTGCATGGTCAGTGGCACATCAGCATTTCTCTGCAAGTCTCGTGACGGCATGAATGATACCCAGAAGTCGGCACGCTCATCCTCATTGAGCCGGACCACGCAACACACGCTATGACGCAGAGCGAACCATATCGAGCTTTCCAAATTTTCGCCGATTGCTCACTTGCTTCGAGCGACCCACATTCATCGGTGACGCTTTTGTACGCGCAGCTTGATGGCGGTGCGCGTGAACGAGAGCGGGAATCGAGCACGGACAGCCGGGCGAACTTGTTTCGCAAGAGCCGGCGCACCGGTGCGCTGCTTTGCTACATCGGCCATCTGCTCACGGATACTCGGCATGGTCTGGCGGTGAACGCGCAGCTGACTCATCGAGCAGGTCTTCGGATGGGGCAACACGGTCGGCCGGATTCGTCAGGCGAAGTATCGCGGTCGCGAGCGCGCCGAGCGGTTGTTCCTCCTGACTCAGGCGGCCTACGACCTCACGCGTGCGTACGCTCGCGAGCAGAACGGCGTAGAAGCGAAAATCGAGGAGACGGCTTTGGTTCCACCTTAGTTAAGGACGCCAAGCATATTGATTGCGAGCCAGATAGTCGACTAGGTTCACATCACGTTGAGACGAAGTTCCAACGCTCAACACGTTAGATCCTGAAACTTCGCACCGCATTTCCCAGGAGAGAATGATGGCGCACCTTCGGGACAACATTTATATAAGGCATGCAGATCACAATGAGTTGCATCGAAAAAATGGAACAGCGCAAGCATTTGCACAATTCAGCAAGATGTTTTTTTTCAGACTGGTCGCCGCGACGCCTTCAGGCATCCGTGGCGAATCGCAACCTTTTGAGAGGTACGGTATGTCAAAGCGCGATATTGTAGTCGTCACAGGCGGTATTGGGCCAGAGCGCGAGGGAGCACTCGTCTCTGGCGATACGGTAGCCAGTGCAGTGGCAGAGCTCGGACACAATATTTCAGTCGTAGATTTTCAATCCATAGACGACCTAATTACATTACCAAAAGATGCAATCGTATTCCCTACAACACACGGCTGGTTCGGCGAAGATGGCAGACTGCAAAGCGTGCTTGATTTGCAATCGATCCATTATCTCGGATCAGGCGTAACCGCCAGCGCCATCTGTATGTACAAGCCGGCATGCCTTCGGATTGCGGATGCCCTTCATATCCGCTGCCCACCGTGGACCCACTTGTCGCTCCAAGCCCGCGCAGACGAAGAGGCAGCGCGAATTGTGACGCAGCTTGGCAATCAGCTCTTTGTGAAACCGTCATCAGGCGGCTCAAGCCTTGGTGCTACTTCGATAGATGGTCGTGATGCGTTGGAGGCTCATATCCGAGGATTGCGGTCGACAGACGACTACATCGTCTGTCGACGCATCGTCGGTACCGATGTCTCAGTTGGTCTTCTCACCGTTGAGACGCAGCTAATCTGCCTACCAATGCTTGCGACGTTTCATGAGGCAGAATTCTACGATTACGAGGTGAAGTGTAATAGTGCACTTCATCGGCACGAATGCCCCGCTCCGATACCAAACGCGGCTAAATCATATATGGAGAGCGCGGCGCGGCGTGCGTTCGAGGCAATTCCGTGTTCAGGCTTTGCCCGGGCTGATTTCCTTGTGGATCAATCGGGAGACCCTTGGTTCCTAGAGATCAACACGCTCCCTGGGATGTCACGTCAAGGAATTTTCGCGACGATGGCATCCGCAAGTGGTCTCTCGTACACTGATCTCGTTTCCTCAATGATCCACTCACACATTCCTCGCAATGGATATCGTCCTTAACGCGGCCGAACATCGAGCCAGAACAACTGCGTCGAACCCGACCAGTCAGGCGCAGACAAATCAATTGTCTGGACGTGATATTCAACCAGATTGAGCGCCTGAAGACTGGCATCCGCGCCACGACTGAATATCCGTTCCGCGTGCTCCAGCAATAGTCGGTGGAGTTGTCCCCTGTAACTCAGGACACGCGGAAACCGTTAGGATGATGGCAGTGCAAGGCGCCTGAACTTGAGCGGCGAGCGGTATTTCACGGCTTTATGCGGGCGGCGCTCATTGTAGTGTTCAAATTTTCAAACGCGATAGCCAGACGCGAGAGCGCCGTTGTTGAATCGGGCTTGTCCATATAGGCGACGTAATTATGCTTCATCGTCTTCACGAACGATTCGGCCATGCCATTACTCTGCGGCGAACGGACCGGCGTGGTCAGCGGCTCAAGTCCCAGCTCGCGAGCGAAGCTGCGTGCGCGGTGGTCGATGTAGCCCGAGCCGTTGTCCAAGAGCCATTCGATGGGCCGAGTAGCCTGCGAGGTGCCGAAGCACAGTTGGACGGCGGCCAACGTCGCCTCGCCCATTACATCACCCCTATGGCCGTCGGTGGTCGCCGCCCAGCTGATCGCTTCCCGGTCGCAGCAGTCCAGCGCGAACATGACGCGCAACGGCGTGCCATCGTCGCACGGGAACTTAAGATAGAGTCACGAAATGACTAAAGATCTCTTCACGCTTTTCCATTCCCAAGAAGACAGACGCTTCATCAAAGTGCATGGTCTGGGAAATGACTTCGTTCTGGTGGACGGACGAACCGAATCGTTTAAACCCGATCGCGAATTGATCGCAGGTATTTGCGATCGCCATCGGGGAGTTGGTGCCGATCAGTTACTGGTCGTGGAACAAACATCTTCGACGAGCGCAGATGCGTTCTTGCGCATTTACAATGTGGACGGGATGGAGGCGCAGACATGCCTGAATGCCACACGTTGTGCCGCGCGCTTGCTCTTGGCGGAATCCGGTGCTGCTAGCGTCGTGGTAGAGACACTTGGGGGCATTATAGAAGCCTCGTTCAAAGGCCATAATCAAGTGTCGCTAAAGGTGCCGCGTCCACGCTGGGGCTGGCAGGAAATACCCTTGTCCCGCGCCAATGATGGGTTGCAATTGCCAATCGAATCCGGCCCTTTGAAGGGGCCGGTAGCCGTGAACATGGGTAATCCCCATTTGGTATGCTTCGTCGGCGACTTCGACGAAGTAGACATTCCGCTCTACGCGCCCGCATTGCAGAGGCATGTGATGGTCCCGGAGGGCGCGAACGTCGGCGTCGCTCAACTTCTGTCACGGGAACGTATCAAGCTGGCTGTTTGGGAGCGGCCAGGTATACTCACCCAAGCGTGTGGAAGTGGTGCCTGTGCCGCGGCGTTAGCTGCGCGCCGACTGGGGCTATCGGAGTCGAATTATTTTTCGCTTCAGATGCCTGGCGGCGAACTGGCGGTTGAGGTACTTTCCGACGAGACTACTCTCTTGACCGGGCCTGTGGCTGTGTCGTTCACAGGTCGCCTGCGGGTAAGTTGAAGTGTACTTGGAGATGCCGGCGTCATATGGTGGCAGCTTCATCGAAGTAGCCGCGAATGCGAGCGTAAAGCTCTGGGTGACAGCGGCTAAGCTCACACCAATTTGCGCGCGGTACACATGGCCAATGACGTGACCGGAGCCCACGACCTTCCAACTTGAACGGACCAGGAGGGAAGAGCATGCTGCGGCGTCGCATAAAAGAATTCGCTGCTTCGCAAATCCGCAGCGGCCGAATCTCTGCGTCGAAAGTCCCCAGAACCGTTATATGCCGTGGCGAACGACCCGCTGTGTCAGCCGAGCTTGGGAATCGGAGAGCTCATTTAAGGTATTCGTACCTTTCGTGCAGTGGGGGTTCGGACGAAAACTTGGACTACCTTGGAGGAATTCGGTTTGCCTCCTGCCCTGCTCCGTCCGCCGGTAGGTACAGGCGCGTGCAGAAGCCGAGTGAAAGCCGCCATAGGCGGCTACTTGGCATCCCGGCGTCGGACCTAGCCGTCAGATCGAGTCCCGGCTAATACATCTAAGCGTGAAATGTGAGTCCTCTCGTGGGAATCGAGCGATTGCCCAGATATATACAAAGGAATCCGAACGAAATGATCGAGCAGCAGAACACGCAGAGCGTTTGGTCCGTTACCGTCCATAGTGGAACAAGGCAATCCGGGAGCAAACGAGCACGTTTCCGAGTACATCGAATAGTTCGAGGTCGAGAAATGTACTCGCCCTGCACTCCTCCCAATCATTGCGCGACCGACAATCTTGTCTCCGCTGGTTTCAGCTGAGTCACCGCCAAGCGCGCCTCGACACACACCGACGCCTCTACGCGGTCAGACTCAAACCACGTGAGGCGGATTGTACTTGAGCAGCACTATCCGCCGCTGGATCTGTTCTGATCCATCCCTCAAGCAAATCCGCCCACGCCTGTAGCATCGACCGCCTCTGGTCGGCATATTCGGCCTTGTTGTACACCGCGCGCACGCCACGCTGCTCGTGCGCCAGACATTTTTCTATCCAGTCGCTGTTGAATCCGGCTTCATGCAGATGCGTGCTGGCCGTTCTCCGCAGGTCATGTACCGAGAAAGATTCGAAGTCCTCCGCCCCGCTCTCGCGAATCAGCTTGACGGCGGCGTCGATCACGCGATTCAGGGTGGCGGCACTTATCGGCAGCTCCGTCTCGTAACGACCGGGATGCAGGTACGAGCTTGCGCCGAAGCACGTCTTGAAGGTGATCAGGATGTCCAGAGCCTGCTGGCTCAGATAGACGTTGTGAGCGCGCCCAGCCTTCATCCGCTCTTTCGGAATCGTCCAGACTGCCGTATTGAAGTTCACCTCATCCCATGTGCCAAGGATGAATTCTGACTTTCGTACCATTGTCAGCAGCATGAACTTGACCGCCAGACGCAGCGTAGGCAACGTAGGCGTCCGCTCCAGCGCCTTGAAGAACACGTGGATTTCAGTGGGCGTCAGCGCCCGGTCGCGAGGCTTGAATGTAGCGATGGCAGCAGGCCGAATGGCCTCTGCCGGATTGTCCACCTTCAGCCCCCTCGCCTGCACGAAACGGTAGACCTGCAGCACGATCTCGCGCGCCTGCACGGCGGAGGCGGCGGCTCCACGTTCCTTGATGTTCTCGCACCTGGCCATCAGGCGTGACGGCGTGATCTCTTCGAGCTTCAGCCTACCAAACTCGGTCGCGAGGTTCCTGTCGTAGACGGACTTCCGCATTGCACGGGTCGACTCTGCGAGGCTCGCTTCAGCAAAATACTTCTCGGCCCACTTGCCGAACGTTAGCGCCTCGGCGACTTCAACGCGCTTCTCGACCTTGGCCCGGGATGGACTGATGCCCTGCTCGACTATCCGGCGGGCCCGTTCGAGAAGCAGCCTCGCTTCAGCAAGACTGAGCGACATGCCGAAGCCCAATTCCTGCTCCTCGCGTATGCCCCTTGCGGGGAGCCTGGGATCATAGCGGCCAATGACCAGCGTCTCGCGTCGGCCATTCAGCCGATAGTCGAACCGGAAGCTGGCCACGCCCGACAGCGTAACCGCAACGTACAGGCCGCGCTGGTCGGCCACCTTGTAGATCCTGCCGGCAGGCTTGAGCGCCCGCAATTCGAGGTCGGTAAGCATGCAATACTCCGTGAACTGATACCGTCATCTGATACCGTCACGCGTCGTGACGGTATCGCGTTGGATCGTCCGCAGAGCAAGATGCTATACCGTCAAACATACCGTCGATAGCGCCCAGCTGTTGTCAGTCCCCTTTAGACCGCACTGGGCAATAAACCACTGATTCCATAGGGAAAAGAGAGGAAGTCCAGATGTCTGCAGACTCCTGCAGACCATCCTGAATTACTCCCACTCGTATCCAGCAATACTGCACGATGCAAGGCCTAGAATCCGATTATTAATTAGTTAGTTCTCCATCATTATATCTTTTGATTGATAGCTTCCGTCGCGCCATCAATCATTCGAATTCTATAATTTCGCCCCAGCACAGACGCGTTTGAACGCGATCGTAGGCAACTGATACCGCCGCGAAGGGGCACGCGTTCGATTGAATGCGTCCTCCCGCGAAATGCATCCCTTGAGCCGCTTTTCTGCCTATCTGCGGCAAACTCATTGTGCAGATGAGGATGCCAGTTCTGCACTCGTCGTCGCTCCCTCCACGAACGGCGCCCTTTCCTGAGCCGGAATATGCGCCGAAGCGAGGTCGGCTTCGCTTTTGTCGCTCGCCAGCCGATCAAGGTAGTCGGCCCAGCTCTGGATCATCCGTCGCCGCTGGTCGAAGAACTGCGCCCGGTCGTATGCGTCTCCGAGTTCCTCGTCGCTGCCGTGGGCAAGATGTCGTTCAACGACTTCCCTTTCGTAACCCAAGCGCTCCCGAATCAGAGTACGGCCAGTGGCGCGAAATCCATGCCCGGTCATCTCGTGCCCCGAATAGCCGATAGTCCGCAGAGCCGCGTTGATCGTACCATCCGACATCGGCAGGCCCGCCTTCCGGCTCGGAAACACATAACCTTCCGGGCCAGTCAACGGATACAGATCGCGGAGTATTGCCACGGCCTGGCGCGACAGGGGCACGCGGTGAGGCGGCCCGTCCTTCTTGCGCGCCAGCTTTCCCTTCATCATCGCCGCCGGACAGGTCCAGAGTGCCTTATCGAGGTCGAACTGTTCCCATCGCGCGGTTCTTATCTGGCCCGGCCTCTGAAAGACCAGCGGCACGAACTGCAACGCGGCCCGAACAATCGGTGTTCCCTTGTACGATCTGATCGCCCGCATCAACTGACCCAGCGCCCCGGGGTCCGTGATAGCTGCGTAATGCTGCACCGGCGGCGTTCTCACGCCGCCCACCTTGGGATCGATCGCGGGATTTTCGGATGATTTGATGAGGCCATTCTCGACCGCATGCCGGAAGACGCAATTGCAAGTTTCTCTCACTCTTCTTGCAGTGTCGAGTACGCCACGATCGCGCGCGCGACGAATGACCTGCTCCACATATTCCGGCGTGGTGATCTCGGCGATCGGCCGCTTGCCAAGCCAGGGGTAGACGTTCTTCGCGAGCCGCCGTTCTATCTTGTCGAGATAGTTGGCGGACCAGTGCGCTTTCTGCTCGGCGATCCACGCCTTGGCGACAGCTTCGAAGGTGGCGTTCGCGCTGAATCTTGCACGACGCTTGTCTTCGCGCCGCTTTTGCATGGGATCGATGCCCTGACGCAACTGCTCCCGCGCGGCTGCATGAGCGGCGCGTGCCTCCTTCTCCGAGACTTCCGGCCAGCTACCGAAAGCCATCGTCCTGGTTTTTCCAGCGAAATCATAGTTCCAGCGCCACAGCTTGGCACCTTCGGGCTTGACCAGCACGTAGAGGCGCCCGCCGTCCGACAGGGTGTAGGGTTTGATCGCCGGCCTTGCGTTGACAATTTCTAGCCGGGTGAGCTTATGGAGAGGAGATCGGGCCATCGTTGTATCCCGCGTCTGAATTGGACATCGGATACAACATACACGGGAAAATACAACGATAGAAGTGCGGGTTCTAACAGCCGACCGTGGACGTTTCTGGACTGCGTAGCGGCAACAAAAAACCCGCGAAGCCAATAGCGACGCGGGTTTCAGGGACTGCAGGCAGCTTTTTCAGACTACCTTGGACATCAGCGGATCACGAAACTGGTGGGTGCTGAGAGGCTCGAACTCCCGACCTACGCCTTGTAAGGGCGCCGCTCTACCAACTGAGCTAAGCACCCAGCTTCATGCTTTCCTGCGCTGCTTCCTGTAGTGCGACTTCTGCTGCGCTACCCATCAGGTAGCGAGCCCGCTAGTTTAGCGCATCCTTCAGCGCTTTGCCAGGCCTAAATTTGGGCACCTTCGCCGCCTTGATCTTGATCGCGTCGCCAGTCCGCGGATTGCGGCCCGTGCGCGCCGTACGCTTGCCGACGGCGAACGTGCCGAAGCCGACGAGCGTGACCGAGCCGCCCTTCTTGAGCGTGCCTTTGACGCCGCCGATCACGGCGTCGAGTGCGCGCCCCGCAGCCGCCTTCGAAATGTCGGCTTGTTGCGCAATATGGTCAATCAGTTCCGTTTTATTCATTCCAGCCCCCGAGAATGTGTTTGGGTAAACGTAAGAAAGAAGGTCAACTTATTGGATAGACGTCCCCGGCATAGCGCGGGGCCCGCTCATTTAACGGGGCCGCAAATGCCGTGTCAAGCGGGGTTGAGCCTGATTTGGCGCGGGATTCGAGGGATTTTTCGAGGGAGTCTTCGAACAAGTGGGAAAAGGCCGAAAAAAGCGCTGGTTGTCATCACAACGTCAAGAATCGCGACGCAAGCAAAAAGCCCGCGGACCATGCCGCGGGCTTTTTTGGGGTCCAACGCGCCGCGCAGAGCGCGGCTTGTCGAAGGCGTACTGAAGGTGTACCGAAGGCTTAGTGCTTGACGACTTCCGTCGCGCCGGCGTCCTTCGATTCGGCCACGGGCGCTTTGGCGTCCTCGGCCTTCACTTCTTCTTCCGGCAGCGGCTGCGGCACACGTTCGAGCGCGAGTTCGAGCACCTTGTCGATCCAGCGGACCGGCACGATTTCGATCGAGTTCTTCACGTTGTCCGGAATCTCGGTGAGATCCTTGACGTTCTCTTCCGGGATCAGCACGAGCTTGATGCCACCGCGATGCGCCGCGAGCAGCTTCTCCTTCAGCCCGCCGATCGGCAGCACTTCGCCGCGCAGCGTGATCTCGCCCGTCATCGCCACGTCGGCACGCACCGGAATGCCCGTGAGCACCGACACGAGCGCCGTCGTCATCGCACCGCCTGCGGACGGTCCGTCCTTCGGCGTCGCGCCTTCCGGCACGTGGATGTGGATGTCCTGCTTCTCGAACGCCTCGTCCTTGATACCGAGACGACGCGAACGCGAACGCACCACCGAGCGTGCCGCTTCGACCGATTCCTTCATGACGTCGCCGAGCGAACCCGTGCGGATCACGTTGCCCTTGCCGGGCATGACCGCCGCTTCGATCGTCAGCAGATCGCCGCCGACTTCCGTCCACGCAAGACCCGTGACCTGACCGATCTGGTTTTCCTTCGCGGCCAGACCGAAGTCGTACTTGCGCACGCCGAGGAAGGTGTCGAGATTGGCGCTGTCCACCGTGACGGCCTTGTCGGCCTTCTTCAGCAGCAGCATCTTCACGACCTTGCGGCAGATCTTCGACACTTCGCGCTCGAGCGAACGCACACCCGCTTCACGCGTGTAGTAGCGAATGATGTCGCGGATCGCGCCTTCGGTCACCTCGATCTCGCCCGGCTTCAGCCCGTTGTTCTTCTTCTGCTTCGGCAGGAGATAACGCTGGGCGATGCTGACCTTCTCGTCTTCCGTGTAACCGGACAGACGGATGACTTCCATCCGGTCCAGCAGCGGCGGCGGGATGTTCAGCGAGTTCGACGTGGCGACGAACATCACATCGGAGAGGTCGAAATCGACTTCGATGTAGTGATCGGCGAACGTGTGGTTCTGTTCCGGATCGAGCACTTCAAGCAACGCCGACGACGGATCGCCGCGGAAATCCATGCCCATCTTGTCGACTTCGTCGAGCAGGAAGAGCGGATTGCGCACGCCGACCTTGGTCAGGCTTTGCAGGATCTTGCCCGGCATCGAACCGATGTACGTACGACGGTGACCGCGAATCTCGGCTTCGTCACGCACGCCGCCCAGCGCCATGCGCACGAACTTGCGGTTCGTTGCGCGCGCAATCGACTGCCCGAGCGAGGTCTTGCCGACGCCCGGAGGCCCGACGAGGCACAGGATCGGCGCCTTGACCTTGTCCACGCGCTGTTGCACCGCGAGATACTCGAGAATGCGTTCCTTCACCTTCTCGAGACCGAAGTGGTCTTCGTCGAGCACGGCTTCTGCATTCGAGAGGTCGTTGTTGACCTTGCTCTTCTTGCGCCACGGCAGGCCGATCAGCGTGTCGATGTAGTTGCGCACGACGGTCGCTTCCGCCGACATCGGCGACATCAGCTTGAGCTTCTTGAGCTCGGCGTCGGCCTTCTTCTTGGCTTCCTTGGGCATGCGCGCAGCCGTGATGCGCTTCTCGAGTTCTTCGAGATCCGCACCCTCTTCGCCTTCGCCCAGTTCCTTCTGGATGGCCTTGACCTGCTCGTTCAGGTAGTACTCGCGCTGGCTCTTTTCCATCTGGCGCTTCACGCGGCCGCGAATGCGCTTCTCCACCTGGAGAATGTCGATTTCGGCTTCGAGTTGCGCGAGCAGGTGTTCCAGACGCTCCACGACCGGGAACATCTCGAGGATGTGCTGCTTCTGGTCGAGCTTGAGCGGCAAATGCGCGGCGATGGTGTCAGCAAGACGACCGGCCTCGTCGATGCCCGACAGCGACGTCAGGATCTCCGGCGGGATCTTCTTGTTGAGCTTCACGTACTGGTCGAACTGCGAGACGATCGCGCGGCGCAGCGCTTCGGTTTCTGCGCTGTCGGCGTGGTCCGGTTCGAGCGGCATCACTTCGCACGAGAACTGCGTTTCCTGCTCTTCGATGGAAAGCGTCTTCGCGCGCTGCAGGCCTTCCACGAGCACCTTCACGGTGCCGTCGGGCAGCTTGAGCATTTGCAGGATGTTGGCGACACACCCTACTTCATACATGTCTTTTTCGGTCGGCTCATCCTTCGCGGCGGTCTTCTGCGCGACGAGCATGATGTGCTTGCCGCCTTCCATAGCCGCTTCGAGGGCCTTGATCGATTTCGGTCGGCCCACGAAAAGGGGAATCACCATATGCGGGAAGACGACGACGTCTCGCAGCGGCAGCAGCGGGAGCGTGGTGCGTTCCGGCGGGAGGAGTTGGGTTCCTGACATTTCATTTCCCCATGAGTGGAATCAATTGTTCGGTAATTGAGGCCTGAGATACCGATTGCAAGCCTCGCGCGTGTGGGAAAAGTTCAGTGACTCCAAAATAGTGCGCCATCGACCACAAGATTAAACGAAAAAGCCGTTCATCCCATTGTATGAACGGCCCTTTTCCGGAACTCTTTAGCCGATCACCACCATCAGTTCGACCCTGCAACCTTCGGAGCGTCTTCGTAGATCAGCAGCGGTTTGCCGTCGCCGTCGATCACGTTGTCGTCGATGATGACCTTGCTCACGCCCTTCATGGCCGGCAGCTCGTACATCACGTCGAGCAATGCCTGTTCCAGGATCGAGCGCAGGCCACGAGCCCCCGTCTTGCGGCGGATCGCCTTGCGGGCGACGGCCTGCAGCGCAGCCGGGCGAATTTCCAGCTCCACGCGCTCCATGTTGAAGAGCTTGTGATACTGCTTGACGAGCGCATTCTTCGGCTCGACCAGAATCTTCATGAGCGCGGCTTCGTCGAGCTTGCCGAGCGTGGCGACCACGGGCAGACGGCCGATCAGTTCGGGAATCAGGCCGAACTTGATCAGGTCTTCCGGTTCCGTTTCGCGCAGCACTTCGCCTGTGTCGCGCTCCTGCTTGCTCTTCACGCTCGCGCCGAAGCCAATGCCGGTCTTTTCCGTACGGTCGGTGATGACCTTTTCCAGACCGTCGAACGCGCCGCCGCAAATGAACAGGATATTGGTCGTGTCGACCTGGATGAAATCCTGGTTCGGATGCTTGCGGCCGCCCTGCGGCGGCACCGAAGCCATCGTGCCCTCGACGAGTTTGAGCAGCGCCTGCTGCACGCCCTCGCCGGACACGTCGCGCGTGATCGACGGGTTGTCCGACTTGCGGCTGATCTTGTCGATTTCGTCGATATAGACGATGCCGCGCTGGGCCTTGTCGACCTCGTAATTGCAGTTCTGCAGCAGCTTCTGAATGATGTTCTCGACGTCTTCGCCCACATAACCGGCTTCGGTCAGCGTGGTGGCGTCGGCGATCACGAACGGGACGTTCAGAAGGCGCGCGAGCGTCTGCGCGAGCAGCGTCTTGCCCGAACCCGTGGGCCCGATCAGCAGGATGTTGCTCTTGGAGAGTTCGACGTCGTCTTTCTTGTCGAGATGCTTCAGACGCTTGTAGTGGTTGTACACCGCCACTGCGAGAATCTTCTTCGCGCGCTCCTGCCCGATCACGTACTGGTCGAGGATGTCGCGGATCTCCTGCGGGCTCGGCAGGTCCGAGCGCGACAGCGCCGCGTCGACGCCGGCACCGGCGGCTTCGTCGCGAATGATCTCGTTGCACAAGTCGATGCATTCATCGCAGATGAATACCGACGGACCAGCGATGAGCTTTTTCACCTCATGCTGGCTCTTGCCGCAGAACGAGCAATACAACAGCTTCTCGCTGTTAGAACCTTTCTTGTCCGCCATGGATAAATGAGCCTCCGGACACTCTGTTACATGATACGCCGTTTCCCCCGGCGAGGCCGGAGGGTGCGTGAACCGCTTGCTGTGACGGCGTTGGGGGCCGCAGGCCGCGAAGCGCGTTTGCCGATTATTTCACAAGGTCTGCGCGGCGTCGGCTATCCCCTTTTGTACGGGGGCCGAGCTGTTCCTTTACGTGCCGTTGTCACGGCTTGCGCGCCCTTCGCAGGGTCGGACGCGCAAAACCGCTCGCGCAGATCAAGGACGCTTGTGCAGGACCTGATCGACGAGACCGTAGGCCTGGGCGTCGTCACCCGACATGAAGTTGTCGCGATCCGTGTCGCGCGCAATGCGCTCGACCGGCTGACCGGTATGGTGCGCGAGCAACTGGTTCAGGCGCTCCTTCAGGTACAGGATTTCGCGAGCCTGGATTTCGATGTCCGAAGCCTGGCCGCGCGCGCCGCCGAGCGGCTGGTGAATCATCACGCGCGAGTTCGGCAGCGCGAAACGCTTGCCCTTGGCGCCCGACGCCAGCAGGAACGCGCCCATGCTGGCCGCGAGGCCCATGCAAAGGGTCGAAACGTCCGGCTTGACGAACTGCATCGTGTCGTAGATCGCCATGCCGGCCGACACCGAGCCGCCCGGGCTGTTGATGTACAGGCTGATGTCCTTGTCCGGATTTTCGCTTTCCAGGAACAGCAGCTGGGCGACCACGAGGTTGGCCGTCTGGTCGTTCACTTCGCCGACCATGAACACCACGCGCTCCTTGAGCAGGCGCGAGTAGATGTCGTAGGAACGTTCGCCGCGGCCGCTCGTTTCGACGACGATCGGCACGAGGCCGAGCGCCTGCGGGTCGAAGTCCCGCGACGAGTGGGAGGTCAACGTATCCAGCGATTGAGCGCGAATGGTCATGCGATGCATCCTTGTCTGGAAAAGTTCTTCTATATACCCGTATGGCGACGGACCCCGGCTAAATCAACCACACGGACAGCATGGCTAAAACCTGCGGATGCAAAAACGGCGTGCTGGCCGTCGGTCGCTCCGACAGCCGGCACGCCGTAGCGGGCAGATTTAAGCCTGCGCCGTCGCGCTTGCCAGTTCTTCGAAGCTAACTTGCTTGTCCGTCACCTTGGCCTTGCCGAGCACGAAGTCGACGACGTTCGATTCGACGACATAGGCTTCCATTTCGGCCAGACGCTGCTGGTTGGAATAATACCAGCGCACGACCTCCTTCGGGTCCTCATAGCTTTTCGCGAATTCGTCGACTTCAGCACGGATCTGCTCCGGCTTCGCCTCGAGGCCGTTGGCCTTCACGAGTTCGGCGAGCACGAGGCCGAGCTTCACGCGGCGCTCGGCTTGTTCCTTGAACATTTCGGCCGGGATCGGTGCGTCCTTGGCGTTGGGCACGCCACGCTGCGCGAGGTCGGCGCGCGCCATTTCGACGAGGCGTTCCTGATCCTGCTCGACGAGCGCGTTCGGCACGTCGAGTTCGGCGATCTTCAGGAGCGCGTCCATCACCTGGTTCTTGACGATCGACTGGGTGCGGCGCTTCGCTTCGCGTTCGAGGTTGTCCTTGATTTCGGCGCGCATCTTCACGAGGTCGCCGTCGGCGATGCCGAGCGACCTGGCGAATTCAGCGTCGATTTCCGGCAGGTGCGGCCACTCGATCTGCTGCATCGTGATCGTGAACTTCGCCGTCTTGCCGGCGACGTCCTTACCGTGATAGTCGTCGGGGAACGCGAGGTCGAATTCGCGCGACTCGCCCTTCTTCAGGCCGATTGCCGCCTTTTCGAATTCCGGCAGCATGCGGCCCTCGCCCAGCACGAACGCGAAGCCTTCCGCGGTACCGCCCTGGAACGCGACGTCGTCGATCTTGCCGACGAAGTCGACCGTCACGCGGTCGCCTTCCTTCGCTGCGGTGTCGGCGCCGCCGTCACCGTGCTCGCCAGCTTCGCCGCGAGCGTGGAAGTGCACGCGCTGCTTGCGCAGGATGTCGAGCGTGCGGTCGATTTCCGCTTCGGTGATGGTCGTGGTCGTGCGCTCGATTTCGGCCGTCGCGACGTCGCCGAGCTTCACTTCCGGGTAGACCTCGAAGGTCGCGTCGAACGCGTAGTCGCCTTCAGCGGCTTCCGACTTCGGTGCGAAGCTCGGCTGGCCGGCGACGCGCAGGTTCTCGGCGCGGCTGATGTCGAAGAATTCCTTGCCGACCTTGTCGCTCAGGACTTCGGCTTCGACCTGGCCCGAATACTGCTGCGTGACCATCTTGAGCGGCACCTTGCCCGGGCGGAAACCCGGCATGCGCACGTTTTTCGCGAGTTTACGGATGCGCGAATCGATTTCTTTCTGCACGGCGTCCTTCGGCAGGGAAATCGTCACGCGGCGTTCCAGCTTGCCGAGGTTTTCAACAACGTTAGCCATGGCTTCAATCGTCCTAAAATTGTTCGAGCGAATCAGTAATCTGTGGTCTTTGCGAGCCGCGGTCCGCCTGGATCCGATGTGGTCCAGCAACCCGCTTTGGAGCTGAACGCAGGCGCCTCGTGCGCCGCTCAACAGCGCCGAAACGGGCGGCTTGCGGTGCGGTTGCGTCAAAAGAGCCAAGTATTTTAGCAAACTATTTCCCGGTCCCACTGGAATTGCCGTTTGAGTGTGCTATGTGGCTGTTTTTGACCCGGTTTCGACCTGCTTTTGAGCCGCTGCGAGCCTCAAATGCACTCTGATGCGCGCTATCGCAACGCCGTTATCCAGCCCACGCGGCGAGGCTGTTAAGCTTACGCTCGCGCCGGACGCCCCACCGGCCGCAGCCGCTCCCAACACAATTCTTCCAGCAGAGACACCATGCCGAATTCGTCGACTGACGCTCCCGTTATCGTCATTGCTCCTGATTCTTTCAAAGGCTCGCTCAGCGCGGACGGGGTCGCCGTCGCGATCGCCGAGGGCATCCGCCGCGTGCGCGCCGACGCCGACATCCGCATCCGCCCGATGGCCGACGGCGGCGAAGGCACGCTCGACGCGATGCTGTCGATGGGCGGCGAGCGCCGCGTGCTCACCGTGGAAGGCGCCGCGGGGCCGAAGCGCGACGCCGCGGTGGGCCTGCTGCACGACGGCAGCGCGATCGTCGAAACGGCCGAGATCGTCGGCATCACGGACCCCGTGGGCATGGGCGTGCCGGTCGACGCGCGCAGCACGCGCGGCATGGGCGAGGCGATCCGCGCACTGCTCGACGAAGGCGTGCGGCGCTTTTACGTGGCGCTCGGGGGCAGCAGCACCAACGACGCCGGCGCGGGCCTGCTCGCGGGCCTCGGCCTGCAATTCTTCGATGCCGCCGGCAAGCCCCTCGAACCCACGCCGCAAGCGCTTGTGCACGTAGCGCGCGTGGACGTTTCCGGGCTCGACGCGCGGCTTCGCGAGGCATCGTTCGTCGGTATGTCGGACGTGGACAATCCCCTTACGGGCGAGCATGGCGCAACCGCCGTGTTCGGCCCGCAAAAAGGCGTGACGCCCGAGCAGGTCGCACCGATCGACGCGGCGCTCGGCCGTTTCGCCGATCTGCTCGAAGCGGCGTTGGGCCGTCGCGTGCGCGACGAAGCCGGTTCCGGCGCGGCCGGCGGCCTGGGTTTCGCGCTGCGCATGCTCGGCGCGAGCTTCGAGCCCGGCGCCGAGGTCGTTGCGCGCACCATCGGTCTGGACGAAGCGCTCGATCGCGCGGACTGGCTCATCACCGGCGAAGGCCGCTCCGACGTGCAAACGCTGCACGGCAAGGCGCCGTTCATCGCCTGCCGCCGCGCCGCGGCCGTGGGCGTGCCGGCCACGCTGCTCTCGGGCGCCGTGGATGCAGCCGCCCTGCCGCGGCTCGCGGAACATTTCAGCGGCGGCTGCTTCTCGCCCGCGCCGGGCCCCATCACGCTCGAAACCGCGATTCGCGACGCCGCGCGCCTGCTCGCCAACGAAGCCGAGCAGCTCGCCCGCCTCAAATACGCTGCGCGTACATCCAACTAAGATCCGGGCAGACCGGCCGGGGCCCGCCGCCCCGGCTTCGTCGCCCGCATGCGCGTGGCCAGGTCGCGGCCAGATTCTTGACCCTCGGCGCGACACGCATTCCACAGTAAGCGATTAATAGATTCGTGCACCGCACCGGATGCGCTGGACAAGGGTTAGGATGCGTTGACCGGCGCGCAAGATGGGGCAACAATCATGGAATCGCGACACGTGTCGCGCCCTTCCCAAGCGACCAGACCAGGACTCCCATGAAGGCAAGCAAAGCCGGACTCGAACAATTCCTCACCTATCGGCTGCATGTCCTGAACAAACTCTCCGAACGTGGCGCGAGCGAACGCTACCAGGCGAAGCTCGGCATCACACTTCCGGAGGCTCGGCTCATTGCAGCTGTGGGGGCGTTCGGCCCGTTTTCCGTGATGGAGCTTGCGCGTCACGCAAATCTCGACAAGAGCCAGGCAAGCCGTGCAGCCGAGGCGCTGATGCGCCGCGGCCTCATGCAGCGCGACACGAGCGAGGAGGATGGACGCCTCGTGCTCGTTTCGCTCACAACCGACGGACGCGCGCTGTATCGCAAGGTCATGCCCATCGCGCGCAAGTGGAATGTCGACCTCTTCGCGAGCCTCGACGACAAGGAACGCGACGCACTCGCACGTGCGCTCGACAAGGTGATCGAAGCCATGCAGACCGAACCGTAAGGCAGTCCGAACAAGCAGAGGCAATAAGTCAAACAGATGGCGGCCAGAGTCAAGCCGCCATCGCGAGTGCTTCGCGTAGAACGCGCCCAAGCCGCGCACAAACAAAAAGGCCATGTACCGGAAGGTACATGGCCTTTTTACTTTGGTGCGTGAGGCCGGACTCGAACCGGCACACCCTTGCGGGCGTCAGGACCTAAACCTGGTGCGTCTACCAATTTCGCCACTCACGCGAATTCTTTGCGCTTGTCTTCTTGCGCCCGGCAGGACCGCTGCCAACAACGCGTGCGATACAACCCTGTGCGACATGCCGACTGATCGAGTCCTCGTGAGACGCCGGGCGCGGTGTTGTCCACCTCGCCCGCAATACAGCCTGCTTTCTGACTGCGCCCGCCGGCAGCGATGCTTCATTATGGGCCGGCTGCGCGATTCCAGCTAAGCGTCAGAAAGCGCAAGCGCGAGATTCTAACCGATTGACTGGCGCTTGTCTGCATCCCGAAAACAGTGCACGACGGGGCACGACAGCGCATCGACCCACGCGCCGGGGCGCCCTCCAGGGCCGGCCGAAAGCCGCGCCGATGCTAGAATCGCGGCTCTACCGTCGCGGCGCGCTGGCCGCCGCGCAAGCCGCTTCGCCCCACATCTCCGAACGCCGTGAACTTCGACGACTACTGCCTGCAAAAGGCGGCTCCCCCTGGTTCGAGCACTTACTATGCGCTGCGTCAGGCCCGCGCTGCGCGCCAGCCGCTCCTGACCGCCCTCTTCGCACTGCGCCGCGAACTCGAGGAAACCGCGAAAGAAACGAGCGATCCCACCGTCGGCCGCACGAAGCTCGCCTGGTGGCAAAAGGAACTGGCCGCGCTCGCCGCGGGCAAACCCGCGCATCCGGTCACCCTGGCGCTCGCCGCGCATCTCGGCGATGCGAGCGCCGTCTATCCCGCTCTGCAAGCGCTGCTCGCCGGCTTCGAGATGGACTTCGAGCAGGCGCGTTATCTCGATCTGCCGAACCTGCGCCGCTATATGCAGGGCGTGGGTGGCACGTTCGCCTCCCTCGTCGCGCAACTGAGCGCGCGCACCGACGAGGATCGCGAGAACGCCGCACGCTGGGCCGCCCCGCTCGGCAACGCGCTGATGCTCGCGCAGTTCGTGCCGGAAATCGGCAACGACGCGCGCCATGGCCGCATCTACGTGCCCATCGACGAACTGCAGCGCTACAACGTCACCGCCGCCGATCTCATCAACCGGCGCTATAGCGCGGAGTTCACCGAGCTGATGCAGTTCGAGACCTCGCGTGCGCGCGAATCGGTTCAGGCAGCGCTCGACGCGATTCCCGCTTCGGCACGGCGCGACCAGCGCACCTTGCGTGCGCTCGCTGCGCTCGAACTCGCGTTGCTCGACGAAGTCGAGCGCGAAGGCTACCAGGTGCTGCATCAGCAGATCGTGCTCACGCCAGTGCGCAAGCTCTGGATCGCCTGGCGCGCCGCGCGGCGCGGTTGACGCCCGCGCTACGCGCGCAGCAAGGGCAGCGGCTCGAAGCGCTGCTGCAGCACGGCCTGCGCGTCGAGGCCCCACCACGGGCCTAGCACGGTCGCATAGATCTGCCTGAAATCGACGCCCACCGGCAGATTGCCGTTGCCGTCGAGCCGCGCGAGTTGCGGCGCCTGGCCATAGAGCCCGCCCGCCACCCGCCCGCCCGCGACGAAGTGCGCCGAAGCCGTACCGTGATCGGTGCCGCGGCTTTGATTCTCGCGCACCCGCCGCCCGAATTCCGCATACGTCACGATGAGCGTGCGGTCCCAACGCCCGAGTTCTGCGAGCGCCGAGCGCATCGCCGCCATGCCCGTCGCGAACTGGCGCAGCAAGTCGGCGTGACGCTGCGGCTGGTTCTGATGCGTGTCGAAGCCGTTCAGCGTCAGACGAATCACCGCGACACCGCGCCCCGCCATCGGCGTACCTTGCGGGGTGTCGCTCGAGGCGAGCGCCTGCATGGCCGTTTTGATCGAGGTGCCGAACGCGCCTGGCGGAAACGCAGTCTTCAGCGCGTAATTGCCCGGGCGGGGCCGCAGCGCATCGGCGGCATGCACGATGTCGTTCTCGACGTCGAGGATATGCGCGAGCGCGGGATTGCGTTCCTTGAGCGAGACCGGTGTCACGAGGCGCGAAGCGCGTGCGAACTGTGCCGGATTGACGAGCGCGATGGCGCGCGCGCCGTTCGAGAGCGGCCCCATCTCGGCGCTGCCGAGCACGAGCGCATCGGCGGCGAATCCGGACGGCACCGGCTCGCGTGCAAACGCGCGCGTAAGCCAGCCCTCGCGCAGATATTCGTTGGAGCGCGAAGCCGTGTCCCAGATCTCGATGGACCGAAAGTGCGAAAGATTGGGCTGCGGGTAGCTCACGCCCTGCACGATCGCGAGCTCGTGCGCGCGCCACATCGGCATGAGCGGCGCGAGCGCCGGATGCAGCGCCGTGCGCTCGTCCAGTTGAATCGCCTGTGCGCGCGGCACGCCGATCGTTTGCCGGTAGCTGTAGTAGAGCGGATCGGCAAACGGCACGACGGTGTTGAGGCCGTCGTTGCCGCCCTTCAGCTCGACGAGAATCAGCAGGTTCTCGTAGCCGCTCGCCGTGCCCGCATGCATGGACACCGTGCCTTGCGCGCGCGCAGCGCGAGGCAACCATAGCGTAGTACCCGCCACCGCGGCGGCCGTCGCACCGGCTGCAAGAAAGTCGCGTCGCTTCATGGCTTGCCTCGCTCGTCAGTGCGGCGGCGCACATTGCCGCCAGGGATTCGGCTATTCGTATTCATTGCTTCACTTCAACTGATACACCGGATCCATCAGCAGTGCCTGGAGATACGAACCCGCACGGCTGCCAACTGCAATCGCATCGACGGGCGCCAGCGGCAGGACTGCATGCTGCATTTGCAACTGCGCGGACAAGCCTGGCGTGGCATCGGCGGTGAGACCGTAGCGCGAGAGCCAGCCATCCAGATCGAAGCGCATGCCGCCTTGCAACGCGTCACGCCGCATCGCGTTCGGCGCGTTCTGCATGTTTTGCGGCAGGCTTGCGGCGATCCTGGTCGCTGCGGCCGAAGCATGCGGCCGCCCTGCTTCCGTCGCACGAAACAGCTGCTCGACGAACTGCTTGCGCGCGAGCAGCGTCGAGCTATTGATCCACGATGCCCCGCCGGGCCACCCCTTCACGTTCGGCGGATAGAACAGGTTCTCGCCCAACGCGGCCGAGCGGAGCGCGAACGGCAGCGTATCGCCATAGGCCACATCGAAGCGCCGCAGCGTGCCGACGATGAACTCCACAGGCGAACTGACGAGCACGCCCCGATTGCGCTCATCCCAGAACGCGGGAGTGACGAAGAGCGCGCGAAGCGCGGCGCCGACGTCATAACCGCTTGCGCGAAAACGATCGGCGACGCTTGCAAGCTGCGCATCGTCGGGCGTCGCGGAGATGAACTCGCGCCAAAGCCTCGCCGACACATACCTGGCAGTTTGCGGCTGCATGAGCAGGATGTCGAGCACCTGGTCGCCGTCGAACGGACCGCTGCGTCCCAGCACGGTCTTCTCGCCGTCGTCGTGCAAATCGGCGCGCCAGACGAACGCCTGGGTGTCGGGATCGAGACTCCAACCCGTGTAGGCGCGCGCCGCTTCGGCAACGTCGCGCTGCGCGTACTGTCCTTCGCCCAGCGTGAACAGCTCCATCACTTCACGCGCGAAATTCTCGTTGGGCCGGCCCTTGCGATTGCTCGCGCCGTCGAGGTAAAGCAGCATCGCGGGGTCCTTCGCGACCGCATGCAGCATGCTCGCGAAACTGCCCAGCGCATCGCGCCGCAACAGCGCGTTTTGCGCGGCCATCAACTGCGGCTCGCCGACTTTGTCCTGACCCGAGGTGAAGTGGTTGTGCCAGAAGAGCGTCATGCGCTCGGTCAGCGGCGAAGGCGTGACGAGCATTTCGCGCAGCCACCATGCGCGCAATTCGTCATAGCGCGCACCGCGCTGGCGCTGCGCTTGCTGGCGCTCTTCAGGGGTCCACGCGTTGCGCTGTGCCCGACTCGGCGGGACTTCGGCGGTCCACGCGGGCAGCGGCGTGAGCGCCTCGCGGCGCGCGTTGCCGACGAGCCGCGCGACAGCCTGCTCTCGCGAGAGCCCCACGTAAGGCTCGACTTCGCTCTCGCGCGGCGCGAAGCCCGTGCGCACGAGAAGATGGCGGGCGTCGTCGGCATCGAGCAGTGCATCCGCGCCGTCGTCGGGCGCCGCTGCGCGGGCGGCGGACTGCGCGCTTGCCTTCGACCGTCTGGAGTCGCTCATGATGAATGGGCGCACGACGAAACCGCCGGCGCAATCATTAAAGGTACCGGCTTAACGGCTGCGACGAAACGGATGTTGACAGTGCAATTGCTACGGTATTTTTCAGCGCGTTTCGGCGGTGCAAGTGCGCGAATGCGCGCTTCGAAGCCGGTAAAATCATGAAAGGCGTGAGAAAGGCGTGCATGAGGTGCGAAAAGAAAATCGCGTAAACGTTATTGCGGCACTTTCGCAGCAGAGCGGCATTTACACCGCCTCAGCGGCATTAGCGCTTGTACAGTTCGCGCACGGCGTCTTCGATGTGCTGGCGCAGGAGGCGCCGCTCATCAGGCGTCATATGGCCGTCGCGGCGACGCTGATCGAGATCGGGGGGAACCGCGGGACGCTGGTTGATGTCCGATGCGGGGCGCGGGATCGTGTCGCTGCGTACGCGCCGCATCGACGATTTGCCGAACGGCGAGCGAGCGGAGGACTGCGAGTTCTCGTAGCGGTCTGCGGAGGGCTGGGCCCGGGCCGGCACCGACTCCAGTGCAGCCGCCACGCCACCGGCTAGCGCCAGTGCAAGCATGGTGTGGCGCATTGTCGGCCTGACCCCTCCCATCGTTTTGTTCCCTTCTTGACGCGGCAAACGGCTACCTCGAATACATGTGCGAACCCGGCTCGGCGCGGGCATGAATTTTAAAGTCGAATGAAGTATCTACCGAACTGCCGCTTTCCGTAAAGAAGTCTATCTGTCGGTGCTTGCGGTCGTGGCACAGCACGGGTAAATTTTGTAACTGACTGTAACCTGATAATTGGTGCAAACTCGCACCACTATCCAATCGCGCTAAGATGCCAGGCATGGAAACCAAAAACCCGTCCAAAATTCTCGTTGTCGATGACGATCCCCGACTGCGGGACCTGCTGCGCCGCTACCTCGGCGAGCAAGGCTTCAACGTCTATGTGGCCGAAAACGCCCCCGCCATGAACAAGCTGTGGGTGCGCGAGCGTTTCGACCTGCTGGTGCTCGACCTCATGCTGCCAGGCGAAGACGGCCTGTCGATCTGCCGCCGCCTGCGCGGTAGCAACGACCGCACGCCCATCATCATGCTCACCGCCAAGGGCGAGGACGTGGATCGCATCGTCGGCCTCGAAATGGGTGCCGACGACTATCTGCCCAAGCCTTTCAACCCGCGCGAACTTGTCGCCCGCATTCACGCGGTGCTGCGCCGTCAGGCGCCGTCCGAACTGCCGGGCGCGCCCTCGGAAACCACCGAAGTGTTCGAGTTCGGTGAATTCGCGTTGAACCTCGCCACGCGCACGCTCACCAAGGCCGGCCAGGAAATTCCGCTCACCACGGGCGAATTCTCGGTGCTCAAGGTGTTCGCGCGTCATCCGCGCCAGCCGCTCTCGCGCGAAAAGCTCATGGAACTGGCGCGCGGCCGTGAATACGAAGTGTTCGACCGCAGCCTCGACGTGCAGATCTCGCGCCTGCGCAAGCTCATCGAACCCGATCCGGGCAGCCCGCGTTTCATTCAAACGGTCTGGGGCCTCGGGTATGTGTTCATTCCCGACGGCGCCGCGTGATCCTGAATGGTGTCTCGTTGTCTGCACTGCCTCTGTTGAAACGGGAAGGGCCCATGCGGATTGACCGGCGTTTGCTCACGCTCGCGTTCGGCGATCTGTTCTGGCGCACCTTCCTGCTGATCGCCCTTCTCATCGCGGTCAGTCTCGCCGCGTGGTTCCAGAGCTTTCGCGTGATCGAACGGGAGCCGCGCGCGCAGCGCGTGGCGCTCCAGCTCGTCGCGATCGTGAAGCTCACGCGCACCGCACTCCTCTACTCCGATCCCGATCTGCGCCGCGCACTGCTGCAGGATCTCGAGAGTAACGAGGGCGTGCGCGTGTACCCGCGCGAAACCACCGACAAATACAAGCTCCAGCCCGATGAGTCGCTCAATCGCCTGATCGAGCACGACATCCGCGGCCGTCTTGGCGACGACACCGTGATCGCGCAGTCCGTGAACGACATTCCGGGCGTGTGGATCAGCTTCAAGATCGACGAAGACGACTACTGGGTCGCGCTCGACCGCGACCAGCTCGACAACGTCACCGGTTTGCAGTGGGTCGGATGGGGCGTCTCGGCGCTTGCGCTATCGCTTTTCGGGGCGGCCTTCATCACGAGTCTCGTGAACCGGCCATTCGCGCGGCTCGCCATGTCTGCGCGCATGCTGGGCTCGGGGCAGCCGCCTGCGCCCTTGCCTGAGAGCGGCATGGGCGTCGCGGCCGAAACCAATCGCTCGTTCAACCAGATGGTGCGCGACCTCGAGCAGCTGGAGGCCGACCGCGCGCTGATGCTCGCGGGCATCTCGCACGATTTGCGCACGCCGCTCGCGCGCCTGCGCCTCGAGACGGAGATGAGTCCGTCCGACCAGGCCACCAAGGACGCGATGATCGACGACATCGAGCAGATGGACATGATCATCGGCCGCTTCCTCGATTACGCTCGGCCCACCCAGCGCATGCCCGAGCGCGTCGACCTCTCGGTCATTGCCGGCGAGATGGCCGCGCGCATGGCAAGCGAAGACGGCGTGCGTCTCATCACGCGACTCGCGCCCTCGGCCATGATCGAAGCCGACGACACCGACATGCGCCGCGTCGTGGGCAACCTGATCGAGAACGCGCGCAAGTACGGCGCGAGCGAAACCGACGGCATTCCGCACATCATGCTCGAAACGCGCGTCTCGCATTCGCGCGTCGAGCTCTCGGTGGTCGACGAAGGCCCGGGCATTCCCGAGGATCAGCTCCCGCTCGTCACGCGGCCGTTTTACCGCGTCGATACGGCCCGCACGCAGGCCAACGGCACGGGACTCGGCATGGCCATCGTGCAGCGCCTCGTGGGCCGCTATCGCGGCGCGCTGCGCCTGCGCAACCGGCTGCCGGGCCCGGGCCTCGAAGTGACGATCGAGTTCCCGCTCGCCAAGGGCGCCTGAGGCTCGTCCCCTCCTGATCGAGACCCGGCGGCGGCGCACCGCCGCACCACGCGCCGCCCGCACCTGCGACAATCGTTTTCCTGGGCACGCCACGCAGCGCGTGGCGTCAAAGCGGGCCGCCCGGCCCGTCTCTCGTCTGAGGACCTCCGCCATGAAAACCGTCGGCGACAAACTCGAAGCCTTTACCGTCACGGCCGCGAAGCCCGGCTTTAACCATCCCGAAGAAAACGGCGAGTCGGCGTTCACCGAGATCACCGAGCAGACCTTCGCCAACAAGTGGAAGGTCATCTACTTCTACCCCAAGGATTTCACGCTCGTTTGCCCCACCGAGATCGTCGCGTTCGCACGGCTCATCAAGGAATTCGATGACCGCGAAACGGTCGTGATGGGCGGCAGCTGCGATAACGAATATGTGAAGCTCGCCTGGCGACGCGAGGACAAGACGCTCGATCGCCTCAATCACTATTCGTTCGGCGACGTGAAGGGCGAACTCATCGATCAGCTCGGCATACGCGACAAGGAAGCGGGCGTGGCGCTGCGCGCGACGTTCATCGTCGATCCCGACAACACGATCCAGCATGTCACGGTGAACAACCTGAACGTCGGGCGCAGCGCCGAAGAAGTGCTGCGCGTGCTCGATGGGTTGCAGACCGGCGAGCTGTGTCCGGACGGGCGCGAAGTCGGCGGCGGAACGCTCTAGGTCTCGCGCCGTGGCGCATCACGTCTGGCTCGCGGCGGTGCGGGTGGGCAGGCGGTTGCGTATGGCCGTTTCGAGCGGCCGCTTCCACTCGAGCACGCGCTTTTCCAGCACCTGCCACGACAGATGGGCGAGCAACACGGCCAGCGCGAACTGCAACACGAGCGCGAGGGCCGGCTGAGCAATATCGGGCACATGGAGCCTCGCATAGAGCCCCGGCGCCATGCCAAGGCGCGCCGGCACGAGGTTGTGAAACAGATAGAAGCCGTAGCTGATCGTGCCGAGATATGCGAGCGGCCGCAGTTCCAGCGCTGCGACCAGTACGCTGTCCTGTCGGCGCACGAGCCACAGGAACAGCGCGCCGAGCGAGAGCGCGAGCCCGATGTCGAAGCAGCCCGGCAGCATCGTCACGCTCGTCACGCCTTCGGCGCAGTCAGCACAATCGGCGCGCGCCAGCGCGAAGCCGGCAACCGCCGCACACGCCCCGACGAGCCACAACGCGCTCAACACCCCCGGGCGTAGTGGCACGCGCGCGCCGCCAATCGCCAGTGCGCCACCGAGCGCAAGCATGGCGAAATTCCACGGCGAGAATGCGTAGATGAGCGGCGCGATCGCCCCTGCTTCGTAGAGCGCGAGATGCGCGCACGCCGCCGCCGCGATGACCACCGCGCAGAGCGCGAGATGGCGCGACGCGCGCACGAACAGCAGCGCAAACGGCGCGACGAGATAGAACTGCTGCTCGACCGCGAGGCTCCAGAAATGCGACACGGTGCCGGGCCAACCGTCGTGCACTACGCCGATCCAGTAATTGGAGAGGAATACGAAATGCCAGGCGAGCCCGAGGTCGACATCGCGCTGATAGAAGCTCGCATGCGCGATGGTGAGCGCGACGAGCAGCAGGTAATACACGGGAAAAATGCGCAGCGTGCGCTTCATGAAAAAGACGTACAGCAGCGCGGCCGTGCGCGCGCCGTGCTGCTCGATGCGGACCCGATTGCGATGCAACTCACCGATGATCAGATAGCCGCTGATCAGAAAGAACAGCCAGACGCCGATCTTGCCCGCATCGACCGCGTCGACGTGGGCCTTGTGCGAGAGGAACACGAGCACCACTGCCAGCGCCCGCAGGCCATCGAAGCCTTTCACGCGTCTTTCAACTCCCGCCATCGTCCTCCCCACTTCCGGATACCGGTTCAGTATGGGACGAAAAAAACGGAAATTAATCGGCAAGAAAAGCAACGGCGATGATTGCAGCTGCAATCATCGCCGTCAGGTGCGGAGCAGGCACGGGTCCTGCTCGCGCCGTTCAACCCTTCAAAACGACGGTTGAATAACCGCTCATGCGCGCAGCAGCAGTACCGCCGCCTGCGCTTCGATCCCTTCGCTGCGGCCGAGATAGCCGAGCTTTTCATTCGTCTTCGCTTTCACGTTGACGCGCTCGACCGGCAGGTTCAGGTCTTCGGCGATCGTCTTGCGCATCGATTCGATGTGCGGTGCGAGCTTGGGCGCCTGCGCGATCACCGTGGTATCGACGTTCATGAGCGTGAAGCCCGCCTCCTGCACGCGGCGCAGACATTCGCGCAGCAGCACGCGGCTGTTCGCGCCGTAGAACTGCTTGTCGGTGTCGGGGAAATGGCGGCCGATGTCGCCGAGCGCGGCGGCGCCGAACAGCGCATCGGTGATGGCGTGCAGCAGCACGTCGGCGTCCGAGTGGCCGAGCAGGCCGCGATCGTAGGGGATCGTCACGCCGCCGAGCACGAGCGGGCGGCCCGGCACCAGCGCGTGCACGTCGTAGCCTTGTCCGATTCTGATGTCCATGTTTGGGGTTCCGGGTAAAGGGATTGCGGCGCGCTTACTCCGCGGGCCGGCTGAGGATCGCTTCGGCGAGCGCGAAATCTTCGGGGTACGTCACCTTGAAGTTGCGCAGGCTGCCCTGCACGAGTCGCGGCGCGTGGCCGAGCCACTCGATCGCGCTCGCTTCGTCAGTGAGATCGTGGCCGTCCTGCTGCGCGCGCTCGATGGCCGTGCGCAGCATGCCGATGCGGAACATCTGCGGGGTCTGGGCCTGCCAGAGGCCGTCGCGCGATTCGGTGCGCGCGATATGCGCGCCGGGCGCCGCGGGGTCCTTCGGCGCGACGCGCTTGAGCGTGTCGGCCACCGGCAGCGCCATGATGCCGCCCACGGGGTCGTCCTTGAGCGACTCGACGAGCGCGCGGATCAGCGCCGGCGTGATGCCGGGACGCGCGGCGTCGTGCACGAGCACCCAGTCGTCGTCGGTTGCGCCGAATTCGGCGAGCGCGGCGAGGCCGTTATAGACCGTAGCCTGGCGCGAGGCGCCGCCGCAGCGGCGCACGGCAAAGCGCAGGCCGCCGAAGCGCCGGGCGTCGAAGTGGTTATCGTCGGGAGAAATCACCACGAGCGTCTGCGAGAATTCGTTGCAGGCGTCAAAAGCGGCAAGCGTATAGTGCAGGAGGTCGCGTCCGGCAACGATTCGATATTGTTTCGGCATGGCCGAGCCCGACCGGCTGCCGGTACCGGCGCACGGAATCAGGGCAAAGAGGCGTGAAGTCACGGTGTCGCGAGCCGCATGAGTCAAATTAAAGGACGGATTTTATAATAGGTCCCTTGCCCGCACGCCGGACGCCCGCAAAACGGCCCTGGAATGCCCGCGCAACGTAAGGAAAAGCGCGCCGAATTCACTTGAAGACCGCAAACCGGCCCCCATATCCCGGTGTTGCACCGTGCCCGAACTGAACTGGCCACCATACCGACACAAGCGCCGACACAAACGTCGGCCACCCTGTTGCCCATGTCCGATATCGCCGCTTCCTCGCAATCCCCGTCCCCCGTTGCCGTCGTCAAGCCGGGGCAGCGCTACGCGTTCGATGGCACGCACGGCTCGTCCGACGCGCTCCTGATCGCCCGCTACCGCGAGGCCGCGCGCGCCAGCGCCGCCCGTGCGCCGCTGCTGGCCGTGATCTGCGCGAGCGCCGTGGACGCGCAGCGCCTCGCCCAGGAAATTCCGTTCTTCGCGCCCGAGGCGCGCGTGCGCCTGTTGCCCGACTGGGAAACGCTGCCGTACGACACGTTTTCTCCGCACCAGGACCTCGTTTCCGAGCGCCTCGCGACGCTGCACGATCTCGGCGAAGGCCGCTGCGACATTCTCATCGTGCCGGCCACCACGGCGCTCTACCGCATGCCGCCCGCCTCGTTCCTCGCGGCGTATACGTTCTCGTTCTCGCAGGGCGAACGCCTCGACGAAGCGAAGCTCAAGTCGCAGCTCACGCTCGCGGGCTACGAGCACGTGAGCCAGGTGGTGCGCCCGGGCGAATATTGCGTGCGCGGCTCGCTCATCGACCTCTTTCCGATGGGCTCGCCGCTGCCCTACCGCATCGACCTCTTCGACGACCAGGTCGACTCGATCCGCGCGTTCGATCCGGACAGCCAGCGCAGCCTCTATCCCGTCAAGGACGTGCGCCTGCTGCCGGGTCGCGAGTTCCCGTTCGACGAAGCCGCGCGCACGGCGTTTCGCAGCCGCTGGCGCGAGGTGTTCGAGGGCGACCCGAGCCGCGCGACGATCTACAAGGACATGGGCAACGGCGTGCCGTCAGCGGGCATCGAATACTACCTGCCGCTCTTTTTCGAAGAAACGGCCACGCTCTTCCACTATCTGCCGGCAAACGCCCAGCTGGTGTTCTCGGGCGACCTCGACGCCTCGATCCGCCGCTTCACGAACGACACGAAGCAGCGCCACAACTTCCTCTCGCATGACCGCGAGCGGCCGATCCTGGAGCCGCAGCGACTCTTCCTGACCGACGAGGACTTTTTCACGTTCGCGAAGCCGTTCGCACGTCTCGTGCTGCCCGCCACGAGCGCGGGCGGCTGGGCCACGGCGCTGCCGAACCTGGCGATCGACCGCCACGCCGACGACCCGCTCGCGTCGCTGCGCACGTACCTCGAAACGACGAAGAACCGCGTGCTGTTCGCGGTGGAATCGGCGGGCCGGCGCGAAACCATCGCGCAGCTGCTCGCCGACAACCATCTGCGCCCCGCGGGCGCGGACAGCTTCGAGGACTGGCTCACCGGCGACGAGCGTTTCACGATGGGCGTCGCGCCCCTCTCCACGGGCTTCTCGCTGCCGGGCGAGGAACTCGCGGTCATCACCGAGACCGAGCTTTACGGCCCGCTCGCGCGACGCGCCGGGCGCCGTCGCCAGGAACAGGCGAGCAACGTCGATTCGATGGTGCGCGACCTTTCCGAGCTGAAAGTGGGCGATCCGGTGGTCCACGCGCAGCATGGCATCGGCCGTTATCACGGTCTCGTGACGATGGACCTCGGCGAAGGCGACACCGAGTTCCTGCACCTCGAATATGCGAACGGCAGCAAGCTCTACGTGCCGGTATCGCAACTGCATGTGATTTCGCGCTACAGCGGCGCCGATCCCGATAGCGCGCCGCTGCATGCGCTCGGTTCGGGCCAGTGGGAAAAGGCGCGCCGCAAGGCCGCGCAGCAGATCCGCGACACGGCCGCCGAGCTTTTGAACCTCTACGCACGCCGCGCCGCGCGCGAGGGCCACGCGTTCGCGCTCGAGCCGCGAGACTATGTCAAGTTCGCGGAGAGTTTCGGTTTCGAGGAAACGCCGGACCAGGCCGCCGCGATCGCCGCGGTCATCGGCGACATGACGAGCGGCAAGCCGATGGACCGCCTCGTGTGCGGCGACGTGGGCTTCGGCAAAACGGAAGTGGCATTGCGCGCGGCGTTCATCGCCGTGATGGGCGGCAAGCAGGTGGCAATTCTCTCGCCCACCACGCTGCTCGCCGAGCAGCACACGCAGACCTTCACGGACCGCTTCGCCGACTGGCCCGTGCGCATCGCCGAGCTGTCGCGCTTCAAGTCCGCCAAGGAAGTGAGCGGCTCGATCCAGCAGATCAACGACGGCAGCGTCGATATCGTGATCGGCACGCACAAGCTGCTTTCGTCCGATGTTCAGTTCAAGCGCCTCGGGCTCGTGATCATCGACGAGGAACACCGTTTCGGCGTGCGTCAGAAGGAGGCGCTCAAGGCGCTGCGCGCGGAAGTCGACGTGCTCACGCTCACCGCCACGCCGATTCCACGTACGCTCGGCATGGCGCTCGAAGGCCTGCGCGACTTCTCCGTGATCGCGACCGCGCCGCAAAAGCGCCTCGCCATCAAGACGTTCGTGCGCCGCGAAGAAGACAGCGTGATTCGCGAGGCCATGCTGCGCGAACTCAAGCGCGGCGGTCAGGTGTACTTCCTTCACAACGAGGTCGAGACCATCGAGAACCGCCGTGCGATGCTCGAAGCGCTCGTGCCGGAAGCGCGCATCGCCGTGGCGCACGGCCAGATGCACGAGCGCGAACTCGAAGCCGTGATGCGCGATTTCGTAGCGCAACGCGCGAACGTGCTGCTCTGCACGACGATCATCGAGACCGGCATCGACGTGCCGACGGCGAACACGATCCTCATCCACCGTTCCGACAAGTTCGGCCTCGCGCAGCTGCACCAGTTGCGCGGCCGTGTCGGGCGTTCGCACCACCAGGCGTACGCGTATTTGCTCGTGCACGATCCGCAAGGGCTCACGAAGCAGGCGCAACGCCGGCTCGAAGCCATTCAGCAGATGGAGGAACTCGGTTCGGGCTTCTATCTGGCGATGCACGACCTCGAGATTCGCGGCACGGGCGAGGTGCTCGGCGACAAGCAGTCGGGCGAGATCCAGGAGATCGGCTTCCAGCTGTATACGGACATGCTCAACGACGCCGTGAAGGCGCTGAAAGACGGCCGCGAGCCCGATCTCAACGCGCCGCTCGCGGCGACCACCGAGATCAACCTGCACGCGCCCGCCATCCTGCCCGCCGACTATTGCGGCGACGTGCAGGAGCGCCTGTCGCTCTACAAGCGGCTCGCGAACTGCGAGCACGACGATTCGATCGACGGCATTCAGGAAGAGCTGATCGACCGGTTCGGCAAGATGCCCGCGCAAGCGCATGCGCTGATCGAAACGCACCGTCTGCGTCTGGCGGCCAAGCCCCTCGGCATCACGAAGATCGATGCGGGCGAAGCGGTCATCGGCCTGCAGTTCGTGCCGAATCCGCCCGTGGACGCCATGCGCATCATCGAGATGGTGCAGAAGCACAAGCACATCAAGCTCGCGGGGCAGGACAAGCTGCGCATCGAAACGCGCAGCCCCGATCTCGCGGTACGTGTTGCGACCGTGAAGGAAACGTTGCGCGCGCTCGGTGCGCCCAATCGCGCTGGCGCATCGCGCTGAACGCCTTTTCATCATCTTCGGACGCCCGCGCGGATTGCCCTCTGCGCGGGCGTTTTCACGTCATGCTGCAGCGCGCCATGCGCAGCGCAGTCGCCCGCTGCGTGGGACGCGATACGGCTCGCGGCTTTGGCTTGCCGTATTCTTTTTGGGTAAGATGAAGAATACAAGCAAGCTGGAGTCCAACATGTCCCTCGCCGCTGAAGCAGCGCAGTCGTCCACGCCTTCCGCCTCCCTTCCCGCCTCGCTTGCCTGGGTCACCCGTCTGGTTTCGATGGATACGGTCAGCCGCCATCCGAATCTCGGCCTGATCGAGACCGTGCGCGACGATCTGCGCGCGCGCGGCATCGAATCGACGCTCACCTATGGCCGCGACGGCAAATGGGCCAACCTGTTCGCCACGATCCCCGCGCACAACGGCGAAACGAACGGCGGCATCGTGCTCTCCGGCCACACCGACGTGGTGCCCGTGGACGGCCAGAAATGGGACAGCGACCCATTCAAGCCCGAGATTCGCGACGGGCTGCTCTATGGCCGCGGCACCTGCGACATGAAGGGTTTCATCGGCGCGGCGCTCACGCTCCTGCCTGAGATCCAGCAGACGAAGCTTGCCAAGCCCTTGCACCTCGCGCTCTCGTTCGACGAGGAAGTAGGCTGCGTAGGCGCGCCGCTCATGATCGAAGAACTCGTGAAGCGCGGCGTGAAGCCTGAAGGCTGCATCGTGGGCGAGCCCACGAGCATGCGCCCCATCGTCGCGCACAAGGGCATCAACGCGTACCAGTGCTGCGTGCGCGGGCAGGCCGCTCATTCGTCGCTCACGCCGCGCGGCCTGAACGCGATCGAGTACGCGGCGCGCCTCATCTGCTACATCCGCGACATGGCCGACGAGTTCCGCGCGAACGGTCCGTTCGACGAGCTTTACGACGTGCCGTTCACGACCGCGCAGACGAGCACGATCGAAGGCGGCAACGCGATCAACACGGTGCCCGCCGAATGCCGCTTCGCGTTCGAGTTCCGCAATCTGCCGACGCTCGACCCCGACACGATTTTCGCGCGCATCGAGCAGTACGCACGCGAAACGCTCGTGCCGAAGATGCAGCGCGAGCACGCGGTGGGCGCAATCGAGTTCACGAAGATCGCCGCCGCACCGGGCCTCGACGCCACCGAGCAGGCCGCGATCACGCAGCTCGTACGCGCGCTCACCGCCGATCATGCGCGCCGCAAGGTGGCCTATGGCACCGAGGCGGGCCTGTTCGCACGCGCGGGCACTCCGAGCGTGGTGTGCGGCCCCGGCGACATCCAGCAGGCGCACAAGCCGAACGAATACGTCTCGCTCGAACAGCTCGCGGCCTGCGAAGGTTTCCTGCGCAAGCTCGTGCACGGCATGTCCGTCGAAGCCCTGGCACAGTAACCACGTCGGACGCGCACCATCATGTCCACCGCCGCGCCGCTGCCCACCAGTCACACGATCGACGGTGAGGCGATCCCCACGCTCGACGAGATCGCCTCGCAGCATTTCGCGCTCGCTCCGTGGGTGCTGCGCACGCCGGTGTTCGACCGCCACGATCTGTCCACGCTCGAAGCGACACTCGTGAACTTCAAGTTCGAGCTGCTGCAGTCGAGCGGCACCTTCAAGGTGCGCGGCGCATTCACGCATCTGCTCGCCCTCGACGCCGCGCAACGCAGCGCGGGCGTCACGTGCGTTTCGGGCGGCAATCACGCAATTGCAGTGGCGTACGCGGCGATGCGCCTTGGCATCAGCGCGAAGGTCGTGCTCTTTCGCTCCGCGAGCGCGGCACGCGTCGCGCAGTGCAAGCGCTTTGGCGCAGAAATCGTCGTGGCGGGCAACAGCAGCGAGGCGTTCGAGATCGTGCGCCGTATCGAGACCGACGAGGGACGCTATTTCGTGCATCCCTTCAACGGCTATCGCACGGTGCTCGGCACGGCCACGCTCGGCTACGAATGGGCCACCCAGGCGCCCGATCTCGACGCGGTCGTCGTGCCCATCGGCGGCGGCGGGCTCGCAGCGGGCGTCGCCACCGCGCTGCGGCTCGCGAATCCGCGCGTGCACGTGTATGGCGTCGAGCCCGAGGGCGCGGACGTGATGGCGCGCAGCTTCGCCGCGAACCATACGGTGCGCCTGACCCACATGCACTCGATCGCCGACTCGCTCATGGCGCCGCATGCGGAGCAATACAGCTATACGCTGTGCCGCCGTCATCTGGAGCGCGTCGTTACGGTCTCCGACGACGCCTTGCGCAGCGCGATGCGCGTGCTCTTCGAGCAACTCAAACTCGCCGTCGAGCCTGCTTGCGCCACCGCCACGGCGGGCTTGCTCGGGCCGCTGCGCGACACGCTGCAAGGCAAACGCGTCGGCGTGCTGCTGTGTGGCACCAACACCGATCCAGCGACCTTTCACCAGCAGATCTCGCTTGCGCGCTAACTCAGCGCACGCGCGGTGGGCACGCCGCATGCGTTCGCCGGGACTCCGTCGCCGGTCCCCGTCAAAAGGTCAGGGAATGTCAAATTGCTACCGCGATACGGATGCGTTCGCTATGATTGCGCCAATACGCCGTATTGACCCCAGCCCCGTGCTGCACCATTAGGGAGAGCCCGCTCATGAGCATCGTCCAGGAGTTCAAGGAATTCGCCGTCAAAGGCAACGTGATGGATCTCGCCGTCGGTGTGATTATCGGCGGTGCGTTCTCGAGCATTGTCAACTCGATCGTGAAAGACCTCATCATGCCGGTCATCGGCGTGATCACGGGCGGCCTCGACTTCTCGAACATGTTCGTTCGGCTCGGCCACATTCCGGCCAGCTATAAAGGCAACCCCGAGTCGTACAAGGATCTGCAGACCGCGGGCGTGGCCGTGTTCGGCTATGGCTCGTTCATTACCGCGGTGATCAACTTCGTCATTCTCGCGTTCATCATCTTTCTGATGGTGAAATTCATCAACAAGCTGCGCCAGCCGCAAGCCGCCGCGCCCGCCGAGCCGCCGCCCACGCCGGAAGACGTGCTGCTGCTGCGCGAGATCCGCGATTCGTTGCAGAACAATCCGCGCTAAGCCCGCACGAGCGCCCAGACAAAAGCCCGCGCCGCCGCAAGGTCGCGCGGGCTTTTTTGTGCCCGGATCGAGACAGCGTCAGGGACGAGGCGTGGCGGAATCGGGCTCGGCCGCCGCGCTGCGCGCCGCTGCGGCATCTTCAATGAGCCGTTCGAGCTGCTCGAAGTTGACGGGTTTCGTGAGGTGCGCGGTAAAGCCCGCTTCCACGCTGCGTCGCACGTCGTCGTCGGTGCCGAAGCCGGTGAGCGCTACGGCGGGCGCCGTTGATTGCGCACGAAACGCCCGGATGAAGTCGATGCCCGAGCCATCCGGCAGACCGATATCGCTCACCACGAGGTCAAAGGCCATGCTGGCCGTGAGCGCGAGCGCGCCGGCCACGCTGCTCGCCACCGCCACCTCGTGGCCGCCCGCGCGCATCAGTTGCGACATGACCTCGGCGGTGTCCTCGTGATCTTCGATCAACAGGATGTTCATCGCGACCACCGGGTGCCGCCCGCGCAGCTCGGCGGTCGCGGCCGTCCCTTCGCCTCGCGCCGCAGTCGGCAGCACGATCGTGAAGGTCGCGCCACAATGCGCGCCGGGGCTCTTCGCGCTCACGTTACCGCCGTGCGCCTCGGTCAGCGCCCGCGTCACGGCAAGGCCTAGACCGAGTCCGCCGAACTGGCGCGTGAGATTGTGGCTGCCCTGCTCGAAGGCATGAAAGAGCTTGCCGATCTGCTCGGGCGCAATGCCGATGCCCGTATCCTCGACCTCAATCTCTACCTGCATGCGCTCGTCGCGCGTGCGCACGTAGATGTGGCCCCCGTCTGGCGTGAACTTCGCGGCGTTGCGCACGAGGTTCCAGAGCATCTGCTGCAGGCGCGCACGGTCGCCGCGCACGTAATGCTGCTGCGCGCGCAGATCGACGTGGACGTCCTGCTGTTTGATCTGGATTTCGCTATGGAAGAGCTCGAGCACGGCCTCGATCACCTCGTGGACATCGACGGTCTCGAGCGCAAGGCTCAGCTTGCCGTTGGCCACGCGCGTGAGATCGAGCAGGTCGTCGATCAGACGCGCCTCGAGCTCGATATTGCGGCGGATCATCAGCACGCCCGCGCGCGCCGCATCGGGCAGGCCCGGGATCTGCTCCAGCAGACGCGTGCCCGCGAGCACCGGCGTGAGCGGCGTGCGCAGCTCGTGCGAAAGCATGGCGAGGAAGCGGTCTTTCGCGCGGTTGGCTTCTTCGGCGGTCTGCCGCGCGGCCTGCTCCGAGGCGAGCAGGCGCTCGCGCTCCTGGGTCGCTTCACGCTGTGCGTCGATGTCGGTGCAACTGCCGAACCATTTGTTCACGCCGCCGCGCGGGTCGCGCATCGGAACGATTCGGACATCGAACCATCGATAAGCGCCATCGTGGCGGCGAATCCGCAACTCGTGGCGATAATCGGCGGCGCCGCTGCTCACGGCCTTGAGCCAGGTGTGGCGAATCTCTTCGCGGTCGTCGGCATGCACGGCGTCGAGCCAAGCGAGACCGTGTGACTGGCCCGCGTCGAGACCCGTGTAGTCGAGCCACTGCTTCGAGACGAAGTCGCAATTGCCGTCCGCGCCGCAGGTGAGCACGAGGTGCGGCAAGGCTTCGGAGAGCGTGCGATAGTGCTCTTCTCGGTCGCGCAGGAGCAGCGCTTCGTCGGAGGCGCGCTGCAGCGCGACCTGCGATAGCACGCGCGCGACGGCTTCAGGCAGATAGTCGAGGTAGTCACCCGATTTCGGCACCACGTCCGAGACGCCCGCGCGCAATGCGGCGATCACGCGGGACTCGTCGGTGAAACCGGTCACGAGAATGGCCGGCACGCGCACGTCGTCGGCACGCAGACGGCGGAAGAAGTCAAGGCCCGTTTCCGCGCCGTCGAGCTGATAGTCGAGCACCAGCACGTCGGGCGTTTGCACGGCGAGCAGCGCGCGCGCCTCCCCGACACCTGTGCAGGTGTCCACGCGCGCCCCGGCGCGCAGCAGCGATTTGCGTGCGAGGCGCAGGATGCCTTCGTCGTCGTCGACGACGAGCACGCGCGCGCCGTCCAGCATCGTGGGTTCCTCAGTCATGCGCGAAGCGTCCCTTCGGGCACGGGTCCGGTTTGCCGCCGTTCTTGCCGCCGTTGTTCCATTCGATTGCCAATGCGTGATGAATCCATGCTTGATGCATGCGTAGTGCGTTATCGGGCGCCGCCCTGCCGGGGCTGAACGAAGCGATGTCCCGGCGGCAGCTTGACGACCTGGAGAAAGAAGCCGAGCCGGCGAACGGCCTCGATGAACGCGTCATATTCGACCGGTTTCGTGATGTACACGTTGCAGCCGAGTTCATAGCAGCGTTCGATTTCGCGCGGGTCGTCGGTGGTCGTGAGCACGATCACCGGCACCGACGCCGTGGCGGGCTCCGCTTTCAGGCGCCGCAGCACCTCGAAGCCGTCCACACGCGGCATACGCAGGTCGAGCAGCACGACAAAATTGCCGAGTGTGTCGCGCGACGGCCAGTTCGCGTGCGCAGCCAGGTGATCGCCAGGGGTGCCGAAAAAATAATCGAGCGCCTCCTGGCCGTCGCGAAAGCGCAGAAAACCGTTCGAGATCCCCGAACGCCGCAGGTTACGCTCGACCAGCGTGGCGTGCCCGTCGTCGTCTTCGATCAGCACGATGCTGACCTGTTCCCCGTTCGTCATCTCGACTCTCCTACGACCTGCATGAATTTTTTAAGGCTTGTTGAAAGCTTGCCGCGCAGCGGGCCAGAATACCCGCTATGTGGTACGCAACGGCTGGTCCGGCAGCGCGACGAAGAACGTCGAGCCCGCGCCCTCAGTCGATTCGACCCAGACGCGCCCGCCATGCCGCTCCGCAATCCGCCTGGCCAGCGCGAGGCCGGTGCCCTGCCCGGGCGATTCTCCGCCGTGCAGCCGCTGAAAGGCGCGGAACAGCTTCGGCAGATACGCCTGCGCGATACCGACGCCATTGTCGCGCACAAAATAAGTCCGCGTACGTTCGCCAGGCTCTCCGCCCGCTGATTTTCCGGGGTCCTTTGCCGCGCTTTTGCCGGGTTCGCCGGCGGATTGCGCGCCGGCCTCCAGCGCGCCGATCTCGACCCGGCCCGGGCGCGCGGTATCGAGATGCTGCAGCGCGTTCTCGATGAGGTTGCCGAAGATCTGCTCGAGCGCGGCGGGATCGCCCCACGCGGGCGGCAACTCGCCCACGTCGATGCGCGCGGCCTTCGTGCGTTCCTCGGCGAGGCCACCGAGCACGCGCTCGACGAGCCGCGCGACGTTGACGCGCTGCCAGCGGTATTCGAGGCGTCCGGCGCGCGAGATGCGCAGCAGCGCGTCGATGATGGCCGCCGCGCGCGCCACCGCCTGACGCAGGTATTTCAGCGATTCGTCGACATCGCCGTCGAGCACTTCGGCCATCGCGCGATATTCGTGCTCGGGCAGCCCCGCCGCGACGACCTGCGTGCGCAAGTCGTCGCACGATACCTGCAGCTCCTTCGAAAAACCCTGCAGGTTCACGAGCGGCGAGCGCAAATCGTGCGATACGCTGTAGATGAACATCTCGTTGTCCTGACTCTCCTGGCGCAAATGCTCGTTGGCGCTCGCGAGATCCGCGGCGCGCGCCTGCAGCTGCGCCTTCAGCGCGGTCTGTTCGCGCTCAGCCACGCGCAGACGCGCGCTGGTCTGATGCAGCACCGCATCGAGCGCCGCGATTTCATCGTCGCCGGAGAGCGGCGGCGCGAGCGGCGCCCCATCGCCCAGACGCTCGGCGTTCGCGCCGAGCGCGGCGAGGCGCGCACCCACGTTGCGCGCAAACGCCATGGCCGTGAACGCCCAGATCAGCATCGAGCCCACCACGGCGAAAATCAGCGCGTCCTGCTGGCGCTCGCGCGTCTCGCGCAGCATTGCGGCGCGGGCCTCGTCGAGCCGCGTCTCCTCGGCGATGAACTCGCCCAGCACCTCGCGCACCGTCTCGATCTCGGGCGGCATGCCGTTGGCCGCCGCGCGCGCAAACGGCGCGCTATGCCCCGTGCGCAGCGCATCGGCGATATCACCCGCTTCCTTGCGCCATGCATAGGCGGCGTCGCGCATGCGCTCGACGCGCGCGAGCTGGGGCGGATTGTCGGCGACCATGCGCGCGAGCAGCGTGATGCGATCGGAGAACTCGGTCCAGACGGCGTGACGATCGATGAAGGAAGGGTCTTCGAGCACGATGCCGGTGCGCACGCGCGCGGCTTCGCGCAGCAACGGGTCGACGAGACTGTTGGCTTGCCAAAGGATTTGCTGCGTGTTCTCGGCGCGTTTGGCCGCGAGCGCGGCCTTTCCCTGTGTGTCGAACACGACGCCGAGCAGCGCCAGTTCGACGATGCTCGGAATCGCGATCAGCAAGAGCCCCTTGGCGAAGAGTTTCATGTCGGTCCGGTTCGGTGGCGGGTCCGGGCGGCGCGCCGTGCTTTTCGCCATGCTTTTTGCAATGCGTTTTGCAAGTACTCGCGCCGAGCGCGCCCTCGCGATGCCGGTTGGCTGAGGGCGCCGGGGGCAACCGCGGGCACCAGAACCGCAACATTATCTGCGCGATTTTTCAGGATGACAATGTATGTGACACCCCACACCTCCCGTCGTGGAAAACCCGCTTTTTTGCGGCAATTCGCCACACCGAGCGCACACACAGGTCTATTATTGAGACGGAGACAAGCGAGAGAGCGCCGGGATATCTACATGAGCGCGACGTGCGATCCGGCATGGCGTTTGCGAACGCGATGAGGGTTTTGAAACAGGGGCAGCAAACCGCGCCGCGCAGGCCGGATCGCTTCAGGCGGTCCGCGCGCCGTCAAAGCGGACAGTCCCCATCTCTATCCTCATGAACACTGCAAATCCGTGTGCTATAAAGGATCGACGTGCGGCGCACCAGTCCGGGAGTGGTCGCATGGGAACGCTGCGTGTACTGCAATCCACCTTTTTCAGGCGAATTTTTATGTCCTTCCCGAAAAAGCGCAAACGCGTCAAGGCAGACGGCGATGAGTCATTTCTCGCCGTGCTGAGTCATTTCAAACCGTTCGGCCAACTCGATACCAAGATCGCGCGTGCGCGCGCGCAGGACGAGCCCGTGCTCTATGCGCATATCCTGCCGGGGCTCGACGTGCTCCTGTGCAGCGTGCGCGGTGCGCAGCCGCCCTATCCGGGCACGAGCGAGTTGCGCAAGCGCTGCATCGAATCGATCGCTCACGCGCTCGAGCAGCCGATCGAAGGCCTCGAAAACGGCGGTTACTGGTACGAGGCGGACGGCTTCGGCTTTCTGGTGTTCGCGAGCCGCGCGCGCGGCCGGGTCCTGCCCGAGTTCGGCGCAGCGCGTCCGACCATGACCACACGGCGCGTGACGCGCCGCCAGGACGCCGCCGGCGACACCGCACCGCGCTCGTTGCGCTAGGGCGCGCTTCCAACGAAGTTCACCATGCCACTGCGCCGGTCGATTGACCCGGCGCAGTGGTTTTCCGCCTAAGCCTCCTGAGTCAGCTTCCCTTGTAGAGCGGCTCCTGCCCTTGCGTCGGCTTACCCGCCGAGGCGGGCGACGGCGCGTTGCGCGTGGCCGGCCCCGCTTTCGCGCCCTTGTTACCCTTATCGCCCTTATCAGCAGCGGCGCTCGCGCCCGTGCCGGCGCTGCCGAGGTCGGGCTTCGGCAGCGCGTGCATTTTCTGGCCCGGCGGCGGCGCCACGGGATGCTGATGCATCTGCGCGAACAGCGTGTCGCACGGCAGCGGCTTGTTGTTGCTCGGTGCGATGAGCGGAATCAGTGCAGCGAACGGGTTGATCAGCCCGAGCCCGATCATCGCCCCGCCGCGCAGCGCAAGCGCCGTCGCATCCACGCCCACGTGCGGGTTCTTGAAGGTGCCCTTCACGTAGAGCGGCGAGCGCAGCGTGAAAACGCGAAAGCCCTTGGTATGCGGATGGACCTTCATGTTCATCGACTCGTCGCGCAGATCGATCGGGCCGTCGATGTCGATCACGGCGTCGTCGGTGTCGAGCGCGAACACGCGCGGATCGAGCACGCCGTTGGTGGCGACGAAATCGGCCGCGGCGCAGTTGATTTTCACGTCGCGCGAGCCGAACAGCTTTTCGTAGACCACGTTCGCCACGTTCAGGCCCGCCGCCTCCATGAGCAGCATACTGATCGTGCCCTGCGTGACGAGCAGCTTCACCTCGCCGTTCGAGGTCGCAGCGAGCGCCGCCGGCGAGTTGCCGGTCGCCGTGAGCGAGGCGTCGCCGTTGATCTCGCCGAGCGCCGACTGCATCGTCTTGAAGTTCGGGAAAAGCTGCTTGAGCTTCAGGTGGCGCACCTCCAGCGTGCCGCGCGCCTTGAGCGGCGCGCCGCCGCCGTCCAGGTTCAGCCGCGTGCCGAACGTGCCGCCTGCCACGCCGAACTGCAGCGGGTCGAGCACGAGCACGCCGTTCGTCATCATGACGTGCGTGTAGAGATCCTGAACCGGCAGGCTGCCCTGCTTGATGATGCGCCGGCCCGTGAACTTGACGTCGGCGTCGATGGCGTTCCAGCGGTCGGTGCGGAACGGCTCGACCGGAATCACGCGATCGGCCGGTTGGGTCACGGTGTCGCCGCGCTTTTCCTTGCTCGCTTTGCTGTCGGCGCCGATGATCGGCGCGAGATCCGAGAACTGCAGCAGGTTCGACACCAGTTGACCGGACAAAAACGGCCGTGGCGTGCGTTGTTCGTAGACCACCGTGCCGTTCAGATCGCTGCCGCCGACGCGGCCCGTGAAGTTCTCATAGCGGAACACGCTCGCACCGCGCTTGAAATTGCCGACGAAGCGGCCTTCGGTGGCATACGGCGGCGTTTCGGGCAACGTCACGCCGGTGAGGTTGTAGAGATGCGCCAGGCTTTGCCCCTGCAGCCACAGGCGCAGATCGACGGCGGCCAGATGCATCGGGTCGGTGACCGTGCCGACCAGCGCGATGTGCATGTCGCCCACGCGCACGTCGGCCTGGATCGGGAACGGACGCTTCGCGTCCTGCAGCGCGAGCACGCCGCCGAGTTTGCCATCGCCCGAAAGCGCCGTCTTGCCATACGTGCCCTTGATCGTCCAGCCGATCGCGTAAAACGGCTGTTTCACGGGCGGCTGCGCGGGCGCCGCGCCCGAGCCCACCACAGCGCCGCTGGCGCCGCTCGCGGCGAGCGACTGGGAGCCGGCTGCGGGCGCGCTGGTTGCGCTCGACGTACCCGTGGTTGCGCCGGCAACACTCGCGGCCGCCGGCACGCCCGAAGCCGCCGCTCCGCTCGCCTCGCTGGCCGCGCTGGCGGCGCTGGCGGCCGCCGCCTCCGAAGCCTGCTCCTTGTTGACCTGCTGGGTCAGCCGGTTCGCGCCCGCACGTCCGATGACCTGCTCGGAGCCCCGGCGCGACGCCGCTGCCTGCTCCTCCATCACCTTGCCGATCGGGATGCCGTGGCCGAGCAGGCTCACCCCGATCTTCACGTCGGTTTTCGTCTGCTGGTCGCTCACGGCGATATTGCCGCTCGCGAACGTGATGTCGTGCAGGTCGAGCCGCCACGTCGACGGCCCGCTCGAGGCGGGCAGCTTGAAGGTCCAGTTGTTGCGCCCGTCGACGAGGCGCTCGACGTCGATCGACGGATTCACGAGATTGATCGCCGGAATCACGATGTCGTGCGCGAGCAGCGGCAGCACGGCCACCTCGAAGTCGATCTCGTCGATCGTGGCGAACTGCGGGGACCTGGTCCAGTCGGGATTGGCAATCTGGATCTGCGTGGCGGAAAAACGCGGCCAGGGCACCCACGCGCGCCAGCCCGTTTCGCCGGGCGGCCGCTGCCAGCCTACCTTGAGGTCGCCTTCGATTGCGAACGGCCGCCCAATGGCCTCGGTGACCTTCTCGTTCACGTAGGGTTTGGCGTGGTTCCAGTCGAATGTCAGGATGAAAACGACGAGCACGACAATCAACACGACGACAACCGCGGCGAGCCATGCGATGATCCTGGCGAGCGTGCGGCCAAGGCGGAAAGGCTTGGGCTGCGATGACGTCATGCGTACTCCACGTTATGCGTTGTTGTATGGCCTGCTATGTTGCAATACCGCAAGAGCAGTCAGCGTGCCCGGTTACATCGGCATGTCTGCCTCGCACGACCTGTATGCCGACCCTGTTTGCAATCTTTCGATGCTCAAGTACAACCCGCTTCCCCCGCCCCAAACTGATGGCGCGCCGCTCGTCGAGGCGCACCGGGTCGCCCGGCGCGATGCGCAACGCGGCCAGTGGCTGCTGCATCCCACCGATTTCGCCCTGCAAGCGGGCGAGCGCGCCGTGCTGACGGGACCGTCCGGCTCCGGCAAGAGCGTATTCCTGCGCGCGCTCGCGCTGCTCGACCCGCTCGACGGCGGCGACGTGCGCTGGCATGGCGAACCGGTCACGCGCGGGCGCATTGTCCACTATCGGCGGCATATTGCGTACCTGCGGCAGCGGCCCGCGCTGCTGGACGGCAGCGTCGAGGACAATCTGCGCTACCCCTATACGCTAGCGGTATACCGCGACGCGCGATTCGACCCGGCACGCGTCGGCGCGCTCTTCGCCGCCACCGGCCGTTCCAGCGACTTCCTCGCGCGCGACACCTCCGAGCTTTCGGGCGGCGAAGCGCAGATCGTGGCGCTCGTGCGCGTGCTCCAGCTCGACCCCGAAGCGCTGCTGCTCGACGAGCCGACCGCGTCTCTCGACCCCGAATCGGCGCGCGCCGTCGAAGCACTCGTCGCGGGCTGGTTCGACGAAGCGCGCACGGCGCGCGCCACGGTCTGGGTCTCGCACGATCCCGCCCAGGCACAGCGCGTAGGCGCGCGGCATCTGACGATGCGCGCAGGTGTGCTCGAAGAACCCGCCACGCGCGCGGCATTCACACAGGGAGCCGCACAATGAGCCCGGGCGTGCTGCAGAACCTCGGCATCGGCGACGTCGCCATTGCGGCGCTGCTCGTGTTCGTCAACGGCGCGGTCTCCGTGCTGCTCAAGCTCGATCTCGAACGCAAGCTGGCGTGGGCCGCCGTGCGCACCGTCGTGCAGCTGCTTGCGATCGGCTACGTGCTCGGCTGGGTGTTCGCGTTCAACCGCTGGTACGTCGTGCTGCCGCTCATGGCACTCATGACGCTGATCGCGGGCTTCGCAGGGGCGCAGCGCGGCGCGCGCACCTATGGCGGGCAACGTGCGGACAGCATCGTGTCGATCTGGGTGAGCGCGTGGCTCGTCGCGGCGGTCGGGCTGTTCGTGGTGATCCGCATCCGGCCGTGGTACGAGCCGCAATATGCGATTCCGATCCTAGGCATGATTCTCGGCAACACGCTGACAGGGGTGTCGCTCGGCGTGGAGCGCATGATGCAGGAGCTGACCGCGCGGCGCGATCGTGTGGAGAGCGCGCTCGCACTCGGCGCGACACGCTGGGAAGCCGCGCAGGCGAGCGCCCGCGAGGCCGTGCGCGCCGGCATGATTCCGACGCTCAACCAGATGGCCGTGGTCGGCGTGGTGAGCCTGCCCGGCATGATGACGGGCCAGGTGCTCGCGGGGCAATCGCCGCTACAGGCCGTGCGCTATCAGATCGTGATCATGTTCCTGATCGCGGCTTCGTCGGCACTCGGCACGGTGGGCGCGGTGCTGCTCGCGTACCGGCGCCTCTTCTCGCCCCAGCATCGCTTTCTCGCTGCGCGGCTCATCGAGCGCAAGGCACGCGCTTAACGCCGGGGCGCCGTGCGCGGCCGGCGCGCGTTGTGCGCCTCGCCGGCCATCCCGCGCTCAAGGCGCGCCCTAGCGCTGCGCCGAGATGGTGATCTGCGTGCCGTCGCCGAGCTTGAGCGTCTTCGCGGTGCCATTGGTCGGCATCGTAAGGTGGGCGACTTCGCTATGCGCGACCACGGCGGGGCACGTGATCGAAGCGCCGTTGCTCGACACCGACTGCGTGCCGTGCGGCGCCTGGGCGCGGAAGCTCACCTGCACGGTGGCCGTGCCATTGCTCGCGACGATTGGCGCAAGACGCAACTGGGTCTGCCGGACCATCGCGCCGTTTGCGTCGAGCGGCAACGAAGCGTAGTCCGGGCAGCCTTGCGGCGTCGCGACCGCGCCGCCCGGCGGCGTGGTCCGCCAGGTGAAGTCGTCGGTATCGCCCGAACGCAGCGTGCGGGTCTCCTGGGCGTCGCCGAACGCCTTCGACGCGACCCGAACCGTATAGCGGATCGGCCCGTCGGTTGCGGCCTTCGAGGTGACCGTGATCGGCGTGGCCGCGAGTGCCGGCAGCGCGATCGCGCAGGAAGCGGCGAGGACAAACTGGACGAGCGCCGCGTGGCGGCGGCGAGTATGGCGGGAGCTGCGGCAAGGCATGCGTCACCTCCTGGCGGGAACGGCCGCGCCCGCGAGCGAAAGCGGCGTACGCAACGAACGCGGCGAGCCGCGAAACGCCAGGTACGACGCTCCGCTCCCGTGCGGCGGATGGTCTGTTAGCAGTCTAGCGCGCTGCGCGCCGCCTTGCGCCGAGCACATGCATCGAGCGGACCAGGTTTTATCCTGCTTGTCATCGCGAGCGATTTGCTTGCCGTGAGACGACGCGCGGCTGGCTTGGGGCGGCGTCTGCATGGTCGACGCGCCATGCATACACGGCACGCGCCAACCCTCACCTGGTGCCGCTACTTGCCCGCGGTTTCGAGACCCAGCGTCAGTTCCGCCGTCAACGTCTGGCGCACGCGCCCATAGGCGGCCCAGGGGTCGGCTTGCCCGATCTGCGCGAGGCGCGCGTCGATCGTCGCAAGCGTCCATTGCGCGCCGCCCGTCGTCGCCTCCAGTTCGTCCCAGCCGATCGGCACGGACACACCCAGGCCCGGCCGCGCCCGCACGCCATACGCGAGCGCCGTGCTCGCCCCGCGCGCATTGCGCAGATAGTCGACGAAAATCTTCTTCTTGCGGTGTTCGGGGCCCATGGTGGCCGTGATCTGCGTGGGCCAGACGGAGGCCAGATGCTGCGCAACCGCACGGGCGAACGCCTTCGCGTCGTCCCAGCCCGCCTCCGGCGTGAGCGGCACGACGATATGCAGCCCCTTGCCGCCGCTCGTCTTGCAAAACGATTCCAGCCTCAGCTCCGCAAGCAAGGCGCGCGTGGACTGCGCCGCCTCGATCATGCGGTCCCAGCCCAGTGCCGGATCGGGGTCGAGATCGAACACGACCCGATCCGGCCGTTCGATGTCGTGGACGCAGGCGTTCCACGTGTGCAGCTCGATGACATCCATCTGCGCGGCGCTGATCAGCGCTCGCGCCGTATCGATCGTGAGCAGCGGCGGATGGCCCGGGTCGAGCCCTTCGTGTTCGCTGAGTTCGGGCAGCGGGGCGCGAGCGCGATGGCGCTGAAAGAACGTCTCGCCGCTCAAGCCGCGTGGTGCACGCACGAGCGACACGGGGCGATCGCGCAGATGCGGCAGGATCCAGCGCGCGGCGCGCTCGTAGTAGCGGACGAGTTCGAGCTTGTGCGTGCCGCTGTCCGCATCGATGACGCGCCTTGCGCTCGTGATGCGTATGCCGTCGATTTCGCTGTCGGCCGAGTCGTCGCGCCGGGGCCGTGCGCTACGAGGCAAGCGGTGCACGGACGCGCCAGGCGTGGCCGGTGCGGCGGCGTCCGATGTCGGGGCCCGCTCGCCGCGCGGCGTTCGGGCAGATGTCGTGGTTGGGGCCTTGCGAGCGTCCTGCATACCGGTTCCCCTGGCGCCTTGGCGCACATGACGCATCGCGCGACGCGAGTCGCGACACGTTCGGTTGACGGCACGCGGCGGCCGCCCCCGTCGGATCGCCGCATGAACTTTCATTGTGCCTCGAATGGGCGCTTTCGTCGCTGTAAGGTGTTCGCAAACGCACGCCAAAAACGGGGAAGCATCCGCCAGACGCACTAACGCGACGGGCGGCGCAGGCGACCGCAGCGGTCGGCGGGACGTTACAATGACGGGCTTTACCGCGCACTGCAGGGAGCACTGCGAGGTCTTGCACGCACACGCGCGACTGCGCCCTTATTCATCCGATCGATCCGACGACGCCGCGCGTCGGCTTTGCCCGTCCTGCCATGAACCTCGTCATCCAGAGTCCCGCCCCGCTCGACACCGTCCATCACAAGCCGCTCCTCGGGCTCGCCCGCGGCAGCCGCCTCGCGCCGATCGACGCCCACGCGCTGCGCATCGAGAACGCCGAGCCCGCCCAGCGCGCCGACCTCGAGGTCTACTGCGGCACGCATCAGCTCGACTATGCGTTCGTCGACGCCGGCCGCACGCTCGCCGATTTCGGCCTGCTGGCAATGGACATGGACTCGACGCTCATTACGATCGAATGCATCGACGAAATCGCCGACTTCTGCGGTCTGAAGGCCGAGGTCGCGGCGATCACCGAAGCGTCGATGCGCGGCGAGATCAAGGACTTCAACGAAAGCCTCACGCGCCGCGTGGCGCTTCTCGAGGGGCTCGACGCGAGCGCGCTGGAGCGTGTGTACGAGGAACGCCTGAAGCTCTCGCCGGGCGCCGAGCCGATGCTCGCGGGCGCGAAGGCCGCGGGGCTGAAGACGCTACTGGTCTCCGGCGGCTTCACGTTCTTCACCGAGCGCCTGAAAGCGCGTCTCGGGCTCGACTACACGCGCGCGAATACGCTAGAGATCGTCGACGGCAAGCTCACGGGCCGCGTGACGGGCGAGATCGTCAACGCCGACGTGAAGGCGCGTACGCTCGTCGAGGCCTGTGCCGAAATCGGCATCGACCCGCGCCGCGCAATCGCGATGGGTGACGGCTCGAACGACCTCAAGATGATGGGCGTGACCGGTTTGTCGGTCGCGTTCCGCGCGAAGCCGGTGGTACGCGAGGCGGCGAGCGTCGCGTTCAACTTCGTCGGGCTCGACGGCTTGCTGCGTCTGTTCTGATTCGGGTTTCGCGGCAGGCAGATACGCCAACGGCCGCTCGTGTCCGTGTGGACGCAAGTGGCCGTTGTGGCTTTATGCAGGTTATTCAGGCGTGCTTGTTTTTTCCGCGAGCCTGGCCAGCGAGCGCTCGATATCGGCGCGCAGATCGGCTTCGTCTTCGAGGCCGATGTAGAAACGCACCAGCGTGCCGCGATGCGGCCAGCTCTCGGCCGTGCGCATCGAACCGACGTCGTACGGCATTGCCAGGCTATGCGCCCCGCCCCAGCTCCAGCCCAACGCGAAGAGTTCGAGCGACTCACAGAACGTGTCGATCTGCGCCGCGCTATAGCGCTCGTCGAACACCACGGAAAAGAGACCGCCCGCGCCCGTGAAGTCGCGCTTGTAGAACTCGTGACCCGGGCAGTCTTCGAACGCCGGATGCAGCATCACCGCGATTTCGGGGCGCGTCTTGAGCCAGCTCGCGAGTCCGAGCGCGGTGCGGTCGTGCGCCTCGAAGCGCGCCTTCATGCTCGGCAGCGCGCGCAGCACGAGCGAGCAGTCGTCGACCGAGACGCCGATGCCAAGCCGCATGCGCGCGGCCTTCAGCTTGAGATAGAGATCGCGGTCGGCCGTGATGGTCGCGCCCATCAGCACGTCGCTGCCACCCGATTGGTACTTCGTGAGCGCCTGCACCGAGATGTCGATGCCGTGCTCGAACGGCCTGAAGGCGAGGCCCGCCGACCACGTATTGTCGATGGCCGTCACGACGTTGCGTGCGCGCGCCGCCGCGGTGATCGCGCGCACGTCGGGCACTTCCATCGTCACCGAGCCGGGCGCTTCCAGCCAGATCAGCTTCGTGTTCGGCTGGATCAGCTCGGCGATGCCCGCGCCGATCATCGGATCGTAATAGCGTGCCGTAAGGCCGAAGTCTCGCGCGAGCCAATCGCCGTGGTCGCGGTTCGGCGAATAGACGTTATCGGGAATCAGCACATCGTCGCCCGACTTCAGCAGTCCGAAGTAGACGTTCGAGATGGCCGAGAGGCCCGAGGGTTGCAGCAGCGCATGCTCGCCGCCTTCGATCTCGGCGATGCGCTTTTGCAGCATGGCCGAGGTGGGCGTGGCGTGCAGGCCGTAACGCCATTGCGCGTCGTTGCGCCAGTCGAGCGCGCGAACCGAAGCGAGGTCGGGAAACACCACGGTCGAAGCCCGCGTGACTGGCGCGGCGAACGACTCGAAGCCGGGCGTGAGGTCGTCTTGCGGATGAACGATGCGCGTCTGCAATGCGCGGCTGGAGTCGGATTTGGTCATGTCGGAGCGTATTCGGTTGAGGCGCGATGACGTTGCGGCGCGCGGCTTGCGCGATGGCGCGCGCAACGCCGCATACCGAAGAGTAACACCCGCAGCGGCGCTTACTGCCCGAGGATGAGATTGCTCACGCCGTTCACGGCATGTGCGCCGTTCGACGTCGACGCGCTCGCGCTCGCCGCGCCGGTCGACACGGCCGGAGCCGCGGCGCCCGCCGCGAGCGGCTTCAGATCGAACGGCACCGGATGGGAATCGTCCGGGTCCATGCGGTCGCCCGAAAGCGAGCCGTCCTCGGCGAACGTGCCGACCCAGTTGCCGGTGATATGCGTGCCGTCGTCCGAGTCCTCGGCTTCGAGCGTCGCGTCGGCGCGATCGCCGGCGATCAGGATCACCTCGCCGGTGTCCGTGAACTGGTATTCGCCATGCACGCCGGTCGGGTCGTCGTCGCCGGCCTTGGCGCCGAGACGCATGACGATCTGGCGCTTGCCGAGCGTGCCGACGTATTGCGGCAGCTTCGCGAACTCGGGGTTCGGCTTGAGCGTGGATTTGACCGGCGGCTGCGCGCCTGCGTCCTGCGCGTGCGCCGCGATCGGCAGCGCGAGGACCATGGCCGCTGCGGCCACGGCCACGATCCAGCCGCGCGCCTTGCTGGCGCTGCGCTGTCGGGCGGCCGCGCGCGGCGGCCGCTGTGCTTGCGTCAATCCTTCCATCTGCATCCTTCCCTCACTTGCGCAGCGGCCTTGCGCGAGCCGCGAGCCGCGAGCCGCGCGTCACGAGTCGGCGTCAAATCCGTTCGAAGATGGCCGCAATACCCTGGCCGCCGCCGATGCACATCGTCACGAGCGCGTAGCGGCCGCCGATACGCTGCAGTTCATAAAGCGCCTTCACGGTGATGAGCGCACCGGTCGCACCGATCGGATGGCCGAGCGAGATGCCCGAGCCGTTCGGATTGACCTTGGCCGGGTCGAGCCCGAGCTCCTGCGACACCGCACAGGCCTGCGCCGCAAAGGCTTCGTTGGCTTCGATCACGTCGAGGTCGCTGACCTCGAGACCCGCGCGCTCCAGCGCCTTCTGCGTGGCCGGCACGGGGCCGATGCCCATGTACGCCGGATCGACGCCCGCGTGCGCGTACGAGACGAGGCGCGCGAGCGGCTTCACGCCGCGCGCGCGGGCAGCGTCCGCGCTCATCAGCAGCACCGCGGCGGCCGCGTCGTTGATGCCCGACGCGTTGCCCGCCGTCACCGTGCCGCTCTCCTTCGCGAACACGGGCTTGAGCTTCGAGAAGTCCTCGAGCGTCGCGCCATGGCGCACGTGCTCGTCGGCATCGAACAGCACTTCGCCCTTCTTCGACTTGATCGAGATGGGCAGGATCTGATCCTTGAAGCGGCCTTCGACGACCGCACGCTCGGCGCGGCGATGCGATTCGAGCGCGAGCGCGTCCTGCGCCTCGCGCGTGATGCCGAACTTCTTCGCGACGTTTTCCGCCGTCACGCCCATGTGGATCGTCTGGAACGGGTCGTGCAGCGCGCCGGTCATCATGTCGACGAGCTGCGTGTCGCCCATGCGCTGGCCGAAACGGGCGGCCGGCATCGAGTACGGCGCGCGGCTCATGTTTTCCGCGCCGCCGCCGATCGCGATATCGGCGTCGCCGAGCAGAATGGTTTGCGCCGCCGAAACGATCGCCTGCAGGCCGGAGCCGCACAGGCGGTTCACGGTCAAGGCCGGCGCGTGCTGCGCAACGCCGCCGTCGATGGCGGCCACGCGCGCGAGGTACATGTCCTTGGGCTCCGTGTGCACGACATTGCCGAACACCACGTGACCCACCGCGTCGCCTTCCACGTTCGCGCGCGAGAGCACTTCGCGCACCACGCGCGCGCCGAGATCCGTCGGCGAGAAGTCCTTCAGGCTGCCGCCGAAGTCGCCGATTGCCGTGCGCACGCCACTTGCCACCACTACTTCGCGTTCCATAGTCTTGCTCCTCGTCTTCCTGGATGGATGAATCTTGTTATTCGTGTGCTGCGCTTTCAGGCAGATTTGCCAGCAAACGCTCGACATCCTGGCGATACGGGATTGGCGCAACCGCGCCGAAGCCGAGCGTCGAAAGCGCGGCGGCCGCGTTCGCATAGCGCGCCGCCGCGAACGGATCGTCGCCGGCTGCGAGCCGCGCGACGAATGCGCCGCCGAAGCAGTCGCCAGCGCCCGTGGCATCCACAGCCGCAACCACGTGGACCGGCACGACGCGCCGTTCGTCGGGCGTCGCCACATAGGCGCCGTCCTTGCCCAGCTTCAACGCGACCACTCGGGCGCCGCGCGCGAGCAGGTAATCGAGGATCGCGTCGCGATCGTCGAGGCCTGTGAGCACCGCCACGTCGTCCCAGCTGGGCAGGCAGATATCGGTGAGGCGCAGCACCTCGTTCATCACGGCGCGGGCGCGCGCGAGCGGCCACAGCTTCAGGCGCAGGTTGGTGTCGAAGCTCACGCGCACGCCGTTGGCGCGGGCATGCTCGACGGCGGCGAGTGCCGCGTCGCAGGCGCTATCGCTGATCGCCACGCTGATGCCGGAAAGATGCAGCACACGCGCAGCCGCGATGATGTCGAGCGGCAAATCGCGCGGTGTGTAACGGCTCGCGGCCGAACCCTTGCGCAGATAGTCGAAGGCATGGCCGGCCGGGCCGTGCGAGACGAAGTAGACGCCCGTAGGCGCCGTGGCGTCCACCCGCACCGTCGAGGTGTCGACGCCTTCCCGCGTCCACAGGTCGATCAGGAGGCGTCCGAAATGATCGTCGCCGACGGCCGAGACGAAACCCGTGCGTGCGCCCTGGCGAGCCGCCGCGATGGCGAAGTTCGACGTGTCGCCGCCAAAGCCCTGCAAATACTCGGGGCGGTCTTTCGACGCCTGGTTGAACTCGACCATGGCCTCGCCATAAGCGAGGACTTGCGGAGCGACGCTCGTCATGCCCCTCAGACCTCGCCCCAGAGATCGTGGCCATCCGCGCCGGTGATCTTCACCGAAACGAAGTCGCCGACCTTGTAGCGCTTCGATGCCTTGGTCGCCGGCGCGACATACACCACGCCGTCGATCTCGGGCGCATCCGCGGCAGTGCGGCCAATGCCGCCGTCGACGTTGATCTCGTCGATCAGCACCTTGAGGGTCTTGCCCACCTTGCGCTGGATGCGCTTGGCCGAGACCTGCTCCGCCACTTCCATGAAGCGCGCGCGGCGTTCCTCGCGCACGTCGTCGGGCAGCGCGCCGTCGAGTTCGTTCGCCGTTGCGCCTTCGACCGGCGAATAGGCGAAGCAGCCCACGCGGTCGAGTTCGGCCTCGCGGATGAAGTCGAGCAGCGTTTCGAACTGCGCTTCGGTCTCGCCGGGGAAGCCGGCGATGAACGTGCTGCGGATCGTGAGATCGGGGCACATTTCGCGCCAGGCCTTCACGCGCTCCATGACCTTCTCCGCGTTCGCGGGACGCTTCATGCGCTTGAGCACCTCGGGATGCGCGTGCTGGAACGGCACATCGAGATACGGCAGCACGTGGCCCTTGAACGGGCCTTCGGCCATCATCGGAATCACTTCGTCCACGCTCGGATACGGGTAGACGTAGTGCAGGCGCACCCAGGCGCCATATTGCGCAGCCAGCTCGCCCAATGCCGCGACGAGGTCGGTCATGCGCGTCTTGATCGGTTTGCCGTTCCAGAAGCCGGTGCGGTACTTCACGTCCACGCCGTAAGCGCTCGTGTCCTGCGAAATGACGAGCAGCTCCTTCACACCGGACTTGAAGAGGTTTTCCGCTTCGAGCATGACCTCGGCGACCGGGCGCGACACGAGGTCGCCGCGCATCGACGGGATGATGCAGAACGTGCAGCGGTGGTTGCAGCCTTCGGAGATCTTCAGGTACGCGTAATGGCGCGGCGTGAGCTTGATGCCCGCCGCCGGCACGAGGTCGACGAACGGATCGTGCGGTTTGGGCAGGTGGCTGTGCACGGCCTGCATGACTTCGCCCACGGCGTGCGGGCCGGTCACGGCAAGCACCTTCGGATGCACTTCCTCGATCAGGTTCGAGCCGCTCGCGCTCGCCTTCTTGCCGAGACACCCGGTGACGATCACCTTGCCGTTCTCGGAAAGCGCTTCGCCGATGGCGTCGAGACTCTCCTGCACCGCTTCGTCGATGAAGCCGCAGGTATTGACGACCACGAGATCCGCGCCGTCGTAGGACCCCGAGATTTCGTACCCCTCGGCGCGCAGCTGGGTAATGATCTGCTCGGAGTCGACAAGCGCCTTCGGGCAGCCGAGGGAAACCATCCCGACGCGCGGAGCAGGATTGCGGGAGGTCATTGATTCAACAGGGTTTTTCACGTGTACGTCCGGATGTGGGGCGCAGAGCGAAGGTAGCGCCGCGCGGGGTCAAGCCAATCCGCCATTTTACCCGTTTGGCGTATCGTGCGGCGCAGCATGGTGGATGCGCGCGTTGTGGCGCCGGGGTCGGATTGAATATGGACGGAATCAAACTTCGTTCAGCTATCGCTCGCCTGTGAACTGCGCATCCGGATAATTTTCGCCGAGTGCGCCTCGAGCACGGACAACGCAACCTGGACCGTTGCGCGGAGAGAACGAAAACATGAACGAGAAAATGGAACTGTTTCAGCCTGAACTGCTAAAGCCGGCGCGCGAGTTGAAAGCATGCCGCCGTGCCTCGAGTGGCGCATTGCGCGTCACGGGCCACAAGCCCACCGCCGCCGCGCTCGCGCGTGCGGGGGCCGGCCTCTCGCAAAGCGCGTTCGCGGCACTGCTGGGCGTTTCCACGCGCACGCTGCAGGACTGGGAGCAAGGCCGCCGCAAGCCGACCGGCGCCGCGCAAACCCTCTTGCGGGTGGCCGTGGCGCACCCTGAAGCGTTGCGCGACCTGCAAAGCGCTTGATGGAAAATGAGGGCGGCGGCATTGCACCCGCGCCAGCCGCCTCGCAAAGCGAAGCACAGCGCTCGCGCGGCAACGCGCCGCCACGGCGCGCCGGGTAAGCGACAGCGCACCGCGACCTGGCGGCGCGCGCCACCCGCCGTGTGCGCCGCGCCGCTTACTTCTTCTCTTCTTCGCCACCTTCAGGCGCGCCCTGTACCGGCGCCGCCGCGCCGCCCGGCGTCACGGGCTTGAACGGGAAGCTGCTGAACATGTTCTTCGCCTGGTTCTGCATCTGCTCCTGCATCTGCACGAACATGTTCTTCGACTGCTCGATGTAGCTCGTCATCATGCCTTGCATCATCGGCGCCTGCATGTTCATGAACTGCGACCAGACTTCGGGATTCATCGCGTTGCCTTCGTAAAGGCTCTTCGACTGGTCCGCGAGCTTGTTCTGGATGTCGATGAACGCCTGGATGTTCTTTTCCAGGTAAGTGCCCATCATGCCCTGCATCGCATGTCCATAGAAACGGATGATCTGCGACAGCATCGATGACGAGAACATCGGCAGACCGCCGCTTTCCTCTTCGAGAATGATCTGCAGCAGGATGCTGCGCGTCAGATCCTCGTTGGTCTTCGCGTCGATGACCTTGAACTCCTCCTGCTCCAGCACGAGTTGCTTCACGTCCGTCAACGTGATGTACGTGCTCGTCTCCGTGTCGTACAGCCGACGATTCGGATATTTCTTGATGAGACGTTCGGCGGTTTTCTTTGTAGTCGTCATGTGTCGCCCTTGTTAGCGCCAACGCGCGGCGGCCATTGCCGTCGCGCGTTGGTCTAGCCCGGAAACGGCCTGCCCCGGTGAGCAAACAGGCCCGCTGCCGTCCTCGATCCCAGCTTCGCGCGTCCCCTGCAGGCGCGCTGCGCTCGGGATCAGCCCATGTGCAACCCGCCATTCAGCGAGAAGTCAGCACCGGTTGCGAAGCCTGACTCGTCGGACGCGAGCCACGCCACGATCGACGCGATTTCCTCCGGCGCGCCGAGACGGCGCACGGGAATCGTCGCGACGATCTTTTCCAGCACGTCGGGACGGATGGACTTCACCATGTCCGTGCCGATATAGCCCGGCGAAACGGTGTTGACCGTCACGCCCTTGGTCGCCACTTCCTGGGCCAGCGCCATCGTGAAGCCGTGAATGCCGGCCTTGGCCGTGGAATAGTTGGTCTGCCCGAACTGGCCCTTCTGGCCGTTCACCGACGAAATGTTGATGATGCGGCCCCAGCCGCGCTCGACCATGCCGTCGATCACCTGCTTCGTGACGTTGAAGAGGCTCGTGAGATTGGTGTCGATCACGGCCGTCCAGTCTTCACGCGTCATCTTGCGGAAGACGACGTCGCGCGTAATACCGGCGTTGTTCACGAGCACGTCGATTTCACCGACCTCGGCCTTGACCTTGTCGAACGCCTGGCGCGTCGAATCCCAGTCGCCCACGTTGCCTTCCGAGGCCACGAAGTCGAAACCGAGCGCCTTCTGGTCTTCCAGCCACTTCGCGCGGCGCGGCGAATGCGGGCCGCAGCCTGCGACCACCTTGAAACCCTGCTTGGCGAGGCGCTGGCAAATGCCCGTGCCGATGCCGCCCATCCCGCCCGTTACATACGCAATACGCTCTGACATAAACCACACTCCATTATCGTTTTCCGGCTGCGCCGTTCGCGGTTATTGGTCACCCCGCTGGTCACAAGCGCCGCAGCGGACCACTCGCGGTCCGCTCCGGCAGTGACATCAAGCGCGCTCGAGCGCGAGCGCCACGCCCATGCCGCCGCCGATGCACAGCGAGGCCAGGCCGCGCTTCGCGTCGCGGCGCTGCATTTCGTGCAGCAGCGTCACGAGAATCCGGCAGCCCGACGCGCCGATCGGGTGACCGATTGCAATCGCCCCGCCGTTCACGTTGATCTTCGACGTGTCCCAGCCCATCTGCTTGTTCACGGCCAGCGCCTGCGCCGCGAACGCCTCGTTGATCTCCATGAGATCGAGATCGTTCACCGACCAGCCCGCGCGCTCCAGCGCCCGCTTCGACGCCGGCACCGGGCCCATGCCCATCACCTTCGGATCGACGCCGCCGCTGGCGTACGCCTTGATGCGCGCGAGCGGCGTGAGGCCCAGCGCCTCGGCCTTCTTCGCCGACATCACCACGACCGCGGCTGCGCCGTCGTTGATGCCCGACGCGTTCGCCGCCGTCACCGTGCCTTCCTTGTTGAACGCCGGCTTCAGGCCCGCGAGCGATTCGGCCGTCACGCCGTGGCGCACGAACTCGTCGGTCCTGAACTGCAGCGGCTCACCCTTGCGCTGCGGAATTTCCACCGAGACGATCTCTTCGTCGAAACGGCCCGCCTTCTGCGCGGCTTCCGCCTTGTTCTGCGAGAGCGCCGCAAACGCGTCCTGTTCTTCGCGCGTGATGCCGTATTCCTTCGCGACGTTCTCCGCCGTCACGCCCATGTGGTACTGGTTGTACACGTCCCACAGGCCGTCGACGATCATGCTGTCGATGAGCTTCGCGTCGCCCATGCGGAAGCCGTCGCGCGAGCCCGGCAGCACGTGCGGCGCGGCGCTCATGTTCTCCTGGCCGCCGGCCACGACGATGTCCGAATCGCCCGCGATGATCGCGTTGGCCGCGAGCATCACCGCCTTCAGGCCCGAGCCGCACACCTTGTTGATCGTCATGGCGGGAACGGCCGCGGGCAGGCCCGCCTTGATCGACGCCTGACGCGCCACGTTCTGGCCCGAACCGGCCGTCAGCACCTGACCCATGATCACGTCGCTCACCTGCTCGGGCTTCACACCCGCGCGCTCGAGCGCCGCCTTGATGACGATCGCGCCCAGGTCGGGCGCCGCCACCTTCGCGAGCGAGCCGCCGAATTTGCCTACTGCCGTACGTGCGGCCGAAACGATCACAATGTCAGTCATTTCCAGATCCTCCGGGCGACTTGGTGGCGCGCCATGCGCCCCGCCCGTCAAGTTGTTAATCCGAATTCCGCAGCAAGCGTTTCAATTGCCTCAATCGCGCTGCTGCACATAGCGCCCCGGCGCCGGCTCGATCTCGGGGAATTCCGCCGAGCCGGCTTGCGCACGCGGCTTCACCTTCTTGCCGCCGTACTGATCGAGCCATTCGGCCCAGGTCGGCCACCAGCTGCCGGGTTTTTCCTCGGCAGCCGCGAACCAGTCGTCGGCTTCTTCCGGCAGATGCTTCGCGTCGGCCTCGACGCTCCAGAAGCTGCGCTTGTTCTTCGACGCCGGGTTGATCACGCCGGCGATATGGCCCGACGCGCCAAGCACGAATTTCAGCGGCCCGGACAGCAACGGCACCGACGCATACGCCGTGCGCCAGGGCACGATGTGATCCTCGCGCGAACCGTAGATGAAGGTCGGCACGTCGATGCGCGACAGATCCACTTCCTCGCCGCACACCGTGAGCGCGCCCGGCTCACGCAGCTTGTTTTCAAGGTACGTATTGCGCAGGTACCACGCGTACATCGGCCCCGGCAGGCTCGTCGAGTCGCTGTTCCAGAACAGCAGGTCGAACGGCGCGGGCGTACGGCCCTTCAGATAATTGTCGACGACGTAGTTCCAGACCAGATCGTTGGGCCGCAGGAACGAGAACGTGTTCGCGAACTCGACGCCGCGCATGAGCCCCGGCGTGCCGCCGTTCTTGCCGCCGATGGTCTGCTCACGCATCTGCACGTGGGCTTCGTCGACGAACACATCGAGCACGCCCGTGTCGCCGAAGTCGAGCATCGCGGTGAGCAGCGTCATCGATGCAGCGGGATGTTCGCCGCGCGCCGCGGCGACGGCCAGCGCCGTGGCGAGGAGCGTGCCGCCCACGCAAAAACCGAGCGTGTTGATCTGCTCGCGCTCGCTGATGCTGCGCGTCGTCTCGATCGCCGTGAGCACGCCCTCTTCGATGTAGTCGTCCCAGGACCGGTCCGCGATCGACGCGTCGCCGTTGTGCCACGAGACGAGGAACACCTGCTGCCCCTGCTCCAGCGCATACGCGACGAGCGAGTTCTCGGGCTGCAGGTCGAGGATGTAGTACTTGTTGATGCACGGCGGCACGATCAGAAGCGGCCGCTCGCGCACGGTGGCCGTGCGCGGCTTGTACTGGATCAGCTGGAATAGCGCGTTTTCGAATACGACCGAACCTTCGGTGGTCGCGAGGTTGCGGCCCACCACAAAGCGCGACTCGTCGGTTTGCGAAATCTTGCCGCGCGACATGTCGCCGATCAGGTTCATCACACCCTGGCGCAGGCTCTCGCCATGGGTTTCGAGCAAGGCGCTCTGCGCGTCGGGATTGAGCGCGAGGAAGTTGCTGGGCGAAGCTGCCGCGGTCCACTGCTGAACGGCGAAGCGAATGCGCTCGCGCGTCTTCGCATCGGTATCGAGCGCGTCGACGAGTTCGTGCAGGTAGCGCGCGTTGAGCAGATACCACGCCGCCGTGAATGCATACGCGGGCGTGGCCTTCCAGGCGTCGGAACTGAAGCGCCGGTCCTTGAGTTCGGGCGCCTTGGGCGTGGTGTCGGTGGCCTGACGCAGCAAGTCGAGCGCGTCGCGCGAATATTCCGCCTGCAGATGCTGAAGGCGCGTGGGTTCGATCGATGCCGTGGGAAGCTTGAAACCTTCGAACGGGTTCGCGCCACCGAACGGATTGGCTGCGCCGAAAGGACTGCCGGCAGCGAACGGATTGCCCGCGGCGAAGGGATTGCCGGCTGCAAATGGATTGCCCGCAGCGAAAGGATTGGACGCAGCGAAAGGGTTGCCTGCAGCAAAGGGATTACCCGCAGCGAAAGGATTGACCGGCGCGCCGTTGCCCGCCGGCGGCCACCAGTTGGCCGCGAGTCCCGCGAAGGGCGCTTGCTGCGCCGCGCCGCCGGTTTGCTGCGCAGCATTCAGGGCGCTCTTCCAGGCGTTCGTCCACGCGTCGAGATACTGCTGCATGCCGGCTGCGTCGGGAGCAAAAGGCGGGTTGCCGCGCGTTGCACCATCAGTTGAGGCGCCCGTGCCCGGGGCAGTCTTGGAACGTTGAGATGCCGTCATGCCTGCTTTTGACCGATGTGTCCCGAAGGACTGGTTGAGAGGCAGGTGGTACGCATACGGGCGCCGTTGCGGCGCTCGTCACGACCTGTCCCGTGGGTGAAGGACATTCTTGCTCCCCATTGCAAAGCGTGTCAATGCTTGTGCCCGATTTTGCCGCGCTGCGATATTTTTTTAATTATCGTTTTCCCGATGTAATCAATTGTTTAACTGCCGCGACACATTGCTGTGCGGTCTGGCGCACAAAAATCCGCCGTGGCGGCAAGCGTTTGCAGTGCAATGCGGCAATCGGGGAGCTAATGCACCGTGAGAGGAGCACAGTGCGTTGCGGGAATAGCTGCAGCGCAACAAAAATCGTCTGACTCGCCACGCGCCGCCTCGCCGTTTCACGACGGCGGCGCGTCGCGGCGAGGTCAGGGATTGAGCCAGATCAGCGCAGCCATGCGGCCGGTGACGCGATCGCGCCGGTACGAATAGAAGCGCTCGCGCAGCGTAACCGTGCACAGGTCGCCGCCGCTCACGTGGCGCACGCCGAGCGTATCGAGCCGCAGCCGCGCCAGCGCGGGAAGATCGGCGAGGTATTTGCCGCTCGCCTCGGGGCGCGCCACGAAGGCCGCCGCGGTGGCGGCGCGATGGGCATCGCGTCGCACCGCGTCGACCTGCTCCGCATGGGTCATGAACGCGTCGCGCACGTCGGCGCCGACCTCGAAGGCCGTGGGCCCGATCGCGGGGCCGAGGTACGCATGCAGGTCGGCCGTCGCACAGCCCGCGAGCGCCGCGACGCGCTCGGCCGTGCGCTCGATGACGCCCGCGGCCAGCCCGCGCCAGCCCGCGTGCGCGGCGCCCACGGCGCGGCCCTCGGCATCGCAGAGCAAGACGGGCATGCAGTCGGCCACCATCACCGTGCAGGCGATGCCGGGCTCGGCGCTCACGCTCGCATCGGCTTCGAGCGGGGCGCCCGCGCGCGCGGCCGCAAGCGCCTGCGCGGCGTCGACCACGATCGGACCGTGGATCTGCTTGAGCCACGCGGCCGGCACACCCGCATGCGCGAGCAGCCGCTCGCGGTTCGCCTCGACGTGCGCAAGATCGTCGCCGGAGCCGCGGCCGAGATTCAGGCCGCCGGGGAGATCCACGCCTTCACCGCCCTGCGCCGCCTGCCAACGCCCGAATGGCGGCTCGCTCACGCCGCCGTCGCGCGTCGTCACCAGGGCGCGTACGCGCGGCGAAACCTGCCAGTCGGGATGCAGCAAAGCGTCGGATGTCAGTTCCGGGCAGGTCGTCATGCGTGCTTATCCTCGGTTTGCTCGTCGTCTTCGTCGTCTTCGTCATCTTCTTCGTCGCTGCCGATCACGTAGCCTTCGTCGGTGTACGCGCTGTCGAACATGTCCTCATCGAAGCCGGCTTCGTCCTCGTCTTCCTCGCCGCCGAAGCCGAGCGCCTCGATCAGCGCGTCCAGGTCGTCGGGCACTTCGGCGCGCCATTGCATCGAGCGGCCCGTGACCGGATGAACGAGGCCGAGACGCCACGCATGCAGCGCCTGGCGCGCGAAGCCATCGGGCAGCGCCGCGACCGAGCGCTTGCCGCGCGCGTGGCCGTACACCGGATCGCCCAGCAGCGGATGACCGATGTGCGCGCAGTGAACACGAATCTGATGTGTGCGCCCCGTTTCCAGGTCGCAATGAATGGCGCTCACGGGCTGGTTGTGCCAGAGCGTCTTGTCGATGCGCCGGAAGTGCGTGCGCGCGGGCTTGCCCGACGCGCCCTTCACCACCGCCATGCGCGTGCGCTCGCGCGGGTCGCGGCCGATGGGTGCGTCGATGGTGCCTTCCTCGGCCATGTTGCCCCACACGAGCGCGAGATAGCGGCGCTTGACCGTGCGCGCCTGCAGCTGGCGCACGAGGTCCGTCTGCGCCTCTAGCGTGCGCGCGACGACCATCAACCCGGACGTTTCCTTGTCGAGCCGATGCACGATTCCCGCGCGCGGCAGACCCGCCGCGGCTTCGCCATAGCGATGCAGGAGACCGTTGAGGAGCGTGCCGCTCCAGTTGCCCGCGGCCGGATGCACGACGAGCCCGGCGGGCTTGTTGATGACGACAATGGCGTCGTCCTCGTAGACGATGTCGAGCGGCACCGGCTCGGGCGCGAACGCGAGCTGCTCGGGCAGGAGGTCCGGCACGAGCTCGATGGTCGCGCCGAGCGGCACCGGCTGGCGCACCTTCGCCGGCTTGCCGTCCACGCGCACGCGCTGCTCTTCGATCCAGCCCTGCAAACGGCTGCGTGAAAATTCCGGAAATACCTTGGCGAGCACCTTGTCGAGGCGCTCGCCTGCGAGCTCATCTGGCACCTGAACCGAGCGCGGGGCTTCGTCGCCGCGCGCACGCGGGACGCCGCCGACGCCCTCGCCTGCGAGTTCGTCGTCGAGCCCCTCACTGGAGGCTGCGTCATCGGGCGCATCGCCCAGGCTATAATCTCTGATGCTGTTTTGGGCGCCGGGAGCGCCGGCCCCCGGAATAACTGTACGGGTCATTGAGTCTGGGTCACCTGTAGACCTGAAGCTGGACTGGATAAATGCGAGCCTTGAACACGATTACGAAACTGGCCCAACACGCGGTGGCCCGAAACGCAATGCGCGCGACGCGAGCAAACACGCTCGGCAAGATTGGCAACATCATTCGGCTTGCTGCTTGCGGCGCGGCGTTCGCCGTGGTCGCGGCCTGCCACGGCCTGCCGGAAAAGACCGACGAAACGGCAGCGTGGAACAACAACAAATTATATACGGAGGCCCAGGACGCGCTCTCCGGCGGCGACTGGGGCAAGTGCGCAAAATATTTTGAAGCACTCCAGGGCCGCGACCCGTTCGGCCACTTCGCCCAGCAGGCGCAGATCAACGTGGCCTACTGCAACTGGAAGGACAACGAGAACGACGCCGCCGACCAGGCGATCAACCGCTTCATCCAGTTGCACCCGGATCACCCGGACATCGCCTACGCGTACTATCTCAAGGGCATGATCCACTTCAACGACGACCTGGGTCTGTTCGGCCGCTTCTCGGGCCAGGACATGAGCGAGCGCGACCCGAAGTCGCTGCGCGAGTCGTATGACGCGTTCAAGGTGGTGGTCGACAAGTATCCGCAGAGCAAGTACGCGCCGGACGCCGCCCAGCGCATGCGCTACATCGTGAACGCGCTCGCTTCGCACGAAGTGCACGCGGCCGACTACTACTATCGCCGCGGCGCCTATGTGGCGGCCATCAACCGCGCGCAGCTCGCGATTCAGGACTACAAGAGCGCGCCGGCAATCGAAGACGCGCTGCACATCATGATCCTGTCGTACCAGAAGCTCGATCAGCCGCAGCTCGCCGAAGACACGCGCCGCGTGCTCGCCGGCACCTTCCCGGACAGCCCGTACATCACCGGTCACGCGCGTCCCGGCAAGGAAAACAAGTCCTGGTGGCAGATCTGGTGATCGCCGCGCCTCTAGCCTGAGGCCCGCAGCAAAGCAAAACGCCACGGTTTCCCGTGGCGTTTTTTTTGGCTTCGGCGGCCGCAGCGCAGGCTACGCGCCTGCGCTGTCGCGGCGTTTGCTCAGTCGCGCTCGAACAGCGCGATCGATTCCACGTGCGACGTGTGCGGGAACATGTTGACCACGCCCGCGCCCTTGAGCCGATAGCCGGCCTCGTTGACGAGCACGCCCGCGTCGCGGGCTAGCGTCCCGGGACTGCACGACACATAGACGATGCGTTTGGGCAGCGGGCCATTGCCGCTCTGCGCGATTTCCGCGAGCGCCTGGGAAACGGCGAACGCGCCTTCGCGCGGCGGGTCGACGAGGAACTTGTCGAAGTGACCGAGCGCGCGGATGTCGTCGGCGGTGACTTCGAACAGGTTGCGGCACGCAAACGACGTGTGGCCGTCCACGCCGTTGGCGCGGGCATTTTCGAGCGCGCGCGCCGTCAGCGTATCGCTGCCTTCGATCCCCACCACTTCGCGCGCGAGACGCGCGAGCGGCAGCGTGAAGTTGCCGATACCGCAGAACAGATCGAGCACGCGGTCGCCGGCCTCGGGCGCGAGCAGGCGCAGCGCGCGGCCCACCAGCACGCGGTTGATCTGGTGATTGACCTGGGTGAAGTCCGTCGGCTTGAACGGCATGCGAATGCCGTATTCGGGCAGCGTGTAGTCCAGCTCCTTGTCGAGCGGATAGAACGGGAACACCGTGTCCGGGCCCTTCGGCTGCAGCCAGAACTGGACGTTGTGCGCGTCCGCGAACGCGCGCAGCAGGTCTTCGTCGGCGGCCGTGAGCGGCTCGAGAATACGCAGCACGAGCGCCGTCACGCTTGAACCCACCGCGAGTTCGATCTGCGGCATGCGATCGCGAATCGACAGCGCGGCCACCAGATGGCGCAGCGGCACGAGCATCGCCGAGACGTTCGGCGGCAGCACTTCGCAGCTCGTCATGTCGGCCACGTAGCTGCTCTTCTTCTCGTGGAAGCCGACCAGCACACCGCCCTTCTTCGGCACATTGCGCACCGTGAGGCGCGCACGATAGCGGTAGCCCCACGACGGCCCGTGAATCGGCCGGAACATCGTCTCCGAGCGCACCTTCGAGAGGTGCATGAGGTTATCTTCGAGCACGCGCTGCTTGACGGCGATCTGCGCTCGCACGTCGAGGTGCTGCATCGAGCAGCCGCCGCAGGTGCCGAAGAACGCGCATTGCGGCTTCGTGCGGATCGCGCTCTCGCGCAGCACGTCGACCACCTGCGCCTGTTCGAACGTGGGCTTCTTGCGGTAGCTCAGGTAGGTCACGCGCTCGCCCGGCAACGCGCCCTCGACGAAGATCACCTTGCCGGGCTCGCCCGTCTCGGTCACGGTGCGGCCAACGCCGCGGGCCTCCATGTCGAGCGACTCGATCTCGAGAATGGGGGCATGAGCGACCGAAGCTTCGATGGCGGCGCGCTTTTCGGCGCGGCGCTCGCGCTTGCTGCGCTTTTTCGGGGGCGTGGACGGCATGGGCTCGGCCTGGGCAGGCTCGGCTTGAGGGTCGGGGGCAGCTTGAGACACCAGCGGATTCCTGACTGACGATGAGTGAATTGTGGGCGAAGGCGAGATTGTAGTCGAAGTCGGCGCCCGCGCTGCGGCGCTGCTGTTTTCGAGGTGGTCCGGTCGTGCTCGCTGCGCCCCGCAGTCACCGCGGCCATCGCATTCGTCATACGACACGTCGGGAGAAACCAGGCTAGGGTTAAGCGTGCGTGCGGGAATCCCCGCCGCACCATACGAGGAGCGTGCCGATGAAACTGGTGAGCTGGAATGTGCAGTGGGGCCGCGACGCTTCTGGCGTCGTCGATCTCGCGCGCACGGTGCGCGAGGCGCAGCGCCTCGCCGACTTCGACGTGCTGTGCCTGCAGGAGATCACGCGCGGCTTCCGGGCGCTGCCGGGTGGTCCCGGCGACGATCAGTTCGCCGAACTGCGCGCGCTGCTGCCCGGCTATACGGTCATCGAGGCGATTGGCGCCGACTTGCCTGCGCCGCGTGGCGCGCAAGCCTCTAGTCAAGGCACGGCGCAAATGCCGCGCCGCCAGTTCGGCAACGCGCTCGCCACGCGCTTGCCGCTCGCGCAGGTTTTTCGCCATGCTCTGCCGTGGCCCGCCGACTCCACCGCACCCTCGATGCAACGCGTGGCGCTCGAAGCCGTGCTCGACGTGCCGGGCGGCGCGCTGCGCGTGCTGGTCACGCATCTGGAGTTTTATTCGCTGCGCCAGCGGCTCGCGCAAGTCGACGAGCTGCGGCGCCTGCAGCAGGAAGCCGCCGATCACGCGGCGCATCCCGCGCCCGCCGAAAACGATGTGGGCCCGTTCGCCCGCACCGCGCGCCCGCTATCCGCGATCGTCTGCGGCGACTTCAACAGCGCGTGGGGCAGCGAGGCGTACACGCGCATGCTCGAACCGCTCGCGGGCAGCCCAGCCTTCATCGACGCGTGGACCGCGCTGCATGCGGGCGCGACGCCGCCGCCAACGGCCGGCGTGTATGACACGAAGCAATGGTCGGACGGTCCGCTCGCGTGCGACTTCGTCTTCATCACGGAGGATTTGCGCCCACGCTTGCGAAACTGTGAGATAGACGGCGCGACCCAGGCTTCGGATCATCAGCCGATCGTGCTCGAACTCGGCTGAGGGACGACGCCGTGCCTAGCTCGCGAAGGCCTCGAGATACTCGCCCCAATGCGGTGCGGATTCCGCGGCGAGAGACTGCTTCACGAACTCGATCTCATCCGCATATTCGCGCTCTGTGAAACCGCCGCGCATCATCTGAAACCGGCAATAGAGCAGATACGTGTTGACCACGTCGGTTTCGCAGTAGTTGCGGATCTCCTCGATGCGGCCTTCCTGAAACGCGGTCCACACCTGGCCGCCGTCCATGCCGAGCTTGCCTGGAAAACCGCAGAGCTTCGCGAGCGCGTCGAGCGGTGCGTTAGCGCGCGGCTGATACATCGCGAGGACATCCATCAGGTCAGTGTGACGCGTGTGGTAGCGGCTAAGGTAGTTGTTCCACTTGAACTCGCGGTCCTCTTCACCCGTTTCCCAGTAGCGCACCGCGCGAATGCCGTGCACGAGCGCACGATAGTGCAGCACCGGCAAGTCGAAGCCGCCGCCGTTCCACGACACGAGCTGCGGCGAGTACTTCTCGATCGTGCGGTAGAACGAATCGATCAGGCGCGCCTCGCCGTCTTCGGGCGTGCCGAGCGAGCGCACGCGAAAGCCCTGGCCGTCGCGAAATACGCACGAGATAGCAGCGACACGCTGCAGGTGATGCGGCAGGAAATCGCTGCCGGTTTTCTCGCGGCGCGCGGCGAAGGCGTGCTCGGCGACTTCGGTGTCGGTGAGCGCGGCGGGCAGATCGTCGAGACGGCGAATGCCGTCGACATCGGGAATCGTCTCGATGTCGAATACGAGTACAGGAACTGTCATTCAGATGGACTGCGAGGGTTTAGAGTACGGCGTCCTTGCGCACGCCGTTCGAAGCGAAAAAGCGCTTGAGGCGCACCAGCGCTTCCTGCTGGATCTGCCGCACGCGCTCGCGGGTGAGGCCCATTTCGTCGGCCAGCTCTTCGAGCGTGGCGGGCTCGATATGGTTCAGCCCGAAGCGCCGTTCGATGACGTGGCGATGCTTATCGGATAACCGGCCGAGCCACGCGCGTGTAAGCGTTTCCAGTTCGCGATGCTGCACCTCGGCATCGGGCGACTGGCTCTGGTCGTCCGAGAGCAGGTCGAGCAGGCTGCTGGCCGGGTCGAGGTCGAGCGGAGCGTCGAGCGAGGCCGTGTGTTCGTTGAGCGCGAGAATGTCGGTGACTTCCTCGGTGGTCTTGCCCGTGAGATACGCGATGTCGTCGATGCTCGCGTCGCGCCGCTCCGAGGCCGAATCGGCGTTGAGCGAGTTCTTCTCCAGATGTCGCTTCGCGCGCAGCACCTGGTTGAGCTCACGGATCACGTGCACCGGCAAACGCACGGTGCGCGCCTGGTTCATGATCGCGCGCTCGATGCTCTGGCGGATCCACCAGGTCGCATACGTCGAGAAACGGAAGCCGCGCGTGGGATCGAACTTTTCGATCGCGTGCATGAGGCCGAGGTTGCCCTCCTCGATCAGGTCGAGCAGCGGCACGCCGCGATTGAGGTAACCCTTGGCAATGCTGACGACGAGGCGCAGATTGCGCTCGATCATGACCTGACGCGCTTCGAACTCGCCGGCTTTGGCGAGCCGCGAGTAGCGCTGCTCCTCCTCGACAGTGAGCAGCGGCTTCACGCTGATCCGGTTCAGATAATGCTGGATAGTGTCGGCCGTGAGTTCGGCCTGCAGCATGGCGCGGAAATCGTCGGCGTCGGGTGCGGCATCGGCGGTTTCGGTGCCCTCGCCCGAGCCGCCTTCGTCGGACTGCGAATCGCGCTCTTCACGCTCCTCGCGCTCTTCGTAGTCGCGGCCGCCGTCGAGTTCGGGCGACGCGTCGTCGTCGCCCGCCTGCGCGCCGTCCTCCACCGAAACCTGGGCGGCTTGGCTGTCAGACTCGGATTGCTGCAGACGGCGCTTCGATTTCGGCATGGTCGGCTCGCTTTTATTGCGGCGGCAAGTACTTCAGTGGGTCGACGGGCTTACCCTGACGGCGTACTTCGAAATGCAGCATCACCCGGTCCGAGTCGGTATTGCCCATTTCGGCGATCTTCTGACCTTTGGTGACCGCATCCCCTTCTTTTACCATCAAAGTCCGGTTGTGTGCATACGCGGTCAAAAACGTCGCGTCATGCTTGATGATAATGAGATTGCCGTAACCGCGCAGCCCATTTCCGGCATAAACCACGCGTCCATCGCCGGCTGCCTTGACAGGATCGCCCGACGCACCGCCAATATTGATGCCCTTGTTCTTCGTATCGTCGAAGCCGTTGAGCACCGGACCACGCACCGGCCACGTGAGCGCGATGTTGCCGCCCGGCGCCGCGGCGACATCGCCGCCGCTCGCACCCGGCTGCGGCGGCACGGCGGCAGTCGGCGGGGCTGCATTCGCACCCGAACCGTAGATCGGCGGCTGCGCCGGCGTCCCCGCTGCCGGAGCGCCCGGTGCAGCGCCCACGCCCGGCACCGGCGCGGTCACGACACCCGGCGTATACGCCGACGGATTCGCACCCGGCGGCACGACGCGCAACAACTGGTCCACCTCAATCTGGTTCGGATTGGTGAGATTGTTCCACGTCGCGATGTCGCGATAATTCTGGCCGTTTTCGAGCGCAATCCTATAGAGAGTGTCGCCCGGCTTCACCCGGTAATATCCCGGAGGCGGCGGCCCGAGCGGCACCGGAGGCTGTGCAGCCGCCGTGCCGAGCGGCGCGGTGCGGTCGACCACGGGTGCCTGATCGAGTCGCGTGGCGCAGGCGGCCAGAAGACAGAGCGCGGCGACCGCGGCGCCGCGCTGGGCTGCGATCAGCGTGGCTTCGGGCAGGTCGACATTCAGGCGGTTTCTTTTGATCGCGCGCAACATACTCATCGGATTCAGATCACTCCAGATTTTAAGGGGACAAAGAAAACGCGATCCAGGCGTGACTCCCGCCACTGCGCCGGCCCCGTACGCTCGACGAGCGTGAGGACCTGCGTCGCTTCGCCGGCGGCACTCTGGGTGCCGGACACCGCGACCGGCGCCACGAGCCGCCCGCCAATGGCGAGCTGCTCGAGCAGCGCCTGCGGCACGTCGAAGCCCGCAGCAGCGATCACGATCGCGTCGAACGGCGCCGCCGACGGCAAACCGAGCCGTCCGTCGCCGTAGTGCAAGCGGATATTCGGGATACGCAGCGGACGAAGATTCGTCTTCGCGCGCTCGTATAACGGCTTGATGCGCTCAATGGAATACACGTCGCGTGCGATCTGGCTCAACACCGCTGCCTGATAGCCGCAGCCGGTGCCGATTTCGAGCACGCGCTCCAGCACGCGGCCCGCGCCCGCGAGCTCGAGCATGCGCGCGACCACGGAAGGCTTTGAGATGGTCTGGTGATGACCGATCGGCAACGCCGCATCTTCGTAGGCCTGGGTCGCGAGACCCGGATCGATGAACATGTGGCGCGGCACGGCCGCGAGCGCCTGGAGCACGCGCGCATCGGCGATGCCGTTCGCACGCAGGCGTTCGACCATGCGTTCGCGTATGCGTTCCGAAGTCAGCGCATGCGCGCCGTTGAGCGCAACGGCGGGCGCGCCCGTGACGGCCACAGCAGCACGCGGCACACTCACGCCGCCCGGCATGGCGGCCCGCGGCGCGGCAGCGTTGCCGGCAGGATGCGCAGGCTTGATCGAACCCGCCGGCTTTGCGCTCACCGGCTTCGCATTGACCGGCTTCGCAGGCGGCGCCTTGAACGGTGTGCTCACGGAGGACTTCGCGACGGCCGGATTACCTACCTTCGCGCCGGGCTTCGCGAGTGTGCCGACGCCCGGTTTCGACGGACTGCTGTTGCCCGCGTTCGCGAGCGAGGGGCGTGCTTCGCCCGGACGCGCGTCGCGCCGGCGCGGCTCGCGTACGAGATCCGCAAGCCCGAGCGGAAAACGCTTCGTGCGCTCGCCCGTCATGAAGCACTGCCGCCCTTGCGCGCCCAGTCGTGCGTCGCGGACAGCATTTGCGTATGGGTGAGATCGAGTTGCAGCGGCGTGATCGACACATGGCCGTTCGCCACCGCGTGGAAGTCCGTGCCCTCGCTCGCATCGCGTGCGCTGCCCGACGGCCCGATCCAGTAAATCGGCTCGCCGCGCGGGTTGGTCTCGCGGATCACGGGCTGCGAAGGATGACGCTTGCCGAGGCGTGTGACGCGCCAGTCGCCAAGCTCTTCGTACGGCAGGTTCGGAATGTTGACGTTCAGCAGCGGATGACCCGGCAGCGGGTTCGCGAGGTAATGCGCAACGATCTCGGCCGCGACGCGCGCGGCGGAATCGAGATGCACCCAGTCCTTATCGACGAGCGAGAACGCGATGGCCGGCAAGCCGAACATAATGCCTTCGGTCGCCGCGGCCACCGTGCCCGAGTACAGCGTGTCCTCGCCCATGTTCTGGCCGTTGTTGATGCCGGAGACCACGAGGTCGGGTTGCTGGTCGAGCATGCCCGTGAGTGCGATGTGCACCGAGTCGGTGGGCGTGCCGTTCACGTAATAGAAGCCGGTGCTCGCCGATCGCAAAACCGACAGCGGGCGCCACAGCGTAAGCGAGTTCGATGCGGCGCTGCAGTTCTGCTCGGGCGCCATGACCGTGACTTCGCCGAGCGGCTTGAGCGCTTCATACAGCGCCGCAAGGCCGGGGGCGAGGTAACCGTCGTCGTTGCTGAGTAGTATTCGCATCGAGCGATTGTAACCGAGGAAAGAAGGCACGCGAACGACAGCCCGGCCCATACGCCAGGGCGTGTCTGCCACTGGGCTGCACGTCGAAATCATGCGCCGGTGCGGGGCGCATTTGCATCCACGGCAACGGCTCGAAAGACACCCGGTCATCGACGCGAAATAAATCGCACGATCGTTCGCATTGCGGCGGATTGCCGTACACTGTCCCGCGGTAGCGAATGCATGACCGACGCAACTGCAAGCAACCGAACCGGAAAAGACAGGAGACACGATGCGCGCAATCCGCTGCAACCAGTACGGACCACCCGACTCGCTCACGCTCGAAGACTCGCCCGACCTCGTGCCGGGCCCCGGTCAGGTCGTGATCGACGTGAAGGCCGCGGCCGTGAACTTTCCCGATGTACTCATCATCGAGAACAAGTATCAGATGAAGCCGCCGCTGCCCTTCACGCCCGGCGCCGAACTCGCGGGCGTCGTGCGCGCGGCGGGCGAAGGCGTGAAGCTCGCGCCCGATACGCGCGTAGTGGCCTATGTGGGCACTGGCGCGTTCGCCGAGCAGGCGCTTGCGGACGCATCGGCGTGCGTGGCGCTGCCCGAAGGCGCCGATTTCGCGACGGCCGCCGCTTTCACGCTCGCGTATGGCACGTCGCATCACGCGGTGGTCGATCGCGCGGCCCTGCGCGCAGGCGAAACGATGCTCGTGCTCGGCGCGGCGGGCGGCGTGGGCCTCGCGGCTGTCGAAATCGGCAAGGTGCTCGGCGCGCGCGTGATCGCAGCCGCCTCGAGCGAAGAGAAGCTCGAAGTCTGCCGCCGCTTCGGTGCGGACGCCACCATCAACTACAGCACCGAGGACTTGCGCGAGCGCATCAAGGCACTCACCGACGGCAAAGGCCCCGACGTGATCTACGACCCGGTGGGCGGCGAGTATGCGGAACCGGCGTTCCGCAGCATCGGCTGGCGCGGCCGCTATCTCGTGGTCGGCTTCGCGAATGGAGAGATTCCGAGGCTGCCGCTCAATCTCGCGCTGCTCAAGGGCGCGAGCCTCGTCGGCGTGTTCTGGGGCGATTTCGCGCGTCGCGAACCGCAGCACAATGCGGCAGCGTTCACGCAGATGATGGGCTGGATCGGTGAAGGCAAGCTCAAGCCCTACGTCTCGAAGCGCTACAAGCTCGCCGACACCGCGCAGGCGCTCAAGGACATGGCCTCGCGCAAGGTGACGGGCAAGATCGTGATCGAGCCCTGAACGTTTCCTGCCACGCAGGACGCAAAGCGAAAACGGCTCGCCGGTGGTTCACCGGCGAGCCGTCTTGCATAAGGCACTCGCCTTAGACGATGTGTTGCTCGCGCAACCGTGCGATGTGGTCCGCGTCGTAGCCCAGCGTCCTCAGGACTTCATCCGTATGCTCGCCCAACGCGGGACCAAGCCAGCGCGTGTCGCCGGGCGTCGCCGAAAGCTTGGGCGTGACCGCGGGGAGCGCGATGTCCACGCCCTCGCCTTCTTGCTGCCCCGGCGCTTGCCAGCGGAACTGCTGGATCATCTGGCGCGCCGCGAACTGCGGATCGGCGAACATGTCGGCCACGCTGTAGATGCGGCCCACGGGCACGTCGGCGGCATTGAGCACGTCGAGCGCTTCGTTGATGGTGCGCGTGGAAAGCCACGCCGCGATTGCGCCGTCGATCTCCGCCGTGCGCGGCACGCGGCCGTCGTTGTGGGCGAGTTGCGGATCGTTCGCGAGGTCCGCGCGGTCGATGGCCATCATCAGGCGCTTGAAGATCGGATCGCTGTTGCCGCCGATCACGATGCTACCGTCCCGGCACGGGTACGTATTCGACGGCACGATGCCCGGCAGCGACGCGCCGGTGCGCTCACGCACCATGCCGTACATGCCGTACTCGGGCACCACGCTCTCCATCATGTTGAACACGGCCTCATAGAGCGCGACATCGACGATCTGGCCGCTGCCGCCGTTCATGTTGCGATGATGGAGCGCCATCATCGCGCCGATCACGCCGTGCAGCGCAGCGATCGAGTCGCCAATCGAAATGCCGATGCGCGGCGGCGGCAGATCGGGATAGCCGGTGATGTGGCGCAGGCCGCCCATCGATTCGGCGATCGCGCCGAAGCCCGGACGGTCGCGATACGGGCCGCTCTGGCCGTAGCCCGAGAGCCGCACCATCACGAGGCCGGGATTCTGCTTCGAGAGCACGTCGTAGCCGAGCCCGAGCTTTTCGAGCAGGCCGGGCCGGAAATTCTCGATGACGATATCGGCTTCCTTCGCGAGCCGCCGCACGATCTCCTTGCCCTCTTCGGCTTTGAGATTCACCGTGACGGACTTCTTGTTGCGCGCCTGCACGGCCCACCAGAGCGACGTGCCGCCCGCTTCCGGGTAGAGCTTGCGCCATTTGCGCAGCGGATCGCCGCCCTTGGGGTCTTCGATCTTGATGACCTCGGCGCCGAATTCGCCGAGAAAGCGAGCGGCGAACGGACCGGCGATCAGCGTGCCGAGTTCGAGGACTTTGACGCCCGCGAGCGGGCCCGCGCCTTTCGCTGCGGATGCGTTCGACCGGGAATGGGGGGAATCGTGGGAAGGGGCGGCTGCACTCATGGGGTCTCCTTTCATTCTGTTCGGCGAGCGGCACCACATCGAGTGCGCCGCGATCGAAGCCTGGCGGGACGCTACATCGAGCGCCGGTCGAGCATGGCCCGCGCGATGGTGCCCGCGTCGACATATTCGAGCTCGCCACCCACCGGCACGCCGCGTGCGAGACGCGTGACGGCGAGTCCGCGCGCCTTGAGCGTCTGACCGAGATAGTGGGCCGTCGCCTCGCCCTCATTCGTGAAATTGGTGGCGAGCACCACTTCCTTGACGACGCCATCCGACGCGCGCTTCACGAGCCGGTCGAAATGGATCTCTTTCGGACCGATGCCGTCGAGCGGACTCAGATGCCCCATCAGCACGAAATACAAACCGCGGTATGTCATGGTCTGTTCGAGCATGATCTGGTCGGCCGGCGTTTCGACGACGCACAGCAGCGTAGGGTCACGCTCCTCGTCGAGGCACGTTTCGCATACCTGAGCTTCGGTGAAGGTATTGCACTTCTCGCAGTGCTTCAGATTCCCGGTCGCGAACAGGAGCGCGTTGCCGAGCTTTTCGGCGCCGTCGCGGTCGTGCTGCATCAGGTGATAGGCCATGCGTTGCGCCGACTTCGGCCCGACACCGGGCAACACGCGCAGCGCCTCGACGAGAGCGGCGAGAGCGGAAGGTTGTTTCATGCGGATTCAGCGCGAGATGCGCGACGGGGGTTTGAAGCGGAACCTGCTTCGGGGTGCTTCCTGCTGCCTGGTGTTGCTTGCTACCTACTGCTTGCTACTGCTTGCTACTTTCGACGCCGCGACGCCGCGCAGCCCTGCCGGGTCGCGACGAGGCACGCGGGACACGCGGGCGCCGGTCTGCCTCACGCAGACGCGGCGCTCGCCACGTTCCTTAGAACGGCATCTTGAAGCCCGGCGGCAGCGGCAGGCCGGCGGTCATGCCGCCCATCTTTTCCTGCGACGTGGCTTCGGCCTTGCGCACCGCGTCGTTGAACGCCGCGGCCACGAGGTCTTCGAGCATGTCCTTGTCGTCCGTGAGCAGGCTCGGATCGATCGACACGCGGCGAACGTCGTTGCGGCAGGTCATCGTGACCTTGACGAGACCGGCGCCAGCCTGACCCTCGACTTCGATCTGGGCAAGCTGCTCCTGCATCTTCTTCATGTTTTCCTGCATCTGCTGGGCTTGCTTCATGAGCCCTGCGAGTTGGCCTTTCAACATAGTCACTGCTCCTTCTGGATCGTAGTCGTTCGAATCGATGCGCTCAAAAGCGCGCGACGCTCTGCGCGCCGCGCGGCGCAAATCAGTGGGCGGCCTGAGTGCCGCCCGATGCGGCTTCCGGCGCGACCGGCCGGATCGAGCCCGGCACGATGCTCGCGCCGAAGTCGCGAATCAGTTGCTGCACGAAGGGGTCGGCGCCGATCTCGCGCTCAGCTTCGCGTTGACGCTGGGCGCGATCGGCGGCGTCGAGCGCGGCCGCCGTGCGGCGCGCGGGGCCGACTTCCACGCTCACTTCAACGGTCTTGCCAAGCCGCTCGGCAAGCGCCGTCTTGAGCTTCGCGACCTGCGAGGCTTCGGCGTACTGCGGCACCGGCACGCTCAATTTGAGAAGCGTGCCTTCGAGCGCCGTCAGCTCGCTGTTGAACGCGAGCTGGTACGAGATGCCCTTGAGCGAAAGCGTGGCGGCGAGCGCAGGCCAGTCGCCCTTGAAACCGATCGGATCGAGCGCAATGCCCGGCGGCAGCTTGCTCACATCGACCACGGCCGGCGACGGCGTCGGCATCGCAGCGGCGGCGCGCGGCGCGGACGGCTCGCTGTCGTAGGGGGGCACGAAGCCGTCGTCGGGCGGCGCAAAGTACGCGTCATCGGCGCCGAGCGGCACATAGTCGTCGGGTGGAATATCGTCCCACGGCGGCGCGCCCGAAGCGTCTTGCTGCGCGTTTGCGTTGCGCGGCGTCTGTCGTGCCTGCGCTTCGTGCGCGGCGGCGCGGCGAGCCGGATCGGGCGTCGGCACCTTCACTTCCTTGCGCGGTGCGGCCTTCGGCGCGGGCGCCGGGGCGCTCGCGCCGGCAGCGGCAGCGGGACGGCCCGTGGCAACGCGCATGCCCTTGCTGCGCAGCACGTGGAGCGCAGCGCTTGCACCACCACGCGCGGATGCCGCAGCGGCGGGTTCCTCACGAGACTCGAATTGCGGCGCGGGCGCAGCGGCCACGCTCTGCACAGGTTGTGTCTCTTCTGGCGCGGGAGCGGCCGCAGCCGGCTCGACCGGTGCCACAGGCGCAGCTTGTGGCGCTGCGCCCGGGTTCGGCGCGGACTCGCCCTCGTCCTCCCAGGGCGGGACGACGCGCGCTTCGTCCGCGGGCCTCGCGAGCGGCGCAGGCGCAGGCGCGGACGCGCTCGCTTGCGGCTCGGCATCGGGCATCTTCGCCGGTGCGGCTTCGGTCGGCCGCGGCAGCGGGGCGGCGGGCTTCGGCACGACTGGCTGCGCAGCGGCAGGCGCCGCACTGCGCGCCGACGCCGCTACCGGAGCCGCCGCACGCGCGCCCGCGCCGGCCGCAGCGGGCTTCGACACAGGCGCACTGCCCACGCTGCCCGCGCTCGCGGAAGGCTCGAACGCCAGCATGCGCAGGAGCGTCATCGTGAAGCCAGCGTATTCGTCGGGTGCCAGGCCGAGTTCGCTGCGCCCGAGGGTCGCGATCTGATAGAAAAGCTGGACCTGCTCCGGGCTCAACGCTTCCGCGAAACGGCGAATGTCGTCGGCTTCGGGCCACTCGTCGAGCACCGATGAAGGCGCGAATTGCGCCCAGCCAATGCGATGGAACAGACTCGCGAGGTCCTGCAGCGCGGCGGAAAACGACAGGCTGCGCAGCGCCATTTCGTCGGCGATGGCGAGCACGTTCGCGCCGTCGCCGGCCACGAGCGCGTCGATCATGCGGATCAGATAGCTTTGATCGAGCGCGCCGAGCATGCCGCGCACCGCTTCTTCGGTGACCTGGTTGGCCGAATACGCGATGGCCTGGTCGGTAAGCGAAAGCGCGTCGCGCATCGAGCCGTCTGCGGCGCGCGCGAGCAGGCGCAGCGCCTGCGCCTCGAACTCGACCTTCTCTTCTCCGAGAATATGCGTGAGATGCTCCACGATGTTGCCCGCCGGCATCTGCTTCAAATTGAATTGCAGGCAGCGCGAGAGCACCGTGACCGGAATCTTCTGCGGGTCCGTCGTCGCGAGGATGAACTTCACATGCGGCGGCGGCTCTTCCAGCGTCTTCAGCATTGCGTTGAAGGCGTGGTTCGTGAGCATGTGCACTTCGTCGATCATGTAGACCTTGAAGCGCGCATCGACCGGCGCGTAGACCGCACGCTCGAGCAGCGCGGCCATTTCGTCCACGCCGCGATTGCTCGCCGCATCCATCTCGACGTAATCGACGAAACGCCCTTCGTCGATTTCCCGGCACGCGCGGCACACGCCGCAGGGCTTCGACGTCACGCCGGTCTCACAGTTGAGCGCCTTGGCGAAGATACGCGACAGCGTCGTCTTGCCCACGCCGCGCGTGCCTGTGAAGAGGTACGCGTGATGCAGGCGGCCGCCGTCGAGTGCATGCGTGAGCGCGCGCACCACGTGCTCCTGTCCGACGAGCGAAGCGAAATCCTTCGGTCGCCACTTGCGTGCGAGAACTTGATAGGTCATGCGGAAATTGTATCAGCAACGCCGGCGCGTCCAGATGAATCGAAAGGCGGCCAATGCCCGGTTCGCGGCCGCCGCGCAATGGCGCGAGCCGGCGATTGCGGACGACGAAAACAGTGGCGATGCAGGCGTGACAAACACGACGAACGAAGAACCGCGTCGCGCAGTCGATTGCGCGGCGTCAATCTCGTATCTGGGAAGAAAAACGGAAGAAAAAAGAGGAAGGTGACGAGCCTGACCCTCGGCACTGGCGGAAAACGGCTGTGGCTGCTTCGTTCCCGACCTGACCAGGTTGACCGCCCCTCCATGCGAGGAGGCCCGTCACGGCGCATTCTAACATCGGTCGCGCGCCAATGCGACTGCTGCAGTGCGAAAAAACGCGCCGAGCCGCGCCGGGCATCGTTGCGCGCCCCGGGTAGCTACCCTCTTGCAACGGCTCGCACCGCCTCCAGATAGCGTGCAGGAGCACGAGGTACCACGCGAAATGGCCCCGCGAAAAGGCTCGCGCCGCCGCCAGAATATGCCGCCGAATGTGGCCTGCAGGACGGAAACCCTGCTTGCGGCATGAGTACTATCACCGTCGGCAACGCATAGGGATTTAGGCTACACTGGCGTCGGCAATCGGCTGGGCCACGCGGTTTGCGTGCGAAGGGCGTGTGATTCGGACGTATGACTTGGGTTCGGTCTGGCCGCCCAGGCGGCCCCGGAAGAATTTTCAGTTTTGGTGTATCGTGGCGAGCAATTTACTCAGCCTCGAATCGAAAGAGGTATTCATACAATGAGCGAACAAATCAAGCATATCAGCGACGCATCGTTCGAACAGGACGTCGTGAAATCCGACAAGCCCGTGCTGCTGGACTTCTGGGCAGAGTGGTGTGGCCCGTGCAAGATGATCGCGCCGATTCTCGATGAAGTCGCGAAGGACTATGGCGAGCGCCTTCAGGTCGCGAAGATCAACGTCGACGAGCACCAGTCGACGCCGGTGAAGTTCGGCGTGCGCGGCATCCCCACGCTGATCCTCTTCAAGAACGGCGCCGTGGCGGCGCAGAAAGTCGGCGCGCTCTCGAAGTCGCAGCTCACCGCGTTCCTGGACAGCCACCTGTAACTTCCTCGCTGGCCGCCCCTCCCCGCCCGGGCGCATCGCCCGGCCAGCAAGGGATGAGCCACCAACGGTGCGTGTTGTCACGCGACAACACGCACCATAAAAACACGCCGAAACTTGCTGTCGGTCTTCACTGACGGTTTCTGGCGTGTGCTATGCTAGAATTCATAAAGCGTCTACCGGCGCCCTTATAAAAGTTTCAAGCAAGCTTGAAGCGAAGTTTCAACCAAAAGTCCTTGAGCGGTTCCGCTCGCTTCTTTTCCCCCATTCTTTTCGTCGCACTCCTCCCCGACGGGTTCTCCGTATGCATCTTTCCGAGCTCAAGTCTCTGCACGTGTCTGAATTGATCGAGATGGCCAATGGCCTCGAGATCGAAAATGCGAACCGCCTGCGCAAGCAGGAACTCATGTTCGCGATTCTCAAAAAGCGCGCCAAGACGGGCGAAACGATCTTCGGTGACGGCACGCTCGAAGTGCTCCCCGACGGCTTCGGCTTCCTGCGCTCGCCGGAAACCTCGTATCTCGCCAGCACGGACGATATCTATATCAGCCCGTCGCAGATCCGCCGCTTCAACCTGCACACCGGCGACACGATCGAAGGTGAAGTGCGCACGCCGAAGGACGGCGAACGCTATTTCGCGCTCGTGAAGGTGGACAAGGTCAACGGCCAGCCGCCGGAAGCCTCGAAGCACAAGATCATGTTCGAGAACCTCACGCCGCTGCACCCGAACAAGGTGCTGCTGCTCGAGCGCGAGATGCGCGGCGAGGAGAACGTGACGGGCCGCATCATCGACATGATCGCGCCTATCGGCAAGGGTCAGCGCGGCCTGCTGGTCGCTTCGCCCAAGTCCGGCAAGACCGTGATGCTCCAGCACATCGCGCACGCCATCAAGCAGAACCACCCCGACGTGGTCCTGTTCGTGCTGCTGATCGACGAGCGCCCGGAAGAAGTGACCGAAATGCAGCGCTCAGTGGCGGGCGAAGTGATCGCCTCGACCTTCGACGAACCGGCTGCGCGGCACGTGCAGGTCGCCGAAATGGTGATCGAGAAGGCCAAGCGCCTCGTCGAAATGAAGCACGACGTCGTGATCCTGCTCGACTCGATCACGCGTCTCGCGCGCGCCTACAACACCGTTGTGCCCGCATCGGGCAAGGTGCTCACGGGCGGTGTGGATGCCAACGCGCTCCAGCGTCCGAAGCGCTTCTTCGGCGCGGCACGTAACATCGAAGAAGGCGGCTCGCTCACCATCATCGGCACGGCGCTGATCGAAACCGGCAGCCGCATGGACGACGTGATCTACGAAGAGTTCAAGGGCACCGGCAACATGGAAGTGCACCTCGAGCGCCGTCTCGCGGAAAAGCGCGTCTACCCGTCGATCAACCTGAACAAGTCGGGCACGCGCCGCGAGGAACTGCTGATCAAGCCGGACATCCTCCAGAAGATCTGGGTGCTGCGCAAGTTCATCCACGACATGGACGAAGTCGAGGCCATGGAATTCCTGCTCGACAAGATTCGCCAGACGAAGAACAATTCCGAGTTCTTCGACATGATGCGCCGCGGCGGCTAAAGGCCCTCGCCCGCTCGAATCACCGCAAAACGCCCGCGACTTCGCGGGCGTTTTTCTTTTCCGGCAGCGGATCGCTGCACCTCTCAACCTGTACGTGCACGTTCACGTTGAAGTATAATGCGCAGTGTGTCTTGATCGCGTCCCGGCGAAAAAAGAGTTCCCCATGCCCAAGGATGCCCCCGCGCTGCTCACGGTGCGCGACGCCGCCGAGCGCCTGAACGTCACGCCGCGCACGCTCAAGTATTACGAAGAGCGAGGGCTCGTCAGCCCCTCGCGCAGCGAAGGCCGCTACCGGCTCTACGACGAGCACGACCTCGAGCAATTTGCGCGCATCCTGCGGCTGCGCGCGCTCGGCTTTTCGCTGCACGGCATCACCGAAATGCTCAAGCGGCCGCTCGAACAGGTTGGCGAAGGCCGCCGGCGCTATTCGCACGAGTCGCTCCAGCAGATCGCCGACGCGCTCGCGCAGCAGATCGAGACGCTGGACACGCGCATCGCGGCCGTGCGCCGCGAGTTGAAGGAGGCGCAGACGGTGCGCATGGAGCTGGCCGGCGACCTCGACTACCTGCAGCGGCGCCTCGCGGGAGAGCCGTCCGATCAGCTGATCGAGCAGCGCCTCGCCGCCACGCGGCGACGCAAGGCGGCCGCGACGGGCGGCAGACCGGCAGAGCCTTCGGGCAACGCACGCGAGAACGACGAATCGGCATGAGCACGGCCCAGCCTCGCGAGCCGATCTTCAGCGCGGCGCGCCTGCGCGGCGACTTTTTCCCGTGGGTGCTCGCCCTCGCGACCGGTCTCGACTACTACGACAACGCGATCTTCTCGTTCTTCACGAGCCATATCGCGGGCGGCATCAACGCGTCGCCCGACGAGCTCGTCTGGTCGTCGAGCGCCTACGCCGTGTGCGCCGTTCTGGGCATCCTGCAGCAGCAATGGTGGGTGGAGCGCATGGGCTACCGCCGCTACGTGGGGAGCTGCCTGCTGCTCTATGCCGTCGGCGCGATCGCGGCGGCACTTTGCGAATCGTCGATCGAGCTTGCCTTCGCGCGCGGCTTCCAGGGCTACTTCATCGGCCCGATGATGGGCACCTGCCGCATCCTCATCCAGATCAGCTTCACGCCGCAGCAGCGTCCAGTGGCAACGCGCGCGTTCCTCATTCTCATCGTGCTCTCCAGCGCGCTAGCACCGCTCGTGGGCGGGCAGCTCGTCGCGCATTTCGACTGGCGCGCCTTGTTCGCGTTTTCCGCGCCCGCAGGCGTGCTCTATGCCGTGCTGGCCCTGCTCGCGCTGCCCGATACGGGCCACTTGCTGCCTGAGGAGCGCGGCGAAGCGCACTTCTGGCCGTACCTCATCTTCGCGTTTGCACAGGGCGCGCTGCAGATCGCCATGCAGCAGGTGCGCTTCGAACTCTTCAGCGCGTCGCCGGAAATCATTCTGCTCACGCTCGTCGGGATCACGGCGCTCGCCTGGTTCGGCTGGCACCAGTGGCATCATCCGAAGCCGCTCATGCGCCTGCACGCACTGCGCGAGAAGCCGTTCCGGGTGGGCCTGCTGCTCTACATGGTCTACTACTACCTGAGCACGGCGCTCAGCTACCTGGTCTCGCGGCTGCTCGAAGGCGGTTTCAACTACCCCGTCGAAAACGCCGGACGCCTCACCGGCATCACGTCGCTCATCTCGGCCGGCGCCCTCTTTTTCTATTTCCGCTACGCGAAGCTCATTACACACAAAAAGTGGATCATCGTGCCCGGCTTCGTGCTCTCAGCGTTCATTTCGTTCTGGATGACGCGGCTCACGCCGCAGGCTAGCGAAGCCTGGCTCATCCCGCCGCTGCTGCTGCGTGGCCTGCTGCTGCTCTTCATCGTGCTGCCCGTCGCCAATCTCACGTTCCGCATCTTCGCGATCGAAGAATTCACGCACGGTTACCGCTTGAAAAACATCGTCCGGCAGTTGACGATATCGTTCGCCACAGCCACCGTTATCATCGTCGAGCAGCACCGGCTCGCGCTGCACCAGACGCGGCTCGCCGAGTTCGTGAATCCGTTCAACCCGGCGTTCCAGAGCACCTACGCCGCGCTGACGCATTCCTTCGAACTGATGGGCCGCTCCGCGAGCGAAGCGCGCGGACTCGCGCTCGCGCAGGTGAGCCGCATCGTCGCGCAGCAGGCGAGCTTCCTGAGTTCGCTCGACGGGTTTTACTTCCTGATCGGCGTGGCGGTGTGCGGCGGGATCTTCGCCGCGTGGCAAAAGCAGATCGATTGAACGACATCCAGACGCACGGGAAAACACACCCAGCGATGCTTTCGAAACTCTCTCACTGGTTCGACGCGCGCCGCCGCGAAAAGGCGCTGCGCACCTACGCGATCGACGACGCGCTTTGGCAGGCGACGCTCGCGGGCTTGCCCTTTCTCAAGCACCTCGACGCCGCCGACCTCGTGCGCCTGCGCGAGATGACGAGCCTTTTCCTCGCGCAAAAGGAGTTCTCCACGGCGCACGATCTCGAGCTGACCGACCCGATGAGCGTAGCGATCGCCGCGCAGGCGTCGCTGCCCGTGCTCAATCTTTCACTCGATCTCTACAAGGGCTGGGTGGGCGTGGTCGTCTATCCGGGCGAATTCGTGATCCGCAAGACCGTGGAGGACGAGGACGGCGTGGTCCACGAGGTGGAACACGACGCGAGCGGCGAGGCGTGGGAAGGCGGCCCCGTGATCCTCTCGTGGGAAGACGCGCAGATGACCGATGGCAGCGACGCGTACAACGTCGTGATCCACGAGTTCGCGCACAAGATCGACATGCTTAACGGCGAGGCCGACGGCCATCCGCCCCTCTTTCGGCGCTGGCACGCCCCGCTCGACGCGCAGGCATGGGCCGACGTGTTCGACAACGCCTACGACCAGTTCTGCGACAAGGTGGACGCCGTGCCGGAGCGCCGCTGGGCGCGCTTCGAGCGCGATTCGCTGATCGATCCCTATGCCGCCGACCACCCGTCGGAGTTCTTCGCGGTGTGCAGCGAGGCGCTTTTCGTCAAACCGAAGGCATTCGAGGCGGAATATCCCGAGCTTTACCGGCTGCTCGCGCGCTATTACCGCCAGGACCCGGCGCGCGTGGGCGCACTGGCCGGCCAGCCGGCCTGAAACCTGACGCGCGGGAGCCTCAAAAATTCGCCAACCGGCTGATTATCTGGCATAATCGCCGTTTTTCGACCCTTGGGTAAGTGGCTCGCGCGGGCAAAGTCGGCAACATGGTGTTGCAGGCACGCGGGTTGGCTACCGCCAGATTTAAGGAATAACCATGAAAGAAGGCATTCACCCGGATTACCGCGAAGTCCTGTTCATCGACGTTTCGAACGACTTCAAGTTCGTGACCCGCTCGACCATCCAGACGCGCGAAACCGCCGAATTCAACGGCAAGACCTACCCGCTCGCCAAGATCGAAGTGTCGTCGGAATCGCATCCGTTCTACACGGGCACGCAAAAGATCATGGACACGGCAGGCCGTGTCGAGAAGTTCAACAAGAAGTTCGGCGCACGCGCCTCGGGCAAGGCCGGCAAGTAAGCACCTCGCCGCACCGGCTGCTGGCCGGTCCCGCATTGAACGTGCACAAAAAGGGCAGCATACGCTGCCCTTTTTTGTTGCCCGCGCCACCGTTGCGCCGTCCAGCAGCTATAAGGGTGCGACTTACCGCCCCTTTTTAGATGTTTCTGTGGATTATCCCGCGGCTAACGCCGTGACGCGCGATCGCCGGCCCGGCTAGAATGCCGGATTGCTCCACGGCACACGGCCGGGTGTACCGTCTGCCGCGCATGCCTGCTTGACCCCCGCGTGCGAGCCGCCCGCTCGAACACGCCCGGTTTATCCGTCTCCCTTCGTACTGCATGAAGCCAGCCATTCGACTGACCGCCTCCGCCACCAGCGCCCTGCCGCGCTGGCTGCTGCTGACCATCTGTATCGTCTTCGCCGCGTTCGGCCTCTTTGGCCGCGACCCGTGGAAGAACGAGGATGCGGCGGGCTTCGGCGTGATGTGGACGATGGCGGGGGGCACCTCGCACGACTGGCTGCTACCCAATCTCGTCGGCAAGTACGTGACCGAGAACGGTCCGCTCGGCTACTGGCTCGGCGCCGCGTGCATCCGTCTCTTCGCACCGTGGGTCGACGCCAGCAACGCATCGCGCATCGCCACGGGCGTGCTGTTCTGCCTCGCGTGCGCGTTCGTCTGGTACAGCGCGTATCTGCTGGGCCGCCGCCCCGAAGTGCAGCCGTTCAAGTACGCGTTCGGCGGCGAGCCCGAGCCGCGCGACTACGGCCGCACGCTCGGCGACGGCGCCCTGCTCGTTCTGCTGGGCTGCTTCGGCCTCGCCGAGCGCGGTCACGAAACCACGCCGCAGCTCATGCAGTTCGTGGGCATCGCCATGCTGCTGTACGGCGTCGTGCGCGCCATCGACAAGCCGGTCCAGGGCGCCCTCTGGTGGGGCCTCGCGCTCGGCATCGTGATGCTCTCGAGCGGCCCGGTGCTCGTGGGCGCGCTCCTCATCGGCACGCTCGCCATGCTCGCCATTGCCCCCGAAACGCGCTCGCGCTGGCTGCTCGTGGCGGGCCTGCCCGTGGCGCTCGTGGTCTCGGCCTCGTGGCCCCTGTTGGCGCTGCATCTGTATCCCGACGACGCCGTCTGGTTCCTCAACCAGTGGGCGCACACCAACGTCAACGCCTTCGCAGGCCCCCCTGGCTACGTGCTGCGCTACGCCGCCAAGAACCTGCCGCTCTTCACGTGGCCCGCGTGGCCCCTCGCGATCTGGGCCTTCGTGAGCTGGGCCGGGCTGCGCCGCAAACCGCACATCGCGATTCCGCTGTCGGTGATCGTGCCGCTGCTCATCCTCGTGGTCGTGCAGAGCCACGAATCGAACCGGCTCTTCATGCTCGTGCTGCCCGCGCTGGCGGTGCTCGCGACCTTCGCGCTGCCCACGCTCAAGCGCGGCGCGATCAACGCGATCGACTGGTTCGCGGTGCTGAGCTTCACGATTCTCAGCACCTTCGTGTGGCTCGTGTGGCTCGCGGGCATGACCGGTTTCCCGGCACCGCTCGCGCGCAACCTCGCGCGCCTCGCACCCGGCTTCGTGCCGGAGTTCAAGATTCTCTCGTTCGTGTGCGCGGTGGCCGTTACCGTGTGCTGGATGGTGCTCGTGCGCTGGCGCGTGGCGCGCCATCCGAAGGTGCTGTGGCGCAGCGTCGTGCTCTCGAGCGGCGGCACCACGCTCATGTGGGTGCTGCTCATGACGCTGTGGCTGCCGGTCGTCAACTACAGCCGGACCTACAAGGACGTGGCCGAGCAGATCGCCGCGCACCTGCCCGCCGACTATCAGTGCATCTCGCCCGTCCGCCTCGGCGATGCGCAGATCGCCACCTTCGCGTACTTCGGCAGGATGCATTTCGCGTTCAACGAGGATTGCGACGTGATCCTGCGCCAGGACACGCAGGAATACGGCGAGCCGAGCTCGATGCCGGACTACGTGTGGAAGCTCGTCTGGGAAGGCCGCCGCGTCGCCGATCGCGACGAGCGCTTCCGCCTGTACGTGCGCATCGACCGTCCGACGCCGCCGCTCAAGAAACATGTCTGGCGCAAGCGTCCGGACTGAGGCCGTGCTGACGACGACTTTCGCCGGCGACGTCCGGCGCATCGCCGCGCTCGCGTGGCCGGTGCTGGTCGGGCAACTCGCGATCATCGCGTTCGGCGTGATCGACACCGCGATGGTCGGTCGCTACTCGGCGCTCGATCTCGCCGCGCTCGGCCTGGGTTCGTCGATCTACATCTCGGTCTATATCGCTCTCACGGGCATTCTCAGCGCGCTGCAGCCCGTAGCGGCGCAGCTCTATGGCGCGCGCAAGGACACGGAAATCGGTCTCGAAGTGCGCCAGGCGTTCTGGCTCGCGCTCGTGCTGATGGCGATCGGATTTACGATCCTCTACTTTCCCGGCCCGCTGCTCGACCTCGCGCACGCGCCCGAAGCACTGCGCGAGCGCACCGTCGGCTATCTGCGGCTGCTTTCGTTCGGGCTGCCCGCGGCGCTGGCCTTTCGCATCTACAGCTCGCTCGCCAATGCCGTGGGGCGCCCGCGCCTCGTGATGTTCCTGCAAGTCGGCGCGCTCGTACTCAAGGTGCCGCTCAACACGTGGCTCATCTTCGGCGGCCTCGGCGTGCCGGCGCTCGGGGGGCCAGGCTGCGCGCTCGCAAGCACCTCGATCAACTGGGCGCTCGCCTTGTGCGCGGCCTTCGCGCTCACGCGGGTGGACGTGTTCGCACCGTTCGAAATCTTCAGGCACTTCTGCTGGCCCGAGTGGAAACGCCAGGCCGAACTGCTCAAGCTCGGCATTCCGATGGGGCTTTCGTACCTCATCGAAGTGACGTCGTACACGTTCATGGCGATCTTCATCGCACGTATGGGCACGACCACGCTCGCCGGCCATCAGATCGCCGGCAACATCGGCGCCGTGCTCTACATGACGCCGCTTTCGATCGGCGTGGCGACCTCGACGCTCGTCGCCCAGGCGCTGGGCGGCGACCGCCCGGCCGAAGCGCGCACGCTCGCGCGGCACGGCGTGGCGACGGCCGTAGCGATTGCCTGCTGCTATGGCGCGATCGTGTTCGTACTGCGGCCGCTCATCATCGGCGGCTACACGCCGGACCCTGCCGTGGCAGTCGCAGCCATGCCGCTCGTCGCCATCGTCACCTGCTACCACGTGTTCGACGCCCTGCAGATCACCACCGCCTTCGCGTTGCGCGCCTACCGGGTCGCGGTCGTGCCGACCATCATCTATGCGCTTGCGCTCTGGGGCGTGGGCCTCGGCGGCGGCTACGCGCTGGGCTTCGACGTGACCGGCACGGTGCCCGCCTGGGCGACGGGCGCGCGCGGGTTCTGGCTCGCCAACATGGCGAGCCTCCTGATTGCCGGTGCCGGACTCCTGCTTTATCTCTCGCGGGTGAGTACGCGGTTTGTGAGAGAACGCGCCTAGCTCGTCGGCGTCGGAGGCGTTAGGCGGTTAGTTGCAAATGCATGCAGATCACCCCGCCTCGGCCTGCCGCGCCGCCTCCACGGTCTGTGCTGCGTGATACGACGAGCGAACCAGCGGCCCGGCCACCACCTCGCTAAATCCCATTGCCAGCCCCGCCGCACGCAACGCGGCGAATCCGTCGGGATGCATGTAGCGCTTCACCGGCAAATGAAACCGCGACGGCGCAAGGTACTGCCCGATCGTCAGCACTTCTACGCGATGCTCGAGCAGGTCGCGCATCGTCGCGAGCAACTCCGCATCGGTTTCGCCCAGCCCCACCATCAGCCCCGACTTCGTGACGAGCGCACCGTTCGCCGCTTTCGCGCGCGCAAGCAAATCGAGCGAGCCGTGATAGTCCGCGCCCGGCCGCGCCGCGCGATACAGCGAGGGCACGGTCTCGATGTTGTGGTTGAACACGTCGGGCCACGCGTACGAAAGCGCCTCGAGCGCGCGCGGGACACGGCCGCGGAAATCGGGTGTGAGCACCTCGACGCCGATTCCCGCTACGCGCTCGCGCACCCGCGCAATGCAACGCGCGAAGTGCGACGCGCCACCGTCGCGCAAGTCGTCGCGATCGACCGATGTAATGACGACGTGACGCAAGCCCAGCGCCGCGACCGCTGCCGCAAGGTGCGCGGGCTCGTCCTCGTCGAGCGGCGCGGGACGTCCGTGAGCGACATCGCAGAACGGACAGCGCCGCGTGCACAGCCCGCCCATGATCATGAAAGTCGCGGTGCGCTGTGCAAAGCATTCGCCGATGTTCGGGCACATCGCTTCTTCGCATACCGAATGAAGCCGATGCTCGCGCAATACGGCCGCCACGCCCGCTACGGTTTCGCTCATGAGCGGACGCGCGCGCAGCCAGGGCGGCTTCGGCAAGACCGCGTCGGCGCTGGCAGGCGGCACGATCTTCACCGGAATGCGCGCGAGCTTCTCGCGGCTGCGCAGGCCCTCCTGACCCAGCGCCGTACTCGACGAGCGGGACACTCCAGACGTGGCGGCCTCCATGCTCAGGCCCCTTCGTCGAAGAAGGCTTTGAGCAGGCGATTGACCTCCTGCGCCGCCTCCATCTGCACCATGTGCCCCTTGCCCGCAATCACCTCCACGCGCACCTGCGACGGCAAGCCCTGCGCGTGGCGCGCCGGAATGACCTTGTCGACCTCGCCCCAGATCACGAGCGCGCGAGGCGCGAGCGACGCAAGCCGCTCGCGGAACACGCGCCGCTGCGCGCCGCCTTCGAACGCCTGCGCGGCAATCTTGCCGAGCGCGGCCTGCACGCCTTCGAGCCGCTTGTACTTCACGAGGTCCTCGACGAGCTGACGCGTGACCAGCGCGGGATCGGCGAACAGCTTCGTCACGTGCGGCTTGAGCGCATTGCGATTGCCCGCCGCGACGAAGCCCTCGATATACGCACCATCGATCTCGCTGCCAAGGCCTGCACTCGAAATCAGCGCAAGAGAAGTCACGCGCCCGGGCGCCTGCTCGGCCACCGCCATGGCCACTGCACCGCCCAGCGAGTGCCCGACGAGATGCGCGCGGTCGATCTTCTGCGCGTCGAGGAACGCGATCACGCTTTGCCCGAGCTCGTCGAGGCTCCCGCTCTCGAGCGCCTTGCCCGACTCGCCGTGACCCGGCAGATCGAGCGCCCAGACGGTGCGCTCCGCCGCGAGATCGGTGTGATTGAAGAGCCAGTTGTTGAGATCGCCGCCGAAGCCATGGATCAGCACGACAGGCACGCCCTCGCCTTCGCCCTGCTTCAGGTAGCGCACGGTCCTGCCGCCGATTTGCGACTTTTCCGGCTGCGGTCCCGCGTCGGCGTCGCCCGCCTGCGCCGGCACGAAGTCGCGCTGGAACTCGGCCACCGCGGCGTCGATATCCGCGTCGGCCGCTTCGGCATCGGCGACCACACCAAGCAGCGCGCCGACGGGCAGCGTGTCGCCCTCCTGCGCGATCTGCCGCCGCAACACGCCTTCGAACGCGCACTCGACGCCCGACGCGATCTTGTCGGACTCCACGTCGAGCAATTCATCGCCCTTGCTGACCTTGTCGCCGGGCGACTTGAGCCAGCCGTTCACCTGGCCCTGCTCCATCGACAGGCCCCATTTGGGCATCGTGATCATGTGAATCGGCATGACTTCAGCTCCTTGCTGCGCGCGCGGCGTCGGCGATCTTCTCCGCCGAGGGGATGTAGAGGTCTTCGAGCGATGCCGCGAACGGCACAGGCGTATGCGGGGCAGTGACCATGCCGACCGGTACCTTCAGTTCCTTGAACGCCTTCTGGCCAACGAGTGCCGCAATGTCGGTCGCGATCGAGCAGCGCGGATTGGCTTCGTCCACGACCACGACCCGGCCCGTGCGGCGCGCGCTTTCGAGGATCGTTTCCTCGTCGAGTGGCGAGGTCGTACGCAGGTCGATCACGTCCGCCTCGATGCCGTCTTTCGCGAGCTTCTGCGCAGCATCGAGCGCGTAGTGCACCATGCGTCCATACGTGACGATCGTGACGTCGTCACCGTCGCGCACGATGTTGGCCTCGCCGAACGGAATCGAATAGGATTCCTCCGGAACGTCGCCTTCCATCGTGTAGAGCAGCTTGTGCTCGCAGAAGATCACGGGGTCGTTGTCGCGTATCGCCTCGATCATGAGGCCCTTGGCGTCATAGGGCGTGGCCGGGCACACGACCTTCAGCCCGGGAATATGCGTGAAGAGCGAGGTGAGCATCTGCGAGTGCTGCGCCGCCGCGCGCAAGCCCGCGCCATACATGGTGCGAATCACGACCGGCGTGACGGCCTTGCCGCCGAACATGTAGCGGAACTTCGCCGCCTGATTGAAGATCTGGTCGAAGCACACGCCCATGAAATCGATGAACATCAGCTCCGCGACCGGCCGCATGCCGCACGCCGCCGCACCCACTGCCGTGCCGATAAAACCGCCTTCCGAGAGCGGCGTATCGAGCACGCGCCCGGGGAACTTGCCGTAAAGGCCCTTTGTCACGCCGAGCACGCCGCCCCACGCGTCCTGCTCGCCTGGCGCGCCCGCGCCGCCCGCGTTGTCCTCGCCCATCACGATCACGCTTTCGTCGCGCCCCATCTCCTGGGCAAGCGCTTCGTTGATGGCCTGCGAATAGGTGATTTTCCGTGCCATTTCTGTCTCCTTGATCTGGAATCCTGATGACCTGAGTGCGCAGCGCTTAAGGGTACGACACGTACACGTCAGTGAGCAGCGCTTCGGCTGGCGGCAGCGGCGCGGCCTTGGCCTGCGTCACGGCATCGTCGATCAGCTGCTTCACTTCGGCGTTCACCTCGCGCAGATCGTCGCTGCTCGCGAGTTCGGCGCGCACCACGCGCTCTTCGAAGCGCTTCAGGCAGTCTTTTTCCTCGCGCAGCTTCTGCACTTCGCCAGGGGCTCGGTAGGTTTGCGCGTCGCCTTCGAAGTGGCCGAAATAGCGCGAGAGTTTCATCTCCACGAGCGTTGGGCCGCCGCCGCTGCGGGCGCGTGCAATGGCTTCGCCCAGCGCCTCGTGTACGGCGAAGAAGTCGAAGCCGTCGACGATCACGCCCGGCATGCCGAAGCCGTTCGCACGGTCGGCGATATTGTCGGCCGCGACCGACCACGTGGAAGACGTCGCCTCGGCGTAGCCGTTGTTTTCCGCGACGAAGATCACCGGCAAGCGCCACACGGAGGCGAGATTCATCGACTCGAAGATCACGCCCTGGTTCGACGCGCCGTCACCGAAGAAGCACACGCCCACGCCGCCCGTCTTCTTCTGCTTGGCGGCGAGCGCGGCGCCGCACGTGAGCGGACCGCCTGCGCCGACGATGCCGTTTGCGCCCAGCATGCCCTTCGACAGATCGGCGATATGCATCGAGCCGCCCTTGCCCCGGCACGACCCCGTGGCCCGGCCATAGATCTCGGCCATCATCTCGCGCACGTCCACCCCCTTGGCGATGCAGTGGCCGTGGCCGCGGTGCGTGGTGGCGACATAGTCGTTATCGTTCAGATGACTCATCGTGCCGACCGCGGAGGCCTCCTCGCCCGCGTACAGGTGCACGAAGCCTGGAATTTCGCCGGTCGCGAACTCGACGTGCAAGCGTTCCTCGAACTCGCGAATCGTGCGCATCGAGCGATACGCGGTGAGCAACTGCTCCTTGTTCAACTGAACTGACATGGTTGTCTCCTGGGTGTACGACGCTTGTACCGCTCTGGATTGGCTTGCTGCGGGGAAATGCGACTGCTCCTAGTGAAAAGTGAAACCGCCGTCGACGTTCACCGACTGGCCTGTGACGTTGTCCATCGTCGCGAAGAACAGGGCGAGCCGGCCCATGTCCTCCGGCGTTTGCGCGCGGCCCTGCGGAATCAGCGTGAGCTGATGGCGCTGCCAGGACTCTTCGACGCTCTCGCCTTCTGTCTTCCATTCGTCGGAGAGCCGGTCCCACATGTACGTACGCACGATGCCGGGGCAAATCGCGTTCACGGTGATGCCCTCGCGCGCGACTTCCTTGGCGAGCGCGTTGGTGAAGCCAACCACCGCAAATTTCGACGCGCTGTAGTGCGCAAGATTCGGGAACCCTTCCTTGCCCGCGATCGAAGCGACGTTGATGATCCGCCCGCGCTTTTGCGTACGGAAATGCGGCAGTGCAGCCTTGCAGCCGAGGAACACGCCTTTCGCGTTGACGCCCATGACGAAGTCCCAGTCCCGCTCTGTTAATTCGGATACCGGACTGATTGAAATCACGCCGGCGCAGTTCACGAGAATATCGAAGCCACCGAACTCCGAAAGCGCCTGCGAGACCATCCCTTCGAGCTGGACAGCCTGGGTGACGTCGACCTTGGCGAAGGCGGCGCGTCTGCCCAGCGCCCGTATGTCGTCGGCAGTCGCGGCAAGCGGTTCTTCGAGCAGATCCGCGAGCAGCACGTCCGCGCCGGCTTGCGCGAGCGTGAGCGCAATGCCGCGGCCGATGCCGCGCGCGCCGCCGGTCACGATCGCGACCTGGCCTTTCAAGGGTGTGTCCATGCGATGTCTCCTTCTTTCGGTGATGCGTGGAGGAAGCAAGCCCAATCGCTATGCGCGCGCGGCGGCCTCGCGCAACAGCTGATGCGACGCCGCGTAACGCAGCGTGCGCGCGACATCGACGGTCAGCGGACCGTGCCAGTCGAGCGTCACTTCATAGCGGTCGCCGCGCGCCGGTTCGATTTCACGCTCGCCGTCGAACGCGAGCGTGCCGTGGCCCGCTTCGAGCGGCAGCGCCACGCCGACTTCGAGGCGCTGGCAGGTAAGCATCGTCAGGCGCTCGACGCGGCCCGGCGCAATCGGCGCGAGCAACGGCACGCCTGCGCCGCTGCCCTCGGGCGCGCCAGGCTGGGCGAACGTCATATGCAGGCCGTGCGCCGCATCGCGCCCGACCGGCGCCCAAGCCCCGCCGATCGACGAGAGACCGATGCCGTCAGGCGGCGCGAAGGTCAGAAAAAGTGATTCGATATCCGAACTTTCAGAAATCGCACGCGCACCGATGAACGGCTGACGCGCCACGCAAATGTCGACGAGCGCGATTTCTTCGCGCCCGCGCGACGGCCCTTCCACGCAGCGCGCGACGAGCCGCTTGTTGCGCGAAAGCGCCGACTCGGCGGGCACCGCGCCGGTCGCGACGAGCGCGCCCGCGAGGCCCGCGACGGTGGCCTCGCGCAGTTCGGGAAAGGCGTTGTTGGTGCCGGTGGAGAGCGCGAGCAGCGGCGTCGCGCCGCAATGGGCCGCGACCGCGCGATGGGTGCCGTCGCCGCCCAACACCGCGATCAGCGCAACCTCCTCTCGCACCATGTGATCGACACCGGCGTGCGTATCGGCAACGCTTTCGTCCACGAGCAGATCGACGAACACGACCTCGGGCCAGGGTTCGTGCGCGGCAATGGCCGTGTGCGTCTCGATTGCGCGCAGGAGCAGCGCGGCCACGCCGGTGTTGTCGCGCAACGTGAGCACGCGCGTCACGCCGAGCGCGCCCAGGCCTGCGAGCAGGCGCACGACCATGTTCGCCTTCTCGGCCGTGGGAAAGACGGAAGCATGCGAAGTGAGACGGCGAATGTCGCGGCCCGATGCGGGGTTGGCGATCACGCCTACAGTCACGGGCGTCGTCACGGATTTTGTCTCCTGATGGCGTCGCACCGTGCATTGCCGTGCGCCGCCTTTGCCGCCAGACTCTGCAAGCGTCATGCCAATGACGTCGAGAAAGCGCGGCGATAGCGCAGAAGGCCGCGTGACGGGGTTCTGCGGCACATGCACGGCGTGGCGCCGGCACGATCAGCGTCGCGCGCGGCGTCTCAGTCACCGTCTCGCGCGAGCGACGCGCCGCTCGCACGACCAACCGCCCGCGTGAAGGACTACGCGCATAGCCCCGCGTGGCGTGCCAGAGCGGCGACTGAGCGCCCAGGTCCGCCGCGCCGAAAGGCGCGACACGAGACGCTGAGACGATCGTCTCAGCCGTCTCGCATGCTGCGCTGCGGTGTGATCGCGCGCAAAGGATGTGCTACAAAAGACTCCCGCCGAACGCTTTCCGGTCCGACGTAACCCGACGTTACTCCGACGCTCACCGCGAGCCGTCGCCTGGAACCGCTCATGCCCTACGCCCTTGCGTCTACCCGGCACGCCGAGCGCGTGCGCGGCGCTGTAGAAGGCCGGCTGCCCGCGCCGTCCGACTCGCCGCGCCTCGTCTCGTCGTGGCAGCGCTCGTTCGAGCGCTATCAGCTGGACCCCGGCTCCGTGATCGGCCCGCGCGTGCTGAGCGCCGCCGAACTGCGCGAGATCCGCGATCGCGAGGAGTCCTTTCTGCGCGCCTCCGGCCAGTGCCTCACGCGATTGCACGACATGGTGCGCGAGGCCGATTACTGCGTGATGCTGACCGACGCGCACGGCGTGACGATCGACTATCGCCTGGACCGGGAGCGCCGCAACGACTTCAAGCACGCGGGTCTCTATATCGGCTCGTGCTGGTCCGAGAGCGAGGAAGGCACCTGCGGCATCGCGAACGTGCTCACCGATCTCGCGCCCATCACGGTGCACAAGACGGACCATTTCCGCGCCGCGTTCACCACGCTCACGTGTAGCGCCGCGCCGATCTTCGCGCCGGGCGGCGAGCTGATCGGCGTACTCGATGCGTCGGCCGTGCAATCGCCCGACAATCGCGAGAGCCAGCGCATCGTCAACCAGCTCGTGCGCCAGAGTGCCACGCTCATCGAAGACGGCTATTTCCTGCATCGCCTCGCGTCGTGCTGGATACTCTTCGGTCACCAGAATCGCAATTACGTGGAAGCGCAGCCCGAGCTGCTGATCGCCTTCGACGAAAACGGCAACGTGGTCGCCGCAAACCGGCGCGCGCGCGAATGCATGCCGTGCCTGGACGGCCCGCGTCATATCGACGAGATCTTCGATTCGTCGCACGTGCAGTTGCGCGACATCGGCCGCATCGAAACCATCGCGGCGCTGCGCCTGCGCGCGAACGGCTCGATGCTGTATGCGCGCATCCGCGCGCCGCTTGGGACGAGCGGTTACGGCGGACACAGCGCACGCAGCGGCACCGGCGCGGCGCATGGCGCAATGCCACTGCGGCGCGACGCCGCCGACGCGCACGAATACGACCGCAGCGCGCTCGGCCCCTTCCTGCGCAGCGCCGACCCGCGCGTGGCCGAAAACGCGCGCATCGCGCAGCGCGTGGCGGGCAAGCGCCTGCCGATCCTGCTGCTCGGCGAAACCGGCGCCGGCAAGGAGGTGTTCGCGCGCGCCATCCACGACGCCAGCGCGCGACGCAATCGGCCGTTCATCGCGGTCAATTGCGGGGCGCTGCCCGAGTCGCTGATCGAGAGCGAGCTGTTCGGCTATGCGCCGGGCGCGTTCACGGGTGCGCGCCGGCACGGCGCACGCGGCAAGATCGCGATGGCCGATGGCGGCACGCTCTTTCTCGACGAAATCGGCGACATGCCGCTCGCGCTGCAGACCCGCCTTTTGCGCGTGCTGGCCGAGGGCGAAGTCCTGCCGCTCGGGAGCGAAACGCCGGTGCGCGTCGATATCGACGTAGTCTGCGCAACGCACAGGAACCTCGCGCAGATGGCTGGCGCGGGCGCATTCCGCGACGATCTCTACTATCGCCTGAGCGGCGCGGTGCTCACGCTGCCGCCGCTGCGCGAGCGGCGCGACATCGCGATCCTCATCGACACGGTCTTCGCGGAAGAAGCGCAGGCCGCCGGCCGGCCGCTCGCACTCGACGCCACGCTCGCGGCGCGGCTCGCGAAGTTCGCGTGGCCCGGCAACCTGCGGCAACTGCGCAATGCGATGCGTTACGCATGCGCCGTCTGCGACACCGTGCTGGTCGAAGCGCGGCACCTGAGCGGCGACCTCGCGGCGCGCCTGCCGCCACTCGCAGCGCCGGCCGCATCCGGCTGCCCAGCCGGCATTCCGCCAGCGTCGCCGCTCTCCGACGAGGACGAGCGCGCACGCATCGTCGCGGCGCTCACGGCGCACCGCTGGCGTCCGAACGCCGCCGCACTGGCACTGGGCATTTCGCGCGCGACGCTCTACCGGCGCATGGCGAAGCTCGCCATCGTCGGGCCCCATCGCGTTTGAGCCGGATTGCGCTGACTTCCGCGCGTTTCGCGTCGCCAGAGTGCACAGAAGTATTAAATATTGTGCGGCGCGATTTACTTGCCACACTTCGGCCGGTATAAATCGAGCGCTCGCGATCCACAGATACGCCATCTGGCCTATTCTTGTACCGCAGCCCCCTCCGCTGGATGCGTCGTCCGTTCCCGGCTCACTGAAAATGCCCTCAATGGAGTGATTGCCATGCTCAAGAAGCTGCTGATGCTCTTCCTCGCAATCGGCCTGTCGCTGTCCGCCGTGCTCGCCGCAGCCGTGGAAGTGAACACCGCCGACGAAACCGCGCTCGAATCGGTCAAGGGCATCGGCCCCGTCCATGCCAAGGCGATCATCGACGAACGCACGAAGAACGGCCCGTTCAAGGACGCCGACGACCTGGTGAACCGCGTCAAGGGCATTGGCCCGAAGTCGGTGCAGAACCTCGAGGCGGCGGGGCTCACGATCAACGGTTCCTCGGCGCCGCCCGCGGGCAAGGCGGCTAGCGCGAAGAGCGGCAAGAGCGCCGCTGCCACGAGCGCCGCGCCCGCTGCGACCACGGCCAATCCGATGACGGCGCAGACGCCGGCGGCCGCGACCACGGCGCAAGCCGCCTCGGACACGGCCGCGGGCAAGTCGAAGCACAAGAGCAAGAAAGACAAGACAGCCGCCGCCGCCAGCGCGCCCGAAGCGGGCTCCGCTGCGGCAGCTCCGGCCACGGCATCCGATACGAAGGCGAAAAAGCCCAGGAAGTCGAAGAAAGACAAGGCCGCGTCCGCTGCGGCCGCTTCCGGCGCCTGATTGCCGCCATCGTCCGGCGCGCGCAAGCCGTGCACTGGATCTCGAAAACGCGGCGCCACCCTCGCGTGCGCCGTCCGACTTACCGGCCGCGTCCCCGTCGCGGCCATCACCCAGAGAGATCGTCATGAGTCTGCTAGATACCCTCGGTTCCCTGCTCGGTTCGCAGTCGCAACAGCAAGGCGGCGGCCAGGCCCAGCTCCTCGCCGCGGCGATGGAGTTCGTCAACAACCAGCCCGGCGGGCTGAACGGCCTCATCGAGAAGTTCCAGCAAGGCGGCCTCGGCGACATCGTGCAGTCGTGGGTCGGCAACGGCGAGAATCAGCCTGTTTCGGCGGATCAGCTGCACAACGTGCTCGGCTCGGACGTCGTCTCGGGTCTCGCGCAGAAGGTCGGCATGCAGCCCGACCAGGTGAGCGGGCTGCTCGCCCAGGTGCTGCCGCACGTGGTCAACGCGGGCACGCCGACCGGCGAAGTGCCGCAAGGCGGCCAGATCAACACCGAAAGCGTGCTCGGCACGCTCGGTGGGCTGGCGTCGCTGCTCGGCGGCGGCAACAAGCAGGCATGAGCGCCCATTAGCGCTTCCTTGCAGGCATGAAAAAAGGGCAGCGGATCACTCCGCTGCCCTTTTCGTTTCGGCTCAGTGCGCGCCTGCCGGCGCGCGCCTCAGCCGAGGTTTGCTACTCGCGTTAGTGCACCACGCGCTCGAACACGAACTTGCCGTCGTGCACGCCGACAGGGATCACATCCTTCGGCCCGAACTTGCCCGCGAGGATCAGCTTGGCGACCGGGTTCTCGATCTCCTGCTGGATCGCGCGCTTGAGCGGCCGTGCGCCGAACAGCGGGTCGTAGCCGACCTTGGCGATCTGGCTCAGCGCCTCGTCCGACACCACGAGCTCCATGTCGAGCTTCTCCAGACGCTCGCGCAGACGCTGCAGCTGGATCTTCGCAATCGACTCGATATTCGAGCGATCGAGCGCATGGAACACCACGACCTCGTCGATCCGGTTCAGGAACTCGGGGCGGAACTGCTGCTTCACTTCGTTCCACACGGCGTCCTTCACCGCTTCCTGCGGCTCGCCCGCCATCGCCTGAATGAGGTGCGAACCGAGGTTCGACGTCATCACGATTACGGTGTTCTTGAAGTCGACGGTGCGGCCCTGGCCATCGGTCATGCGACCGTCGTCGAGCACTTGCAGCAGCACGTTGAACACGTCCGGGTGCGCCTTTTCGACTTCGTCGAGCAGGATCACGCTATACGGCTTGCGACGCACGGCCTCGGTCAGATAGCCGCCCTCTTCGTAGCCCACGTATCCCGGCGGCGCGCCGATCAAACGCGCCACACTGTGCTTCTCCATGAACTCGCTCATGTCGATGCGGATGAGGTGATCTTCCGAATCGAACAGGAAGCCCGCCAGCGCCTTGCACAGCTCGGTCTTGCCCACACCCGTCGGCCCGAGGAACAGGAACGAGCCGTACGGCCGGTTCGGGTCCGAGAGACCGGCGCGCGAGCGGCGAATCGCGTCGGCGACGGCGGTAATAGCCTCGTCCTGACCCACCACGCGCTCGTGCAGCTTCTCTTCGATCTGCAGCAGCTTTTCGCGCTCGCCCTGCATCATGCGCGAAACGGGAATGCCGGTCGAACGCGACACGACCTCCGCGATTTCCTCGGCGCCCACGAGCGTGCGCAGCAGGCGCAAGCGCGTGGGGTTGTTCTGCTCGTTCGCCTCCGCGAGCGTCACCTGCTTGAGCTGCGCTTCGAGCTCCGGCAGCTTGCCGTACTGCAGTTCCGCGACCTTCTCGAGCTTGCCTTCGCGCTGGAACCGATTGATCTCCGCGCGCACGCGGTCGATCTCTTCCTTGATCTGCGCGCCGCCCTGCACCGCGGCCTTCTCGGTGGTCCAGATCTCTTCGAGATCCTTATATTCGAGGCTCAGCCGGTCGATCTCTTCCTCGATCAGCTGCAGACGCTTTTGCGACGCTTCGTCCTTTTCCTTCTTGACGGCCTCGCGCTCGATCTTCAACTGGATCAGGCGGCGATCGAGCTTGTCCATTGCTTCGGGCTTCGAATCGATTTCCATCTTGATCTTCGAAGCTGCTTCGTCGATCAGGTCGATGGCCTTGTCCGGCAGGAAACGGTCGGTGATGTAGCGATGCGAGAGTTCCGCCGCCGCGACGATAGCCGGGTCGGTGATCTCCACGCCGTGGTGCAGCTCGTACTTCTCCTTCAGGCCGCGCAGGATCGCGATGGTCGCCTCGACCGACGGTTCATCGACGAGCACCTTCTGGAAGCGGCGTTCGAGCGCGGCGTCCTTTTCGATGTACTTGCGATACTCGTCGAGCGTAGTCGCGCCGATGCAGTGCAGTTCGCCGCGCGACAGCGCCGGCTTGAGCATGTTGCCCGCGTCCATCGCGCCTTCGGCCTTGCCGGCGCCAACCATCGTGTGAATTTCGTCGATGAAGACGATGGTCTGCCCTTCGTCCTTGGCAATGTCGTTGAGCACGGCCTTCAGGCGCTCTTCGAACTCGCCGCGATATTTCGCGCCCGCGAGCAGTGCGGCCATGTCGAGCGAGAGCACGCGCTTGCCCTTGAGCGTTTCGGGCACTTCGCCGTTGACGATACGCTGCGCGAGGCCTTCGACGATGGCCGTCTTGCCCACCCCCGGTTCGCCGATCAGCACCGGATTGTTCTTGGTGCGGCGTTGCAGGATCTGGATCGAGCGGCGGATTTCGTCGTCGCGGCCGATCACGGGGTCGAGCTTGCCCGAACGCGCGCGCTCGGTCAGATCGACGGTGTACTTCTTGAGCGCTTCACGCTGGCTCTCGGCGTCCTGGCTGTGCACCTGCGCGCCGCCGCGCACCGCGACGATCGCGGCTTCGAGCGCCTTGCGCGTCAAGCCGTGCTGGCGCGCAAGACGACCCGCCTCGCCCTTGTCCTCGGACACGGCGAGCAGGAACATCTCGCTCGCGATATACGTGTCGTTGAGCTTCTGCGCTTCCTTGTCGGCCTGATTGAGCAGCCCCGTGAGTTCGCGGCCGATCTGCACGTTGCCGTCGGTGCCCTGCACCTGCGGCAAGCGGTTGATGGCGTCGTTCAGCGCGTTCTGCAGCGCCTGGACCTGCACGCCCGCACGCGACATGAGCGAGCGCGCGGAGCCGTCCTGCTGCGCGACGAGCGCAGCCAGCAGGTGAACGGGTTCGATGTACTGGTTATCGTGGCCCACCGCGAGGCTTTGCGCGTCGGCGATGGCTTCCTGGAACTTGGTGGTGAGTTTGTCGATTCTCATTTGATGCGAGACCTCCAGATTTCTAGACTGTCACCAAATTTGAGGGGGGACGCGCCGGTTTCAAGCGCTCTGGCGTCATTTTTTCCGATTTTTGCGATTCAGGCGCGGGCAGCGTCGGTCTCCCGTTGCTGCCGACGCGTGAGAAAACGGGGAAGAATGCGAGGCGGCCGCTGCCGCGCGAGGCAGCGCGTCACGGCGGAACGCCGCAACTCGTAGGGGAAGAAAAACGAAGAGGTGGCGCTGACGCGCGCTTCAATGCTCGCGCGAAGACGCGGAGCGAGCCGCCTGGGCGCGCGGCATGAACTGGATCGGCGCGAGGCCGAGCAACCCGGTCAGTTCGCCCGCAGGCTGGGCCAGTTCGCCGATGGTATGGCAGTCGAGTTCCGCGAGAAACGCATCGCGCGCCGCGGCCAGCGCGTGCTTGAGTCGGCATTGCGGCTCGATGACGCAGCTGCGCCGGTCGCCATGTTCGTCCGGAAAGCAGCCGACGAGCGAGAAGTCGCTCTCTGTCTCACGGACAACGGCGCCAACGCTCAGATCGAGCGACGCCGGTGCGAGCCGCAAGCCGCCATTGCGTCCGCGAACGGTGTCGACCCAGCCGAGTTCGCCCAGGCGCTGCACCACTTTCATCAGATGATTCTTCGAAACGCCGTAGGCGTCCGAGATCTCCTGGATCGTGGCCAGGCTGTCGCGACGCAGCGCGAGATACAGCATCACGCGCAAGGAATAGTCGGTGTAGTCGGTCAGTCTCATGGCGATCGCAATGACAGAGAGGGTGCAGGTGACAGAACCCATACAATAACATGCAGTTAGCATGCAGGTTTTGCCTGGACTGAGTATCATTGTCACTCCGATGGACGCTTCGCAGGGCCTGGCAGCTTGCATGCGGCCCGTTGTCGCATCGTGCTGGCGCCCCGCCGCCGACTACACTCCAGGCACCCCAGGTATCACCCGCCCCAAATGACTCGCCCCGACACCCCTCCCGCTGCCGCGCTGCACGCCCGGCCAACTGAAGAAAACATCCGCGAACTCGTCTACGCGTTCTACGACCGCGTGCGCGACGACGCCATGCTCGGCCCGGTGTTCGACGGCGTGCTCGCTGGACGTTGGGACGAACATCTGCCCAAGATGTGCCGCTTCTGGTCGAGCCTCGTGCTCGGCACCAAAAGCTACCGCGGCAACGTGCAGCAGGCGCACGATCCGGTGCCTGGCGTCGAGCCGCAGCATTTCAGCCGCTGGCTCTATCTTTTCCTCGATACGGTTCAGGCTCGCTACGAGCCCGCGGCAGCGGTGCAGTTCATGGAACCCGCGCTGCGTATCGCGCAAAGCCTGCAACTGAGTCGCTTTGGCTGGGACTACACGATTCCACCCGAGCAACAGGCGATTCTCGATCGCGTGGCGCCTCGCAGGCGCCACGCCGGGCACGGTCATGACTTGCCAACGCGCCCGACCGGCGAGCCGTTTCCGGCCCGTTTCGTTGGCCGCCAGATGGATGTCGGCGAGAACACGCCCGCGGAGTGAGCGCATCTGCTTCAAGCGGTATATCCGAATCGGCGGTTAGTTGCGTTAAATAGGGGCGCGGGTGAGCTGAATCCGTCCCTTCGCCCCTGCGGACGAGCGCCTAGCTGGATTCCCGCGACGCATTCCCCGAGGCCACCCCCCAGCGCGCCAGCGCCTTATCGTCACTCTCGCGGGCATCGACCCAGCGCGCGCCCCGCTCCGTCTCTTCCTTCTTCCAGAACGGCGCCTCGGTCTTGAGGTAGTCCATGACGAACTCGCAGGACGCGAACGCGTCGCCGCGATGCTTCGAGGTCGTCGCGACCAGCACGATCTGGTCGAGCGGCGCGAGCTTGCCCACCCTGTGCACGATCAGCACCTCGATGCCGGCCCAGCGTCGTTGTGCATCGTCGACGATCGCCTCCAGCGCCTTCTCGGTCATGCCCGGATAGTGCTCGAGTTCGAGCGAGGCGATCGTGCTGCCGTCGTTCAGATCGCGCACCGTGCCGACGAAGCACGCCACCGCACCGATCGCCGGATTGCGCGCGCGCAGTTGCGCAACTTCGGTGGTGAGATCGAAATCTTCCGTTTGTACGCGCACGGGCATCGTGAGTCTCCTGTGGCGCTCAGCCGCCCGTCACCGGCGGGAAAAACGCGACTTCGCAGCCCTCGGTGATACGCGTGCGCGGATCCGTCATCACGTGATTGCAAGCCATGCGCAGCGCGCGGCCTTCCGCCAGCGTCTCGGCCCACACACCGCCGCGCGCACGCAGCCAGCCGCGCACATCGCCGACCGTCACGATGGCATCTGGCAGCGTGACCGTTTCGTCCGCGACGCCTAGCGCCTCGCGCACACTCGCAAAAAATTTCAACTGGATCTTCATCGCTCGAGGCTTTCAGTACAGCAATTCGGTGAACGGAATAAAGCGCACGGTCTCGCCGGCGCTGATCGCATGATTGGGCGGATTGTCGATGAGACCGTCGCCCCAGACCGTGGAGGTGAGGACCGCGGAACTCTGGTTCGGGAACAGGTCCAGACCGCCAGCCGGGTTCACGCGCGCTCGCAGGAATTCGTTGCGGCGGTCGCTCTTCGCCTGGGTGAAGTCGGCGCGCAGCGAGAGCGCGCGCGGGCTCACCTGCGTCGCGCCCGCAAGGCGCAGCAGGAACGGACGAACGAACAACAGAAAGGTGACGAAACTCGACACCGGGTTGCCCGGCAAGCCGATGAAAAACGCCTCGCCGGTTTCCGCGTCCGCCGCCCCCTGCGTCCGACGCACCGCGCCGAACGCGAGCGGCTTGCCCGGCTTCATCGCGATCTGCCAAAGGTTGATGCGCCCTTCGGCCTCGACGGCGGGCCGCACGTGATCCTCCTCCCCGACCGAGACACCGCCCGAAGTGAGGATGAGGTCGTGGCCAGCGGCCGCCTCGCGCAGCGTCGCGCGCGTGAGCTCGAGCTGGTCCGGCACGATGCCGTAGTCGGTGACTTCGCAGCCGAGATTGCGCAAGAGGCTCGTGAGCGTGAAGCGGTTCGAGTTGTAGATCGCGCCGGGTTTGAGCGGCTCGCCGGGCATCGTCAGTTCGTCGCCGGTGAAGAACACCGCGACCTTCACGCGGCGCACGACGGTGAGCGTGGCGCACCCCACCGACGCCGCGAGCCCGAGCGCCGCCGGCGTGAGGCGCGTGCCCGCCGGCAGGATCACCGTGTTCTTGCGGATATCGGCGCCCTGCGCCGTGATCCATTCGCCCGCCTTGGGCGCGTGCAGAAAGGTGACGGCGCCTTGCGCGGCCTCGGTCTGCTCCTGCATCACCACGGCGTCTGCGCCCGGCGGCACCGTCGCGCCCGTGAAGATGCGCGCGGCCGTGCCTGCCGCGAGCGGTTGTGGCGCGTGGCCCGCGGCAATGCGCTGCGAAACCGGCAGACGGCGGCTGCCTTGCGCGAGATCGGCCACGCGCACCGCGTAGCCGTCCATTGCGCTCGTATGCATCGGCGGCACGTCGAGCGGCGAGACGACGTCTGCGGCGAGCACGCGGTTCAGCGCGTCGAACGTCGAAATCGTTTCGGCACCGGCGAGCGGCTTCGCCGCGGCAAGCAGCGTGGCGAGGGCGTCGGCAGTGGAGAGCATCGGCGCGCGCGGTGCGGGCGCCGGCGCAGCGGAAGACGGGGACGTAGGCGTGGACATCGAGGTCGTCTCGGACGTGGGCGGCGGGGCCGCCAGCAGCGGTTGGTCTGTCGTTATTGTAGCGGCGCGACCGGCGCGCCGTGCCTTATGCCGTGGATATCCCTGGCGCGCAATGCCTGCGAGTGCGCAGGCCCGGCTGAAGTGATGCAGCGCGCGGGTACGATCGACCCGCCGACGCGTAAAAGCTGATGCGATGTCCACGCGCCGGGACCGCGAACCGATCCGGCCCCGGCTGCGTCCATCAGTGCGCCGTGTGCGCGGCGATATAGTCCTTCACGCGCTGCGCGTCGGCAGGCACGACTTCGAAGCGCTGCGGCAGCGCCTCGAGGCCTTCGAACGCCGCCGGACGCTCCGGCTCGCGGTCCAGCGCTTCGCGGATCGTCTCGCCGAATTTCACCGGCTGCGCGGTTTCGAGCACGATCATCGGCACACCGGGCTGCAGGTGTTCGCGGGCGACCTTCACGCCGTCGGCCGTATGGGTGTCGATCATCGTCTTGTAGCGCGAGTAGATGTCGCGAATCGTGGCGATGCGGTCGTCGTGGCTGCTGCGGCCCGAAACGAAGCCGAACTGCTTGACGCGCACGAAGTCGCCGCTCGCCACGAGATCGAAACCGCCCTTTTCCTCGACGTCGCGGAACAACTGCGTCACGCGCGCCGGGTCGCGGCCCAGCAAGTCGTAGACGAAGCGCTCGAAGTTCGACGCCTTCGAGATGTCCATGCTCGGGCTCGTCGTGTGATACGTCTCGGCCGAGCCGCGCACGCGGTAAATGCCGGTGCGGAAGAACTCGTCGAGCACGTCGTTCTCGTTGGTCGCGACCACGAGCTTTTCGATCGGCAGACCCATCATGCGCGCGATATGGCCCGCGCACACGTTGCCGAAGTTGCCCGAGGGCACCGTGAACGAGACGCGCTCGTCGTTCGACTTCGTCGCCGCGAAGTAGCCGGCGAAGTAGTACACGACCTGGGCCACGACGCGCGCCCAATTGATCGAGTTGACCGTGCCGATCTTCTGCTGCGACTTGAACGCGTGGTCGTTCGAAACGGCCTTGACGATGTCCTGGCAGTCGTCGAACACGCCTTCCACGGCCAGATTGAAGATGTTCGGGTCCTGCAGGCTGAACATCTGCGCCGTCTGGAACGCGCTCATCTTCTTGTGCGGCGACAGCATGAACACGCGCACGCCCTTCTTGCCACGCATCGCGTATTCCGCCGCGCTGCCGGTGTCGCCCGACGTCGCGCCGAGAATGTTCAGCTCCTGGCCGGCCTTCGCGAGCGCGTACTCGAACAGGTTGCCGAGCAGCTGCATCGCCATGTCCTTGAACGCGAGCGTCGGACCGTTCGAGAGTTCGAGCAGCGAGAGCGGCGCGCCGTTTTCCTCGCCGAGCGTGGTGAGCGGCGTGATCTTGCTTGCGTCTTCGCCATGGCGCACGTTGCGGTACGTCTCGCCCGTGTAGGTGCGGCGCGTGATGTCGCGCAGATCGTCGGCCGGAATGTCACCCGCGAACTTCGAGAGGATCTCGAACGCGAGGTCCGCGTACGAAAGGCCGCGCCAGCGCGCCAGTTCTTCCTTGCTGATCTGCGGATACCCGGCCGGCAGATACAGGCCGCCGTCGCGCGCGAGGCCGCCCAGCAGGATGTCGGAAAACGAATGATGCTCGCCGGCGCCCGCGCCGCGCGTAGATACGTAATTCATAGCCCTTGCCTTAGTTCAGTCCTTCCATACGCAGCTTCGTGACCTGCGACTTCACCGTCGCGAGCTTTTCGATCTGCGCGATCGCCGCGTTGACGTTCTTCTCGATCGTCTCGTGCGTGATCAGGATGATGTCGGTTTCCGCCTTGCCCTGCGCGTCGACCTGCTCCGCTTCCTTTTGCAGCAGCGCGTCGATCGAGATGCCGCTGTCCGCGAGGATGCGCGTGATGGCCGCCATCACGCCGGTCTGGTCCGCCACGCGCAGGCGCAGGTAGTAGCCGCTCGTGACTTCGTCGATCGGCAGGATCGGCGTGTTCGAGAGGCTGTCCGGCTGGAACGCCAGATGCGGCACACGGTGCTCGGGGTCGGCCGTGTGCAGACGCGTCACATCGACGAGATCGGCCACCACGGCGGATGCCGTCGGCTCCGCGCCCGCGCCCTTGCCGTAGTAGAGCGTCGTGCCGACCGCGTCGCCGTGCACGACCACGGCGTTCATTGCGCCTTCCACGTTCGCGAGCAGGCGCTTGGCCGGAATCAGCGTGGGATGCGTGCGCAGCTCGATGCCGCGATCGGTGCGGCGCGCGATGCCGAGCAGCTTGATGCGATAGCCCAGTTCTTCCGCGTACTTGATGTCGATGGCGTCGAGCTTGCTGATGCCTTCCACATAGGCTTTGTCGAACTGCACGGGCACGCCGAACGCGATCGCGCTCATGATCGTCGCCTTGTGCGCGGCGTCCACGCCTTCGATGTCGAAGGTCGGATCGGCTTCGGCGTAGCCCAGTTCCTGCGCGGCTTTCAATGCGGTCGCGAAGTCGAGCCCGCGCTCGCGCATTTCCGAGAGGATGTAGTTCGTCGTGCCGTTGATGATGCCGGCGATGTACTGGATGCGGTTGGCCGTGAGGCCTTCGCGCAGCGCCTTGATGATGGGGATGCCGCCCGCCACCGCCGCCTCGAACGCGACCATCACGCCCTTGGCGCGCGCCGCTTCGAAGATCTCGGTGCCGTGCACCGCCAGCAGCGCCTTGTTCGCGGTGACGACATGCTTGCCGCTGGCAATGGCGCGCAGCACGAGATCCCTCGCGAGCGTCGTGCCGCCGATCATTTCGGCGACGATCGAAATCGCGGGATCGTCGACCACGGCGTTGAAGTCGGTCGTCAGCTCGACGCTGCCGGCTTCACTGCCGAGCGCCGTCGTGGCCTTGGCCGGGTTGCGCACGGCGATGCGCGCCACCTCGATGCCGCGGCCCGCGCGGCGTTTGATTTCTTCCTGGTTGCGGCGCAGTACCGTGAAGGTGCCGCTGCCCACCGTGCCGAAGCCCAAGAGACCTACTTTGATCGGATCCATGCAGCGTGTGTTCGTCCAAGTGTTTGAAAAGGGGATGCGTGTGACTGGCTCAGGTGCCGTGCCGCTGACGATAACCGTCGAGGAAGCGCGCGATGCGGTTGATCGAATCGGTCAGGTCGTCGACGTTCGGCAGGAACACCACGCGGAAGTGGTCCGGCTGCTTCCAGTTGAAGCCCGTGCCCTGCACGAGCAGCACGCGCTCCTGCAAGAGCAGATCGAGGATGAACTGCTGATCGTTCTCGATCGGATAGAGCTTCGGGTCGAGGCGCGGGAACATGTAGAGCGCCGCTTCCGGCTTCACGCAGGTCACGCCCGGGATGGCCGTGAGCATGTTGTACGCCAGTTCGCGCTGGCGATAGAGGCGCCCGCCCGGCTGGATCAGCTCGTTGATGCTCTGGTAGCCGCCCAGCGCCGTCTGGATCGCGTACTGGCCCGGCACGTTCGCGCACAGGCGCATCGAGGCGAGAATGCCGAGACCTTCCGTGTAGTCCTTCGAGCGGCGGCGGTTTTCCCCCGTCATGCCCGAGAGGAACATCCAGCCCGCGCGGTAGCCGCACGCGCGATAGCTCTTCGACAGGCTGTTGAGCGTGACGGTGATCACGTCTTCCGAGAGCGAGCCGAGCGCCGTGTGCGTCTTGCCGTCGTAGATGATCTTGTCGTAGACCTCGTCGGCGAACAGGATCAGGCCGTGCTCGCGCGCGATCGCAACGAGCCCGCGCAGCAGGTCGTCCGAATAGAGCGCGCCGGTCGGGTTGTTCGGGTTGATGACGACGATCGCGCGCGTATTCGGCGTGATCTTCGAGCGGATGTCGTCGAGGTCGGGCATCCACGCGTTCGACTCGTCGCAGATGTAGTGCACGGGCGTGCCGCCCGAAAGGCTCACCGCCGCCGTCCACAGCGGATAGTCGGGCGCGGGCAGCAGCACTTCGTCGCCGTCGTTCAGGAGCGCCTGCATGGCCATCACGATCAGTTCGGACGCGCCGTTACCGATGTAGATGTCGTCGAGCTCGACGCCCTTGATGCCCTTTTGCTGCGCGTAATGCATGATCGCCTTGCGCGCGGCGAACACGCCCTTCGAATCCGAATACCCCGAGGAGCCCGGCAGGTTCAGGATCATGTCCTGAATGACTTCGTCGGGCGCGTCGAAACCGAACGGCGCGAGATTGCCGATGTTCAGCTTGATGATGCGGTGGCCTTCTTCTTCGAGGCGCTTCGCGTGCTCGAGCACCGGCCCGCGGATGTCGTAGCAAACGTTCTGCAGCTTGTTGGATTTGAGAATCGGTTTCACGGCGGGCTATCGGTTATCGGTCAGTAAAGCGGTCAGAGAATCAGTCAGGGCGTCAGAGGCGAGTAAGACGCGGTAAAAGGGCTGGAACAGGCTGAAATGCCGTCGACCGGCCGGCGGATGGCGCCTTGGTGGACAGGACATGCAAGGGAGCCGGAGGGGCGCCCCCGGCGGGACAAAAAGCCGTGCACGATTGCGTGGGGAGCACCGGGCGCACGCGCGACGCTTCGCAAAGCGTGCGCTGGCCGACCCGACTACCCCAAAACCGCCCCAGCAGCTTGTGGCTGCCCTCGCCCGATGCGCGGATGGCGCGGGTAGCGGCCTGCCGGCGCGGTCTACCCGCGGGCGCCGCCGCAGCGGCGGCTAAAAAGCTATAATTTAGCGGATTTTGACCAACTTCCGCAATGCGCAATCGGCCACGAGGCGGGTCGCGAAGCGGGTGACACGGCGGGCTGCAAGGCGGTTCGCCGAGGCCGGCGGCGGCACAGGATATGCGCCCCTCGCTTGCGCACCCGACCTGCCCTTACCCCGGAACCCCGTTTTGAAATTACACCAGGACTCCAGCGCCGCGCTGAACACCGTGACCGGTTACGGCGCCGACTACGTCGAAGTGAACCTCGAACGCCATACGGGCAGCATCATCGTGATGCCCGAATCGCCGGTCACCCCCTGGCCGGTGCAGTCGTTCGACGCCCTCACGCCCGAACTCTTCGAGCTGCTTGTGCCGCTGAACCCCGAAGTGGTCGTCTTCGGCAGCGGGGAGCGGTTGCGCTTTCCGCATCCGCGCCTGACCGCGGCGCTCGCCAGGAAGCGCATCGGTGTGGAGGCGATGGACTTCAAGGCCGCCTGCCGCACCTACAACATCCTCATGGCCGAAGGCCGCCGTGTGGCGGCCGCGCTTCTGATCGAAAGCTGACGCGCCTTAAGCTTGCCATCAGGTCGCCGCGCGGCGGCGTAGTACACTTGCGCGCCGTGTGCGTAGCGCGCGCCCCGGACCCGGCCGCACACCGCGCGCGGCCAGCGCGCGCTTCGCACCCCGACCGCAACGACTGCAACAAGAACAGGCTGAAACCCATGAACGATACGCCATCGAGGCTACCGCTCAACCGCAGCGCGATCCTGCTCCTGATCCTCGCCCTCGCCGTGATCTGGTTCCTGCCGCTCGGCTGGCGCCACCTGCTGCCGAGCGACGAAGGCCGCTACGCCGAAATGGCGCGCGAAATGCTCGCGAGCGGCGACTGGATCACGCCGCGCTACAACGACTACAAGTACTTCGAAAAGCCGCCGCTGCAAACCTGGATGAACGCGCTCACCTTCGCGTGGTTCGGCATCGGCGAGTGGCAGGCGCGCCTCTACACGGCGCTCACCGGCTTCGCGGGCGTGCTGCTGATCGGCTTCACCGGCGCGCGCGTGTTCAACGCCGCCACGGGTTTCTTCGCCGCGGTCGTGCTCGCCTGCGCGCCGTACTGGAACCTGATGGGCCACTTCAACACGCTCGACATGGGCCTGGCGTTCTGGATGCAACTCACGCTGTGTGCGCTGCTGCTCGCCCAGCGCCCGACCCTGCCCAAGGCGAACGCGCGCCTGTGGATGTGGGTGTGCTGGGCCGCCATGGCGATGGCGGTGCTGTCCAAGGGCCTCGTCGGCCTGATCCTGCCAGGCGCCGTGCTGGTGCTCTATACGGCGATTTCGCGCGACTGGGCGCTCTGGAAGCGCCTCTATCTCGTGAGCGGTCTGATCGTCTTCTTCGCGATCGTGTCGCCGTGGTTCATCCTCGTGCAGCAGCGCAATCCCGAGTTCTTCAACTTCTTCTTCTTCGTCCAGCAGTTCCAGCGCTACCTCACGCCCGCGCAGAACCGCCCCGGCCCGTTCTACTACTTCGTGCCGGTCATGCTGGTGGGCTTCCTGCCGTGGCTTTCGGTGAGCGTGCAGAGCGTGCGCCATGCGCTGCGCGCGCCGCGCCAGCCCAACGGGTTCTCGCCCGTCATGCTGATGCTCGTGTGGACGGTGTTCATTTTCCTGTTCTTCAGCGCCTCGCACTCGAAGCTCGTCTCCTACGTCCTGCCGATCGCGCCGCCCGTGGCGCTCATCATCGGCATGTATCTGCCGGTCATGACGCGCGCCCAGTGGAACAAGCACCTCGCGGGCTACGCGGTGTTCGCCGTCGCGCTGATGGCGGGCTCGTTCGTGCTCACGCGGCTCGGCGACGCGCGCAATCCCAACGCGCTCTACCGGGAGTTCCAGGTCTGGGTGTTCGGCGCGGCCGCAGTGGCCTTCGTCGTCACCATGGTCGGCCTGCGCCTGAACCGGGCGAAGCGCACGCCCGAAACCGGTGCGCGCGCGCCAGCGGTTGCGCTCGGCACCGCGTGGCTGCTGCTCGCGACCATTGCGGGCACGGGCCACGACGTGTTCGGCACGCTGAGTTCCGGCGCGCCGCTCGCGCCCGCTGTGCGCGCCGCCATTGCGAAGCTGCCGCCCGACACGCCGTTCTACTCGGTGGGCGTACTCGACCATACGATGCCTTTCTACGTGCGCCATACGATGACGATGGTCGAGGTCACCGACGAGCTGGCCTTCGGCATCTCCGAGGAGCCGCAAAAATGGGTGCCGACCATTGCCGACTGGGAGGCGCGCTGGAAGTCCGACCGCTATGCGCTCGCGCTGCTTCCCGTGAAGCGCTATGAAGAGCTGGCCGCGCAGGGCCTGCCGATGCAGGTGATCGCGCGCGACGCGCGCCGCGTGATCGTGGAAAAGCCGCAATCCTGAGCGCTTCCTGGCCCCGATTGACGCATGGGCGATAATCGGGCCGGGCCGCGCAGGTGCGCGGCGGCCCGGGCTGGCCTGAACGGCACGGCCGGCCTGCGCAGCCCGGGCTCCCGCCCCAACCCGACAACCCGTTGAACCACCCTTTCCGATGAATCCGATTTCCCTCATCTGCATCCTCGCCGGCGTCGGCCTCAACGCCTGCGCGCAACTGTTGCTGAAAGCGGGTGTCAATGCCGTTGGACACTTCGAATTCAGCCGTGCGAACATCTTGCCCATTGGCCTGAAGCTCGCGACGCAAGTGCCGATTCTCGGCGGCCTCACCTGCTACGTGTTCAGCGTGGTCGTGTGGATCGTCGGGCTCTCGCGCGTGGACGTCTCGATCGCCTACCCGATGCTCTCGCTCGGCTACGTGGTCAACGCGTTCGCGGCGTGGTATCTGTTCGGCGAGGTGCTGAGCGTGCAGCGGCTCGTGGGCATCGGCATCATCCTGATCGGCGTGTTCGTGCTGGCGCGCAGCTGACGCGCCGCGGCGCGCTGTGGCGCGCGTGGCGAGGCCGCTTGCAGCGCGGCATATTGCGCCCATATAGGTATTTCGTAAGATGCGCCGCGGCGGCCTTGCCGCCCGGCCCCACTTTCTGACGAGCAAAGAGCAAGCACTCATGACCCAGTCATCCCCGCAGTCGACCCTTCCGTTCCTGCCGTTCGTGCGTCCCGAAATCGACGAGGAAACCATCCAGGGCGTCGCCGACGTGCTGCGCTCGGGCTGGATCACGACCGGCCCGCAGAACCAGGCGTTCGAAGCGGCGCTCTCGGAGTATTGCGGCGGCCGTCCGGTGCGCACTTTCAACTCGGGCACGGCGACGCTCGAAATCGGTTTGCGCCTTGCCGGCGTGGGTCCCGGCGACGAAGTCATCACGACGCCCGCGTCGTGGGTTTCCACGAGCAACGTGATCTACGAGGTGGGCGCGACGCCGGTGTTCGCCGACATCGATCCCGTCACGCGCAACATCGACCTCGACAAGCTCGAAGCCGCCATCACGCCGAAGACCAAAGCCATCATCCCGGTCTTTCTCTCGGGCCTGCCCGTCGACATGGACCGGCTCTACGCGATCGCCCGCCAGCACGAGCTGCGCGTAATCGAGGACGCCGCGCAGGCGTTCGGCTCGAGCTGGAACGGCAAGCGTATCGGCGCGATCGGCGACATCGTCTCGTTCAGCTTCCACGCCAACAAGAACCTCACGTCGATCGAAGGCGGCGCGCTCGTCCTCAACGACGAAGCCGAGGCCGTGCTCGCGCAGAAATACCGTCTCCAGGGCATTACGCGCACGGGCTTCGACGGCATGGACTGCGACGTGCTCGGCGGCAAGTACAATCTCACGGATGTGGCGGCGCGCGTCGGGCTCGGCCAGCTCAAGCACATCGAGCGTTTCATCCGGCAGCGCCGCGAGCTTGCGCGGGCTTACTTCGCGGGCTTCGAAGGCGGCGCGGCGGTTAAGCTCGGCGTCGGCCTGCCGCTCGCCGATTTCGCCAACAGCAACTGGCACATGTTCCAGATCACGCTGCCGCTCGACACGCTCGCGATCGACCGCGCCGGTTTCATGGGCGAACTCAAGGAGCGCGGCATCGGCTCGGGCGTGCATTACCCGGCCATCCACCTCTTCACGCTCTACCGCGAGCGTGGTTTCAAGGCGGGCATGTTCCCGCACGCCGAGCGCTTCGGTGCGAGCACGGTCACGCTGCCGCTCTTCACGCAGATGACCGAATCCGACGTGGCGCGCGTGTGCAGCGCGGTGGACGAGATTTGCGCGAAGTTTGCGAAGTAGTTGGCAAAACAGGCAGTAACGGAAGTCGGGGACGGGATAACGCCGCTCCGACGGGCATGGGACCCGTGGCAGCGCTAAAGCGCCAACTCGGGTCGACACAGGGGAAACGCAGGCGGACGGCGCGGCGCATGCGCCGCCGATTTGCGCATGCAGCAAACCGCAGCATCCAATAACGGAATCGACGCACACATGAGTCAAACGGAACAAGGCACCTTGACCCCGGACACGCCGGAAGTCTCGGTCATCATTCCGGTCTACAACGAGGAAGCTGGCCTTCCCGAGCTGTTCGCGCGCCTGTATCCGGCGCTCGACAAGCTCGGCACCTCGTACGAAGTGATCTTCATCAACGACGGCAGCCGCGACCGCTCGGCCGCGATGCTCGCGGAGCAGTTCCGCGCGCGGCCCGATACCACGCGCGCGATCCTGCTCAACGGCAACTACGGCCAGCACATGGCGATTCTCGCGGGCTTCGAGCAGGCCCGCGGCGAGATCGTCATCACGCTCGACGCCGATCTGCAGAATCCGCCCGAGGAAATCGGCAAGCTCGTCGAGAAGATGCGCGAGGGCTACGACTACGTCGGCACCATCCGCAAGCAGCGCCAGGACAGCCTCTGGCGGCGCAAGGCCTCGCAGGCGATGAACCGTCTGCGCGAGCGCATCACGCGCATCAAGATGACCGATCAGGGCTGCATGCTGCGCGCGTACAACCGCCGCATCATCGACACGATCAACCGCTGCGGCGAAATCAACACCTTCATCCCGGCGCTCGCGTACACGTTCTCGCAGAACCCGGTCGAGGTGGAGGTCGCGCACGAGGAGCGCTTCGCGGGCGAATCGAAGTACTCGCTCTACAGCCTCATTCGCCTGAATTTCGACCTCGTGACGGGCTTCTCCGTCGTGCCGCTGCAGTGGCTCTCGTTCATCGGCGTGATCCTCTCGCTCGGCTCGGCGGGCCTCTTCCTGCTGCTGCTGATTCGCCGCTTCGTCCTCGGCGCGGAAGTGCAAGGCGTCTTCACGCTCTTCGCCATCACGTTCTTCCTGCTCGGCGTGATCATCTTCGCGCTCGGGCTGCTCGGCGAGTACATCGGCCGCATCTACCAGCAGGTGCGCGCGCGTCCGCGTTACCTGATCCAGACGATCCTCGAGGAGCGCAATGGCCGCGCCGTCGTCGATACGCCGCGCCAGGATTTCATGCAGGCCGCCGCCTTCGCGCAGCCGGCTGAACCCGCGCGAGCGGCAGGTGCGGCTGCGAGGCCGGCCACCACGAACGCGGCCAATGAAGGAGCCGGCCAATGAAACCGCGCGCCGTTGTGTTCGCGTATCACAACGTGGGCGTGCGCTGTCTGCAGGTGTTGCTCGCGGGCGGCGTCGACGTTGCGCTCGTCGTCACGCATGAAGACAGCCCGACCGAAAACATCTGGTTCGGCAGCGTGAAGTCGGTGGCCGAGGAGCATGGCATCGAAGTCGTCACGCCCGCCGACCCGAAGAGCGCCGAGTTGCGCGCGGCCGTTTCGGCAGCGCGCCCGGACTTCATCTTCTCGTTCTACTACCGGCACATGCTGCCCGTGGACCTGCTCGCCCTCGCCGGGCGCGGCGCGTACAACGTGCACGGCTCGCTCCTGCCGAAATACCGCGGCCGCGTGCCCACGAACTGGGCCGTGCTCAACGGCGAAACCGAAACGGGCGCCACGCTGCACGAAATGGGCGCGAAGCCCGACGCGGGCGCGATCGTCGCGCAGACCCCGGTGCCGATCCTGCCCGACGACACCGCCGCGCAGGTCTTCGACAAGGTGACGGTCGCCGCCGAGCAGACGCTCTGGCGCGTGCTGCCCGCGCTGATCGCGGGCGAAGCGCCGCATCTGCCGAACGATCTCACGAAGGGCAGCTATTACGGCGGGCGCAAGCCGGAAGACGGCCGCATCGACTTCGGCGAGAGCGCGCAGCACGTGTACAACCTGATCCGCGCCGTGGCGCCGCCCTATCCGGGCGCGTTCACCGACATCGGCAACGAGCGTTTCGTGATTGCCCGCGCGCGTCTCGTGCGCCCCGGCTCGCAAGACGCCGAAAGGGTCCGCCCCCTCGCCGGATTGCCCGTGGGCATCCACGTAAGCGATAATGCGCTTTTCGCCGTTTGCGGCGACGCACGCGCCATCGCGATCCACGAACTGCGGCATCAGCATAACGGTCAGGAGACCGTCATCAGCCCCGCCGCGTTCTCCGAACTCATTTCATCTGTCCCCCGTCCATGACCAAAAAAGTTCTGATCCTGGGTGTGAACGGCTTTATCGGCCACCACCTCTCCAAGCGCATCCTCGAAAGCACGAACTGGGAAGTGTTCGGCATGGACATGCAGACGGATCGCCTCGGCGACCTCGTCAAGCATGAGCGGATGCACTTCTTCGAAGGCGACATCACGATCAACAAGGAGTGGGTCGAGTACCACGTCAAGAAGTGCGACGTGATCCTGCCGCTGGTCGCCATCGCGACGCCCGCCACCTACGTGCAGCAGCCGCTGCGCGTGTTCGAGCTCGACTTCGAAGCGAACCTGCCGATCGTGCGTTCGGCCGTGAAGTACCGCAAGCACCTCGTCTTCCCGTCGACATCGGAAGTCTATGGCATGTGCTCGGACGAGCAGTTCGACCCGGATGCGTCCGCCCTGACCTACGGCCCGATCAACAAGCCGCGCTGGATCTACGCGTGCTCGAAGCAGCTGATGGACCGCGTGATCTGGGGCTACGGTATGGAAGGCCTGAATTTCACGCTGTTCCGTCCGTTCAACTGGATCGGCCCGGGCCTCGACTCGATCTACACGCCGAAGGAAGGTTCGTCGCGCGTCGTGACGCAGTTCCTCGGCCACATCGTGCGCGGCGAGAACATCAGCCTCGTGGATGGCGGCGCGCAAAAGCGCGCGTTCACCGACATCGACGACGGCATCGCGGCGCTGATGAAGATCATCGAGAACAAGGACGGCGTCGCCACGGGCAAGATCTACAACATCGGCAACCCGACCAACAACTTCTCGGTGCGCGAACTCGCGCACAAGATGCTCGCGCTCGCCGCCGAATTCCCGGAATACGCGGAAACGGCCAAGAAGGTGCAGTTGGTCGAAACGTCGTCGGGCGCGTACTACGGCGCGGGCTACCAGGACGTGCAGAACCGCGTGCCGAAGATCGACAACACGAAGCAGGAACTCGGCTGGGCGCCGAAGTCGACCTTCGACGAAGCGCTGCGCAAGATCTTCGAAGCATACCGCGGCCATGTCGCCGAAGCGCGTGCGCTCGTCGAGCAACATTAAGCGTTAGAGAAAGGTCATCGCCTCTTGGCCCGCATCGTCCTGAAAATCGACGTCGACACGCTGCGCGGTACCCGCGAAGGCGTGCCGAATCTCGCGCGCATCTTCGACCGCTACAAGGCGCGCGCCACGTTCCTGTTCAGCCTCGGCCCCGATCACACGGGCTGGGCGCTGCGTCGCGTGTTGCGACCTGGCTTTCTCAAGAAGGTCTCGCGCACGTCGGTGGTCGAGCACTACGGCGTGAAGCAGCTGATGTACGGCGTGCTGCTGCCGGGGCCCGACATCGGCGTGGAAGCCGCGGCGGAAATGCGCGCGATTCACGAAGCCGGCTTCGAGTGCGGCATCCATACGTGGGATCACGTGTACTGGCAGGACAACGTGCGCAAGCGCGACGCGCGGTGGACCGCGCGCCAGATGCAGAAGAGCCACGACCGCTTCACGCGGATCTTCGGCACGCCGCCCGTCACGCACGGCGCGGCGGGCTGGCAGATGAACGAAGCCGCCTTCGAGCAGATCGACACGTGGGGCATGCGCTACGCCTCCGACGGGCGCGGTCATTCGCCCTACCGTCCGGTGGTGGCGGGCCGCACGCTGAATCACGTGCAGATGCCCACCACGCTGCCCACGCTCGACGAGGTGCTCGGTGTCGATGGCGTCGATACCGATACGGTCGCGGCGTGGATGCTCAAGCGCACCGAAAACAACCCGCACGATCAGGTCTTCACGCTGCACGCCGAACTCGAAGGCCAGAAGCTCGCACCGGTGTTCGAACAGCTGCTCGCCGGCTGGCGCGCACAAGGCCATACGTTTGCCACGATGGGCGACTACCATGCGACGCTGGACCCGGATTCGCTGCCATCGTACCCTGTCACCTGGGGCGAGATCGCCGGCCGCTCCGGCCAGCTGATCGTGCAGCCCGACTGAATCCGCCGCCTGCGCGCCGCGGGGTGTCTGCCAGGACCCGCGCCCGCGCAACACCGCCCGCCGCGGGCGGCACGCCGTCCCGGCGAAACGGCGCCGTGCGCTGCGGCAACGCCAGCCAATAACAAAGGGAGAGCCACGTGCCTGACGTGACCATCGCAGTCGACCACCCCGTCCCGGACTTCACCGCCCCTGCTACCGGCGGCGACTTCACGCTGTCGAGCCTGAAGGGCAGCAAGGTGGTGCTGTACTTCTATCCGAAAGACAACACGCCCGGCTGCACGACCGAAGGCCTGCAGTTCCGCGACCTCTATCCGAAGTTCAAAAAGGCTGGCGCGCAGATCGTGGGCGTGTCGCGCGACAGCGTGCGTTCGCACGATAACTTCAAGGCCAAGCTCGAACTGCCGTTTACCTTGGTATCGGATGCCGACGAAGCGCTGTGCACGCTCTTCGACGTCATCAAATTGAAGAAAATGTATGGCAAACAGGTACGAGGGATCGAACGCTCGACCTTTCTCATCGACGCGACTGGCGTGGTGCGCCAGGAGTGGCGCGGCATCAAGGTCCCGGGCCATGTCGATGAAGTTCTGGAGGCTGTACAAGCGCTTTGAGGAGCGTTATATTGGGCTGCAATGAGTGCCTGTCCAACCCTTTTTACGTCGCGTTGCGGCGGTTTCGCAGCCGGTCATGGAATGACCGGAAGGGCGTATCCGAGGCAACGGGACAACACCGAAGTGAAGCCGCTTGCCTCGTCATCCGGGGCGGCGGCTTTTTTGTTTGTTCGATGCTGTTCTCTCCCGCTTTTCTCCCCGTTCGTGCCGGCTTTGCGACCCGGCGCACGCAAACATCAAGGAGCTGATCGAAAACCAGGCGAACCGGCATTTTCTGACATGAGCGCGCACCTTGCGCAGTAACGGCGGAGGCCTACCCGGCACCCGCACGCACCGCCCGAAAGCGCGCCTTACTGGGTAACCCCGCGACCACTCGACCCGATTTTTTCGAGGGACACCATGCCTTTGCCTACTCCCCCCAGCAAGCTCGGCAACCTGCTGCCGCCCGAAGAATACAAGGCGCGTGCCCGCACGACGCGCAGCACACGCAAGGCCGCGAGCGAGAACGACGCGGCCGACGTTGCAGAATACGGCCCCGGCAGTGTTGCCGAGCCGATGACGCAGGCCGCCAACGCCGCGACCACCTTGCGCACGGTGCCACTTTCCAGCGCCAGCGCCGAACTGGCCGCGCTCGAACCGGTCGCACCGGCGCCCGCGCGCAACAAGCGCAACCACAACAAGCAAGTCACGGCAGCGCTGCTGCAGCCTCTCGAGGCCCGCACCGATGCCGACGAGACACCCGTTGCGCGCGGCGGCAAACCCGCCTCGGCAAAAGCGTCCGGCGGCGCCGCTGCGCCCGCCACGCGCGCCGGCACGAAAAAACGCGTGCATCCCGAAGAGAGCACCGAAGTCCAGAAGCTCTTCGTGCTCGACACCAACGTGCTGATGCACGACCCGACCTGCCTGTTCCGTTTCGAGGAACACGACGTCTATCTGCCGATGATGACGTTGGAAGAACTCGACAACCACAAGAAGGGCATGTCGGAAGTCGCGCGCAACGCGCGCCAGGTGAGCCGCACGCTCGACCAGCTGGTCGCCAATGCGGGCCCGATCTCGGAAGGCATTTCGCTTGGCCGCCTCGGCAGCCGCGAGGCGCTTGGGCGTCTGTACTTCCAGACCACGCTCACGCATATCGATCCGGTCGACGGCCTGCCCCAGGGCAAAGCCGATAACCAGATCCTCGGCGTGGTGCGCGCGCTGCAGCGCGACCGGCCGGACCGCCTCGTCGTGCTGGTGTCGAAAGACATCAACATGCGCATCAAGGCTCATGCGCTCGGCCTGCCTGCGGAAGACTACTTCAACGACCAGGTTCTCGAAGACAAGGACCTGCTCTACTCGGGCGTGCGTGCGCTCCAGCAGGACTTCTGGTCGAAGCACGCCAAGGGCATGGAGTCCTGGCAGGACACCAAGACCGGCACCACGTATTACCGCGTGACGGGTCCCGAGTGCCTCTCGATGCTCGTGAACGAGTTCGTCTATCTCGAGCCGCAGAACGGCGAACCGGCGTTCCACGCGATCGTGCGCGAGCTCAACGGCAAGACGGCGCTCCTGCAAACGCTGCGCGACTACGGCCACCACAAGAACAATGTGTGGGGCATCACGGCGCGCAACCGCGAGCAGAACTTTGCGCTGAACCTGCTGATGAATCCGGAGATCGACTTCGTCACGCTGCTCGGCCAGGCCGGCACGGGCAAGACACTCGTCGCGCTCGCGGCGGGCCTGGCGCAAGTGCTCGACGAGAAGCGCTACAACGAGATCATCGTCACGCGCGCGACCGTGCCGGTTGGCGAGGACATCGGTTTCCTGCCGGGCACCGAAGAAGAAAAGATGCAGCCCTGGATGGGCGCCTTCGACGACAACCTCGAAGTGCTTCAGAAGACCGATGACGCCGCCGGCGAATGGGGGCGCGCCGCGACCCAGGAACTGATCCGCTCGCGCCTGAAGGTCAAGAGCATGAACTTCATGCGCGGCCGCACGTTCGTGGACAAGTATCTGATCATCGACGAGGCGCAGAACCTCACGCCGAAGCAGATGAAGACGCTCGTCACGCGCGCGGGTCCGGGCACGAAGATCGTGTGTCTCGGCAACATCGCGCAGATCGACACGCCGTATCTGACCGAAGGCAGCTCCGGCCTCACCTACGTGGTGGACCGCTTCAAGGGCTGGGCGCACAGCGGCCACGTGACGCTCGCACGCGGCGAACGCTCGCGGCTTGCCGATTACGCGTCCGATATCCTGTAATCCATTCGCTTGGGCGCCGCCTTTCTGGGGCGCCCGTGCAGATGGCGAGGACCGTATCCGGGGAACCGGATACGGTCCTTTTTTATTGCCCAGGCGTCCCCGAGGCACAACAGTTGGCGCACGAACTTCAAGTAAGTTGTGAAGAATTCTTGCGAAAGCGCTGACGGGCGGGCTACCATCCGCCCATGATCCGTTTTCCCGATGGCGCGAGCGTCGCGCGCGCCACCTCCGCTTCATGCGTCGACTCTGGCTTCCGCTTCTGATCGCAGTCCTGCTTGCCGCGTGCTCCAGTGCGCCGCAAAGGGTATCGCGCAGCGGTTCGTCCGCCGGCGAAAACGCGTGGCGCACCAAGCCTGCGGGCTTCCCCAATTTCGTCGATCACAGCGTGGGCCGCGAGGAAATCTCGATCCAGGCGATGGGGCTCGTCGGCATTCCGTATCGCTGGGGCGGCAATACGCCCGACAGCGGCTTCGATTGCAGCGGTCTCGTCAAATACGTGCTCGCGCGCTCGGCCTCGGTGGACTTGCCCCGCACCACGGCCGACATGAGCATGCGCGGCGAAACGATCGAGCCCGACGAGATTGCGGCCGGCGACCTCGTCTTCTTCAATACGACGGGGCGGCCGCATTCGCACGTCGGGATATATGTCGGCAACCTGCGCTTCGTCAACGCGCCTTCGACCGGCGGCACAGTGCGACTCGACTATCTGACCAACCCGTACTGGGCGAAGCGCTTCGACGGGATCCGCCGCATGGCGCCGCCCAAACGCACGCCTTTCGAGACGCCGACCTGGGACGCGTCTGCGCCGGCTGAACGCGTGCCTGGCGCGAACACCGCGCCACCGGCTGCCGCAATGGCGAGCGTCGCGCCGGCTGCGGCGGCGCAGCCCGTGCCGCGAGTCGCGGCCGCGAGCCATTACCGCGTCGTCGGCGCACCGCAGGCGGCCTATGCGGCAACACCACCGACAACGCCAGCCACCACGCCGACGGCTTCCACCGCCGCTCCGGCCGACGCGTTCGAGCCCCCGCCCGCCTCGCTCGGCGCGGCGCAGACGCAGGCACGCGACGCGGGCGCGCTCGCACCGGCGGCCGCGCCCGCCAACAACGCGCCTGCATACGCTACCAACCCCGCCGCCAGCGCCCCGCGCGACGCCATCGACGCCGCCGCCGACGCCTTCGAGCCCCCTCCGCCCACGGCAAGCGCAGCGGCGCGCCAGGCCGGCCAGGTGGGCTCGACGCCGATCCAGGCGACGTCGCCAGCCGCGGGAGGCGCGCAGATCATGCGCGCCTCGACGGCCGGCCCGGCCTCGCCCGCCCCGACCCAGTCCAGCGACGACCCGATCGCGCGCTTTGCCAACGGCGGCGACTGAAGCGACCCGGCCACGGCGCTGCGCGGCACGTTGCCCCTGGCCGCACGGCCGAGCATGCTTGCAGCGGTTTGCGGCGCCCCGCGCCTCTGCTATCGTTTTGGGACCGTTTTTCATACTTTCGCGCAGCGAGGCGACGATGGATCTTGGACTCAGCAAGAAGGTGGTACTCGTGACGGGCGGCAGCAAGGGCATTGGCCTTGCCTGCGCGCGCGCCTTTGCGCAGGAAGGCGCCCGCGTGGCGATCGTCTCGCGCGACCCCGCCAATCTCGCGCGTGCTCGTGAGCAACTAGCGAGCGAAGGCCTGCACGTGCACCTCACGCGCGCGGACCTGCACGAAGCGCATAGCGCCGCCGACGTGGTCGAAGAAGTCTCCACCGCGGTCGGCCCCATCGATATCCTCATCAACAGCGCGGGCGCGGCACGCCGCTACGACCCGGAAACCCTCGATGCGGACGCGTTCAGGGCCACGATGGAGGCGAAATATTTCCCCTACATCTACCCGCAGCAGGAGGTGCTGCGCCGCATGGTGCAGCGGATCAAGTCGGGCGAGAGCATGGAACCCGGGGCGATCGTCAACATCATCGGCATGGGCGGCAAGTTCGCGAGCGACATCCACATCGCGGGCGGCGCGGCCAACGCGGCGCTGATGCTCGCGACCGTGGGCCTCGCGCATTACCACGCGCGCTATGGCATCCGCATCAACGCGATCAACCCCGGCGCCACGCTCACGGAGCGGCTGCAGGAGGCCGTTCAGCTGGAGGCGCAACGCACGGGCGTCGGTGCGCAAGAGGCCTTGGCGAACGGCGAATCGAAGGTGCCGCTCGGGCGCTACGCGAAGCCGGAGGAAATTGCCGATGTCGCGCTCTTCCTCGCGAGCCGCCGCGCGAGCTACGTCACCGGCGCGCTCATTCCGATGGATGGGGCGAGCACGCCGCTGATCTGAAGCGCCCGCCAGCGCGTGGGCGAGGCCTCAAAAGCACTGCGGCGCCCGAAGGCGCCGCAGCTTTTACATGAAGCGGTGACCGAGCCACCATGCGGCCGCGGCCAGCGTGGCCGACGCCGGTATGGTCAGCACCCAGGCCCAGACGATGTTGCCCGCCACGCCCCAGCGCACCGCGCTGAGTTTTTGCGTCGCGCCAACGCCGACAATCGCGCCGGTGATCGTGTGCGTGGTCGAAACGGGAATGCCCAGCGACGAAGCCGTGAAAAGCGTGAGCGCCCCGCCCGCCTCCGCGCAGAAACCGCCCACCGGCTTGAGCCTGGTGATCTTCTGCCCCATCGTGCGCACGATGCGCCAGCCGCCGAACAGCGTGCCGAGACCCATCGACAGATAGCAGCCGCCGATCACCCAGATGGGCGGCGCGTCCGAACCGATCGCCGAGTAGCCCGTTGCGATCAGCAGCATCCAGATGATGCCGATGGTCTTCTGCGCGTCGTTGCCGCCGTGGCCGAGGCTATAGAGGCTCGCGGAGAGCAGCTGCAGGCGCCTGAAGCGCCGGTCGACCTTGCTTGGCGGCGTGCGGAAGTACAGCCACGACACCGTGAGCATGAAGAATGAACCGAGGATGAAACCGAGCAGCGGCGAGATGAAGATGAACGCCACGGTCTTCATGAGTCCGTCGAAGTTGAGCGAGGCCCAGCCCGACTTCGCGAGCGCCGCCCCCACGAGGCCGCCGATCAGCGCGTGCGACGAACTCGATGGAATGCCGTAGTACCAGGTGAGCACGTTCCAGCCGATCGCGCCCATCAGCGCGCCGAACACCACGTAGTGGTCGACGATATCGGGGTCGATGGTGCCCTTGCCTACCGTTTGCGCCACCTTCAGGTGGAAGACGAAATAGGCGATCACGTTGAACATGGCAGCAAAAGCCACCGCCTGCTGCGGCTTCAGAACGCCCGTAGACACGACCGTGGCGATGGAATTCGCCGCGTCGTGAAAGCCGTTCATGAAGTCGAAGACGAGAGCGATGGCGACCAGCGTCGCGACCGCCCAGAGAGCGAGTTGTATCGATTGCATCGCAGGGTGCTCAGGCGTTCTCTAGCACGATGCCTTCGATGATGTTCGCGACATCCTCGCACTTGTCCGTGATCGCTTCGAGCAGTTCGTAGATCGCCTTCAGCTTGATCAGGTTCTTGACGTCGTCTTCCTCGCGGAAGAGCTTCGAAATGGCCCCGCGCAGCAAGCGGTCGGCGTCGGACTCCAGACGGTCGATGTCTTCGCAGGCCTGCAGGATCTCGCGCGCCTGCTTCATGTCGGAGAGCAGGCCCACCGCCAGCTGCACGCGCTCGGCCGTGGCCGTCACCACGTGCGCCAGCTGGCTCGCCTCGGCGGTCACGGCTTGCACGTCGTAGAGCGAGATGGCCGTGGCGACGTCTTCCATCAGGTCGAGGCAGTCGTCCATCGTCGTGATCAGCTTGTGGATCTCGTCGCGGTCGAGCGGTGTGATGAAGGTCTTGTGCAGAAGGTCGATCGCCTCGTGCGTGAGCTTGTCGGCGGCCTTTTCGGAGGCCTGCACATTCTGCTTGTGAACCTCGGCGTCAGCGAGGTTATCGATCAGGAGTTCGAGTTCGCGGCTCGCGGAAACGATGCATTTCGCATGCGCATTGAAAATCTCGAAGAACTTGCCCTCGGTGGGCATGAATCGACCGAACATTGGTATCCCGGAAATTGGTCTCGGATTGCCGTCACGAAGCGGTGACTTCGCGGTCACTTCGCGGCAATCGGGCAGCAAAATAAGTGACAGAGATGGCTGTCATAAAACGGCAATATTGTATCGCCAGGCGGGAGCTGCCGCATGGATCGGCAGCCGCCAACGCGGAATTTGCGCCACTTTGGCGCAAGCCGCGCAACGCTTTGCGTTATTCGCCGTAGAAGGTCTGCGCCCCGGCAAAATTATCGAACTTCGTGTATTGACCGTGGAACGTGAGGCGAACGGGTCCGATCGGACCGTTACGCTGCTTGCCGATGATGATTTCGGCCGTGCCCTTGTCGGGGCTGTCGGGGTTGTAGACTTCGTCGCGATAGATGAACAGGATGACGTCCGCGTCCTGTTCGATTGCGCCCGATTCGCGCAGGTCCGACATCACCGGCCGCTTGTTCGGACGCTGCTCCAGACCGCGGTTCAACTGCGAGAGCGCGATCACAGGGACATCCAGTTCCTTCGCCAGGCTCTTGAGCGAGCGCGAAATTTCCGAAATTTCGGTCGCACGGTTCTCGCCCGTGCCCGAGCCGCTCATCAGCTGCAGGTAGTCGATGATGATGAGCCCGAGCTTGCCGCACTGGCGCGACAGACGCCGCGCACGCGAGCGCAATTCCATCGGATTCAGGCCGCCGGTTTCGTCGATGAAGATCTGCGCCTCGCTCATTTTCTGCACGGCGTGCGTGAGCTTCGGCCAATCCTCATCGGTCAGACGGCCCGTACGCATGCGGTGCTGATCCAGACGGCCCACCGACCCGAGCATACGCATGATGAGCTGCGTGCCCGGCATTTCCATGGAGAACACGGCCACCGGCAGGCCATACTCGACGGCCACGTACTCGCCGATGTTCATCGAGAACGCGGTCTTACCCATCGAGGGGCGCCCTGCCACGATGATCAGCTCGCCGCCGTGCATGCCCGACGTCATGCGGTCGAGGTCCATGAAGCCCGTAGGCGTGCCCGTCACGTCGCTCGGGTTGGCCGTGTGATAGAGCGTGTCGATGCGCTCCACGACCTGCGTGAGCAGCGGCCCGATCTCGAGGAAGCCCTGGGTGCCGCGCGCGCCGTCTTCGGCGATCGAGAACACCTTCGACTCGGCCTCGTCGAGCAGCTGGCGCACTTCCTTGCCCTGCGGGTTGAAGGCGTCGGCGGAAATTTCGTCGGCGACGGACACGAGCCGGCGCAGCACCGCACGGTCACGCACGATTTCCGCGTAGCGGCGAATATTCGCGGCGCTCGGCGTGTTCTGCGCGAGCGCGTTCAGGTATGCGAGCCCGCCCACGTCATCCGCTTTGCCCGAGGTGCCGAGCGCCTCGTACACCGTCACCACGTCGGCCGGGCGCGTGGCGGCGATCAGCCGGCCAATATGCTCGAAAATGATGCGGTGATCGTAGCGATAGAAGTCGCTTTGCGAGAGGAAGTCGGCAATCCGGTCCCATGCGCCGTTATCCAGCAGCAGGCCGCCGAGCACCGATTGCTCGGCTTCGATCGAATGCGGCGGGACTTTCAGCGAGTCGAGTTGGGGATCTTTCGGAGCGTTCATGGAGGGCAATTATCGGACAAGGGGGTGCCTCGAACAAGCTTGAAAACTTGCAACGCGCGTAGCGTCCAGGCCGCGCACAACAAAAAAGGCAGAAGCCCTGCGGCTCCTGCCCTTCCTGAGTCTTGCGTCAAACCGTGCGGCCCGTGAGGGCCGCACGTGGGTACTTAGGCGTGCTCGCCGAGCACCGACACCGTGACGTCGACGAGGACGTCGGTGTGCAGTGCAACCTGCACCGGGTGGTCGCCCACCATCTTCAGCGGGCCTTCCGGCAGGCGCACTTGCGCCTTTTCCACTGCGAAGCCTTGCTTCGTGAGCGCAACGGCGATGTCCGCGTTCGTGACCGAACCGAACAGGCGGCCGTCCACGCCGGCCTTCTGGCCGATCTGGACGGTCAGGCCGTTCAGCTTTTCGCCTTCGGCTTGCGCTGCTGCCAGCTTTTCAGCGGCGACCTTTTCGAGTTCTGCGCGGCGGACTTCGAATTCAGCGATTGCGTCCTTCGTAGCACGGCGTGCCTTCTTGTTCGGGATCAGGAAGTTACGTGCGTAACCGTCCTTCACCTTGACGATGTCGCCGAGGTTACCCAGGTTGACGACTTTTTCCAGAAGAATGATCTGCATTCTATTGCTCCTTATCGCGTCGTCTTATTAGGCCTTGTGCTGGTCGGTGTACGGCATCAGCGCGAGGAAACGCGCGCGCTTGATAGCCGTGTCCAGCTGACGCTGATAGTGGGCCTTCGTACCCGTCAGACGAGCCGGCGTGATCTTGCCGTTTTCGCCGATGAAGTCCTTCAGCGTGTCGAGGTCCTTGTAGTCGATTTGTTCGACGTTTGCAGCCGTGAAGCGGCAGAACTTCTTGCGCTTGAAGAGCGGGTTTTGTTGCTGACGACGCTTGTCGAATTTCTTACCAGTCGGGCGGGGCATGATTAGTCCTTTCCTGTGCCTTGCATTTCGGTGATGTGAAACACCAGGGTTCGCGCATTGCGGTGCTTTTTCGCCAGAAAACCGGTGAAGAGCGCTTCCACGCCCATCTCACAGCTTTCTACGAGACCGCAGGCCTTGCCGGCCGCGACCGCGGGCATCGTGAGTTCGACGAAGCGGGGAATGCCGGCTTCGACGACCTCCGTGCGATGCTGCAACGTGACGCTTGCGATCGGAACGCCGGCGGGGGTATACCGCACCGGTTCGCGTTCGACGACGCTAGCGGTAAGTTGAAGCCTGTTCACGCGGGGTTGGCTATGACTTTGCTTGAATCCTGATGGCTTACGTACTTAAGCCTGCGCTTCGGTCGGCTGGGCAGCCGCCTTCTTGGCTTCTTCGCGCTGCACTTCCTTCATCATCGGCGACGGGCCGGTTTCGGCCTTCTTCATCTTGACGATGAGGTGACGCAGAACAGCGTCGTTGAACTTGAACGCGTGTTCCAGTTCGTCGAGCGTGGTCTGGTCGCATTCGATGTTCATGCAGACGTAGTGAGCCTTCGCGAGTTTCTCGATCATGTAGGCCAGTTGACGACGGCCCCAGTCTTCGATGCGGTGGATCTGGCCACCGTGCGAGGTGATCGTGCTCTTGTAGCGCTCGATCATGGCGGGCACCTGCTCGCTCTGATCGGGATGCACGATGAAGACGATTTCGTAATGACGCATGTATCACTCCTTGTGGATTTAAGCCACCCGGGCGTCGGAACCGGTGCGGCAAGTGAGAAGCCGAAGATTGTAGCGCGGATGGGCTACGCACGCAAGACAGATCGTGCGTTCGGGCGATGATTCGGGCGTGTTTTCAATGACTTGCGCGGCGAGGAGCGCCATGAAGGCGCCCCTGTGCGGCCGTGTGAGGCGACAGCCTAGCTGCCGGCCGCCTCGCTCGCGCCGCCCGCGAGACGGGCGTCGAGCGCCGCGCGCAGGCCGTCGAGCGCGTCCGCACCGGCGTCCGACACCGCCCACAAGGTCATGCCCGCCGCCTGCCAGCGCAGAAGTGCGTAGCCTTCGCTCGAACTCTGCGGCACGGCGCCCGAGACGGCCGGCCCGTTCGCGCCTGGCGGGAACACATAGACATCGATCACGTGCTTGCCATGGTGATAGACGAGCACGGCGACGCGTTCGCGCCCCACATAATCGAGACGTCCGCCCGCGAGCGCGAAGCCCTGCTGCGCCAGATCGAAGACAGGCGGCGCGTAGTCGATCCGGCCATTGAACCACGGCTTCACGGTATGGCGGTCGGTCGAGATCACGTCGATATCGCGGCCCGAAATCTGGGCCCGCACGTGGCTGGACACGAGATCGTCGACGAAGGCCATCTCAGCGGCCGGGCGGCGCAGTTGCAGCGTGGCAATCACTGCCAGCGCGCAAAGAATCAACACCGCGCAGCCGAACCACGCGAGCGTGGCCGCGCGCGGCCCCGCGTTGACGGACGCAGCGCCCCAGCCACGACCGCCCGCCTCGCCTCGCGCCCCGCCGCCGCTGCCCGGCCACCAGTTGCGCAGCCAGGCGCGCCAGCCGCCCGAAGCGCGCGCGGGGGTTGGCGATGGCACTGCTTTCGCCGGCGGTACGTCCGTCGCCGGCAATGCCGCGACGATACGCGCAGCCAGCCCAGCCGGCGCACGGTGGTATGGCGCGGATCGGGTCATTCGAGAGATGGCCTGCGCGTCGTCGGCGACACGCCGGCATGGCTCGCAGCCTGCGAGATGCTCGCGCACACGCCATTCGTCGGCGGCGGAGAGTTCGCGGTCGACGCTCGCGTCGACCAGCGGGCGCGCTTCGTTACAGTTCATCGGGCGCCTCCGTCGTTCGGCCTTCGGTTTGAGAGCGAGTGCGCAACGGCGCTCCGCCGTCGGCGGCCGGCTCCTCGCGGAACCGACCGCCGTTCCCCCGGCCGGATGGTCTCCTGGCTTGACTGCTTCCCCCGACTCCTGCCCTGTCGTCCGCGCAGCCGGGGCCGCGGACAACCGAATCGTTTGCAGTCTCACCGACTGCACTACCTGCCGCTGACCTGTTTCGCTCGCCGCCGTGGTACGCCGCCAGCAGCGTCGCCAACCGTCTGCGGCCACGCGCGAGCCGCGACATCACGGTGCCGAGCGGCAGATCGGCGATCGCCGCGATCTCGCGATAACCCAGCTCCTCCAGCTCGCGCAGCACCAGTACTTCCCGATACTCCACCGGCAGGCGCCTGAGCGCATCCTGCACATAACGGGTGTCTTCGGCGCGGATCGCGAGCGTCTCGGGATCGACGCCGCCCGTTTCCCAGCCTTCGAGCGGCGCGTCGTCGCGCAACTCGTCGAACGGCGCCACCTCTTCCGCGCCCGCGCGCCGCCGCCATTCGTCGTACCAGACGCGCCGCACGATCGCGAGCAGCCAGGGGCGGGCCTCGTCGCCGCGAAACGCGTCGAAGAAGCGGAACGCCCGTAGAAACGCCTCCTGGACGATATCTTCCGCGTCGCCCGGGTTACGCGAGAGCCAGCGCGCGAGGTTGTAGGCCGCATCGAGATGCGGCAGCGCCAGCGCCTGAAAGCGGCGGCTGCGTGCGGCCTCATCCTGCTCGTACGCGGTTTCTCCCACGTCGTCCCCTCGCGTCTTCGTTTGGCTTACGCGACCGTGGCCGCATACAGGCACTACCGAAGCTCGGGCCAGTTTATTCCCGCTCCGTGTGCACGAAAACGAAAAATAAATGCGAAACGCGCGACTACGCGCCGGCCCAGTACCCCGGACGCGCGTAGACCTCCTTGAGGTAGTCGATGAAGTAGCGCACGCGCGCCGGCACGTAGCGCTGCTGCGGATACACCGCGAGGATGTCGTAATCGGGCAGCGCGTATTCGTCGAGCACCGTTTCGAGTTCGCCGCGCGCGAGCTGGGCGTCGATCTCCCAGGTCGAACGCCAGCCAAGGCCGAGGCTCTCGGTCACCCAGCGGTGCAGCAGCTCGCCGTCGTTGCAGTCGAGCGTGCCGCCCACGCGCACGGTGACGAGCTTGCCGCCGCGGCTGAAGTACCAGCCGCGGTTCTGGCCGCCCTGCAGGTTGAACGCGAGGCAATTGTGGTTTGGCAGGTCTTCGAGCGTTTTCGGCCGCCCGTGCTTGCGGAAATATTCGGGCGTGCCGCACACGACGCGCCGGTTGGTGGCGAGCTTCACGGCGACGAAGTTCGGGTCCACCGCGCCGCCGATGCGGATCGACAGGTCGTAGCCCTCGCGCACCAGATCGACCACGCGGTCGGTGAGATTGAACGACACCTGCAGTTCGGGCTTGTCGGCGAGGAACTCGGGCGCGAGCGGCGCGACGTGCTTGCGCCCGAACGCCGCCGGCGCCGAGACGATCAGATGGCCGCTCACCACCTGGCGCCCGGCGGATAGTTCGTTTTCGGCCTGATCCCAGTCGGCGAGCAGGCCGCGGCAGCGTTCGAGAAAGGCCGCGCCCTCCTCGCTCACTACGAGCCGCCGCGTGGAACGGTAGATGAGCTTCACGCCGAGACGCTTCTCCAGCGCGTCGATACGCCGCCCGAGGATCACCGGCGAAACACCTTCCTCGAGCGCCGCCGCCGCGAGGCTGCCCGCGTCTGCGACGCGCACGAAGGTTTCGATCTGCTTGAATCGGTCCATTGCGTGTCTCCCCCGTCGGGTTGCGAGCCGGAAAGCCCCCTCCCGCCGGCATTCCATACTTTTTGTTTCGGAATAAACGACCTGGACTGATCTTATCAAACCTTTCCTGCGCCCCTAAAGTGGGCCTCAACGCATCGCCATTCCTCGCATACGAGACATTCAGGAGACAATCATGGCCAAAATGAGAGCCGTCGACGCCGCCGTTCTGGTGCTCGAAAAAGAAGGCATCGACACCGCTTTCGGCGTGCCGGGCGCCGCCATCAATCCGTTCTATTCGGCGATGAAAAGGGCCGGCGGCATCACGCACGTGCTGGCGCGCCACGTCGAAGGCGCCTCGCACATGGCCGAAGGCTACACGCGCGCCACGCCGGGCAACATCGGCGTGTGTATCGGCACCTCTGGTCCCGCGGGCACCGACATGATCACGGGCCTCTACTCGGCCCAGGCCGATTCGATTCCGATCCTCGCGATCACGGGCCAGGCGCCGCGCGCGCGCCTCTACAAGGAAGACTTCCAGGCCGTCGACATCGAGTCGATCGCCAAGCCCGTCACCAAGTGGGCCGTCACCGTGCGCGAGCCGGCGCTCGTGCCGCGCGTGTTCCAGCAGGCGTTCCATCTGATGCGCTCGGGCCGTCCGGGTCCGGTGCTGGTCGATCTGCCGATCGACGTGCAGCTCGCCGAAATCGAATTCGACATCGACACGTACGAGCCGCTGCCGGTCTACAAGCCGCGCGCGACGCGCAAGCAGATCGAAGCCGCGCTCGAACTGCTCAACGCGAGCGACAAACCGCTGATCGTCTCGGGCGGCGGCGTGCTCAACGCGGCAGCCGAAGACCTGCTCGTGCAGTTCGCCGAAACCGTGGGCGTGCCCGTGATCCCGACGCTCATGTCGTGGGGCGCGATTGCCGACGACCATCCGCTCATGGCCGGCATGGTCGGCCTGCAGACCTCGCATCGCTACGGCAACGCCACGATGCTCGCCTCCGACTTCGTGCTCGGCATCGGCAACCGCTGGGCGAACCGCCATACGGGCAGCGTCGAGGTGTACACGAAGGGTCGCAAGTTCGTGCACGTCGATATCGAACCGACGCAGATCGGCCGCGTGTTCGGCCCGGATCTCGGCATTGTCTCGGACGCGAAGGCCGCACTCGAACTGTTCGTCGAAATCGCCAGGGAATGGAAGGCCGCGGGCAAGCTGAAGGATCGCAGCGCGTGGGTGGCCGACTGCCAGGAGCGCAAGCGCACGATGCTTCGCAAGACGCACTTCGAGAACACGCCGATCAAGCCGCAACGCGTGTACGAAGAGATGAACAAGGCGTTTGGCCGCGACACCTGCTACGTGAGCACCATCGGCCTTTCGCAGATCGCCGGCGCGCAGTTCCTGCACGTGTATAAGGCGCGCAACTGGATCAACTGCGGCCAGGCGGGCCCGCTCGGCTGGACGATTCCCGCGGCGCTCGGTGTGCGCGCAGCCGATCCGACGCGTCCCATCGTGGCGCTCTCGGGCGACTACGACTTCCAGTTCATGGTCGAAGAGCTGGCCGTGGGCGCGCAGTTCAAGCTGCCGTACGTGCACGTCGTCGTGAATAACTCGTATCTCGGCCTGATCCGCCAGGCGCAGCGCGCGTTCGACATGGACTTCTGCGTGCAGCTCGCGTTCGAGAACATCAACGCGCCTGAAGTGAACGGCTATGGCGTCGATCACGTGACGGTCGCCGAAGGCCTCGGCTGCAAGGCGCTGCGCGTGTTCAAGCCCGAAGAGATCGCCCCGGCGCTCAAAGAGGCCCAGGCGCTCGCCGCCGAGCACAGCGTGCCGGTCGTCGTCGAAGTGATACTCGAGCGTGTGACCAACATCTCGATGGGCACCGAGATCGACGCCATCAACGAGTTCGAGGAACTGGCCGAAAAACCCGAGCACGCGCCGACTGCCATCAGCGCGATCAATGCCCTCGACTGAGCGCACTCGAGCCCGCATCAACGCAGCACGAGCGGCGCGCTTGGCATCGGCGCGCTGCCTGAATGATTGACTGCGTGACCTTCCGCCTGACTTCTTTCATTGACCGACCAGCGAGACCCAGCACCATGCCAAAATTCGCCGCGAACCTCACCATGCTGTTCAACGAAGTGCCCTTCCTCGACCGCTTCGCAGCGGCCGCACAAGCGGGCTTCGACGCCGTGGAGTTCCTGTTCCCGTATCCGTACAAGGCCGCCGACCTGGCCGAGCGTCTCGAGGTCAACGGGCTGAAGCTCGTCCTCCACAACCTGCCCGCCGGCAACTGGGAAGCGGGCGAGCGCGGCATTGCCTGCCTGCGCGAGCGCCGCGGCGAGTTCCAGGAAGGCGTGGGCCGCGCGATCGACTATGCGAAGGCGCTGAAGGTGCCGCAACTGAACTGCCTCGTCGGCATTCCGACGGCAGGCGTCGATCGCGACACGGCGCTCGCCACGATCGTCGAGAACCTGCGCTACGCCGCGGGTGAATTGAAACGCGAAGGCATCCGCCTGCTGGTCGAGCCGTGCAATTCGTACGACATTCCCGGCTTCGCGCTGAACCGCTCGGGCGAAGCGCTCGACGTGATCGAAAAGACCGGCTCGGACAACCTCTTCCTGCAGTACGACATCTATCACATGCAGCGTATGGAAGGCGAACTCGCCGCGACGATCAAGAAGCACTTCGCGAAAATCGCCCACGTCCAGCTCGCCGACAATCCTGGCCGCAACGAACCCGGCACGGGCGAAATCAACTACCCGTTCCTGTTCGATCTGCTCGACTCGCTCGGCTACGAAGGCCACATCGGCTGCGAGTACAAGCCGCGCACGACGACCGTCGAAGGCCTCGGCTGGCTGCGCAGCGCGAAGCAGCGCACCGCCGAACTCGCCTGAGCCCGCAATCGGACGCAACGACGCACATTCACGCATTCGCTTTAACGGAGACACAAGATGGCAAAGATTGGCTTTATCGGACTCGGCATCATGGGCGCGCACATGGCGCGCAATCTCATCAAGGGCGGCCACACGCTCGCCGTGAACGGCAAGTATCCGGTGCCCGACGACCTGCGCACGCAAACCGAAGTCGTCGCCGATTCGACGGCTGTCGCGAAGGTGTCGGACATCGTCATCGTGATGGTGCCGGACACGCCTGATGTCGCCAACGTCCTGTTCGCCGACGACGGCGTCGCCAAGGGTCTCTCGGCCGGCAAGCTCGTGATCGACATGAGCTCGATCTCTCCGCTCGAAACGCAACAGTTCGCCAAGCAGATCAACGCGCTCGGCTGCGACTATCTCGACGCGCCGGTCTCGGGCGGTGAAGTCGGCGCACGCGAAGCCACGCTCACGATCATGGTGGGCGGCCCGCAGAAGTCGTTCGATCTTGCCAAGCCGCTGTTCGAATTGATGGGCAAGAATATTTCGCTCATCGGCGACAACGGCGCGGGCCAGACCTGCAAGGTGGCGAACCAGATCATCGTCGCGCTGAACATCGAGGCCGTGGCCGAAGCGCTGCTGTTCGCAGCACGTTCGGGCGCGGACCCCGAGCGCGTGCGCAAGGCCCTCATGGGCGGCTTCGCTTCGTCGCGCATTCTCGAAGTGCACGGCGAGCGCATGACCAGGCGCACGTTCAATCCGGGCTTCCGCATCGAACTGCACCAGAAGGACCTGAACCTCGCGATCGACGGCGCGCGCAAGCTGGGCATCGCCCTGCCGCATACCGCGAGCGCGCAGCAGCTCTTCAGCGTGTGCGCCGCGAACGGCGGCAAGGCATGGGACCACTCGGCCATGATCCGCGCGCTCGAGATCATGGCGAACTTCGAGATCGCCGAGCCGCAAGCGCAGGTGAAGGTGGCTTGAGTTTCAGCGGTAGCAGGTAGCAGCACGGCGGTTCGCGCGACGCAACGAGCGGACCGCCTGTAGAACCGGATCACGCATACCGGCTGGTGCGCAGGCATTCGAGCGTGTGCATCAGCCTCCCGTGGGGCGCTTCGCAGCGGCGGCAACCGTCGCGAGGCAAATCGGTGCCGCTCTGGGCTGAGGGCGGCCAGTGGGGTCCGAAAGCGGCGCCCGGTGACGGCGGGGAAGCCTTGGTCGGTCAGACGTCGTCATCGGGTGTCCGCGTGTCGGATGCCCGTTTTTCTTTGCCTTCTCTCTTCTTTCCCCGGTTTCACACTCTTTGACGCTGCCCCGATGGACGCGTTCGCGACCGCGTTTCTAGAATCGTGCTTTCATCGGGCTGTCATGCCGACGGGTCAATGTGGACCCGACGCGTGACCACCCAGTCATTTCCAGCACGTGAGGAGTGTGATCGATGGGCATTATCAATTTCATCAAGGAAGCAGGCGAAAAACTCTTCGGCACGGCTGCCGCGCCGGCCGCCGCCGCGGAACCCGCTGCCGCACCGGCAGACCCCGCTGCGAATCTCGCCGAGCTGAACCAGAAGGCCGGCGACGCGATCGCGGCCTATATCCGCTCGCAGGGCCTCGACGCCGACAACCTCGGCGTAACCTACGACGGCGTCTCGCACACGGTGACGGTCACCGGCAACGCCGCCGACCAGCCCACCAAGGAGAAGATCCTCGTCGCGGCCGGCAACGTGCAGAACGTCGACAAGGTCGACGACCAGATGACCGTGACCAACCCCGCGCCCGAAGCGCAGCACCACACGGTCGTTGCCGGCGACAACCTCTGGAAGATCGCCGAAAAGTACTATGGCAGCGGCGCGAAGAACGACGCGATCTTCGAGGCGAACACGCCGATGCTCAAGAGCCCGGACAAGATCTATCCGGGTCAGGTGCTCGTGATTCCGCCGCTGCAGTAAGTGCGGCGACACACGAACAGGGCCAGAAACGAAACGGGCCTGGCGGAGCGATCCGCCAGGCCCGTTTTACTTTGTACGCGGCCAGGCTCAGTACGTGTCGAACACGCCCTGCAGCCCCGCCTTGTCGGTCGTGCCAGCCGCCAGCGCGAGCAGCAGCAGCACACGCGCCTTGTACGGGCTAAGCGTGCCCGAAGACACGAAGCCGAGCGTATCGTCCTTGGCCGCGCCGTTGTGCATCACGTGGCCCGAGCCGACGCGCGAGGCGCGCACGACGGCCACGCCCTTGGCGGCCGCTTCGGCCAGCGACTGCTGCAACGCGCCGTGAATCGAGCCGTTGCCCGTGCCGGCCACGACGAACCCATCCACACCGGCGGCAAAGAGTGCTTCGACCGCCGCGCGCGACACGCCCGCGTAGCTCGTCACGATCTCGACCTGCGGCCATTGGACCGGTGCCGTGAACGGCGCATCGACCGTATGCGGGCGCAGCGCGCGGCGCTGGAATTCCACGCGCCCATCCTGCACCCAGCCCAGCGCGCCGATTTCCGGCGACTGGAATGCATCCACCGCATAGGTGCTGATCTTCGCGACGTCGCGTGCGCAATGAATGCGGTTATTGAACGCCACCAGCACGCCCTGTCCCGCCGCCGCCTCGCTCGCCGCGAGCGTGACGGCATTGAGCAGATTGAGCGGGCCGTCGGCGGAAAGCGCCGTGGCGGGCCGCATGGCGGCCGTCAAGATACATGGCTTCGCGCTCTTCACCGTGAGATGCAGCAGGTACGCGGTTTCTTCGAGCGTATCCGTGCCGTGCGTGATCACCACGCCGTCGATCTCGTCGCTGGCCAGCAGTTCGTTCACGCGCTGCGCGAGCGTAGTCCACAGCGCAAGCGACATGTCCTTGCTGTCGATGCTCGCGACCTGCTCGGCATGGATCTGGGCGATGGCGTCGAGGCCCGGCACGGCTGCGAGCAGCTGCGCGACGCCGATCACGCCGGCCTGGTAGCCCGCGGTGTTCGCGGCGTCCGCGGCGGAGCCCGCAATCGTGCCGCCCGTGGCGAGCACGGCAATGCGCGGCAGCGCCCTGGGCGCCGCCGCTGAAGAGGAAGTGGAAGTATTCATGGCGGCGATTTTAAGCGATCCGCCGCCCGCCGAGAAAATCAGCGCGCTTTTCAGGTTGCCTCGCGCAGCTGGCTCGCGATCTGCTGCTCGGTGAGCTGCGGCGCGAACATTTCGATGAGCCGGTACGCGTACTGGCGCAGGAATGCGCCCTTGCGCAGGCCCACTCGCGTCGTGCTCGCATCGAAGAGATGCTCCGTGTCGAGCGCGACGAGTTCGCTGTCGCGCTTCGGGTCGTAGGCCATCGCCGCGACGATGCCCACGCCCATGCCGAGTTCGACGTAGGTCTTGATCACGTCCGCGTCGATGGCGGTCAGCACCACGTCGGGCACCACGCTCGCTTTCGCGAACGCCTGGTCGATGTGCGAGCGGCCCGTGAAGTCCTGGTCGTAGGTGATGACCGGATACTCGGCCACGTCTTCGAGCGTGAGATTTTCGCGGCCCACGAGCGGATGCGACTTCGGCACGACCACCACGTGATGCCACGAGTAGCACGGGAACGTGACGATGTCGGGGAAGCGGTCGAGCGCCTCGGTCGAGATGCCGATGTCGGCCTCGCCGTTGATGATCATCTGCGCGATCTGCTGCGGATTGCCCTGACGCAACGCGAGATGGACCTTCGGAAACACTTCGCGGAACCGGTGCACGACCTTAGGCAGCGCGTAACGCGCCTGCGTGTGCGTCGTCGCGACCACGAGGTGGCCGCTGTCCTGGTCCGCGAACTGGCGCGCCACGCGGCGCAGGTTCTCGGCGTCGAGCAGCATGCGCTCGATCAGCTGATGCACGGCCTTGCCAGGCTCCGTGAGGCCGGTCAGGCGCTTGCCGCGGCGAATGAAAATGTCCACGCCGAGCTCGTCTTCGAGATCCTTGATCTGCTTGGAAACGCCTGATTGCGACGTATACAGCACGTTCGCCACTTCGGTCAGGTTCATGTTCTGCCGTACGGCTTCGCGCACGAAACGCAACTGCTGAAAATTCATGGTCTTCTCTCCGGGACTGCTGACCGATTATTCGTTTTTGTCGATGTGAGCACTGTAACGCTTGCTGCGCCGCTTTTTACAGCGCTCATTGCGCCGGAAATACGCGAAGTCCGCGCGGCACGGCCGTCACGCCCTCGCCGACCGAAAGGCCCAGCGCACGCCACGACTCGCGGTCGAGCTCGGCTTCGAGCGCGCCGCCCGTGCGGCTTTCCAGCTCCACGCGCACCGAGCCGCCCAGCGTCACCACGCGGCGCACGTCGACGACGATGCCGTCGCGATGATCGCTCGCTTCGCGGTGCAGCACGAGGTCGTGCGGCCGCACGTAGGCGAGCGCGGGGCCTTCGAAGCTCGCGTGCACGGAGATCGGCTGCGCCGCGCCCTCGGCGACGAAACCGCGTGCATCGACGCTACCGCGCAGCCGGTTCGCGGCGCCCAGGAACTCGTAGACGAAGGCCGTCTGCGGATGATCATAGACGTCCTGCGGGCTACCGACCTGCTCCACGTGCCCATGATTCATCACGACGATGCGATCGGCCACCTCGAGCGCTTCCTCCTGGTCGTGCGTGACGAAGATCGTCGAGATATGCAGGTCGTCGTGCAGGCGACGCAGCCACGAGCGCAACTCCTTGCGAACCTTGGCGTCGAGCGCGCCGAACGGTTCGTCGAGCAGCAGCACCTTCGGCTCGACGGCGAGCGCGCGCGCAAGCGCGATGCGCTGACGCTGGCCGCCCGACAGCTCGGACGGATAGCGCTGCGCGAGCCAGTCGAGCTGCACGAGCTTGAGCAGTTCATGCACCTTCTCGCGAATCACGGCCTCCGAGGGCCGCTCGCTGCGCGGCTTCACGCGCAGGCCGAACGCCACGTTCTCGAACACCGTCATGTGGCGGAACAGTGCGTAATGCTGGAACACGAAGCCCACCTGGCGCTCGCGCGCGCCCACCTCGCCCACGTCCTGGCCTTGCAGCACGACCTGGCCCGCGTCGGCGTATTCGAGGCCCGCAATGACGCGCAGGAGCGTGGTCTTGCCACAACCGGAAGGTCCGAGCAGCGCAACCAGTTCGCCCGGCGGAAAGTCGAGCGAGACGTTGTCGAGGGCGGTGAAGTCGCCGAAGCGCTTGTGCAGATTGCTGACGGTGATGCCCATGTTTACTGCTCCCCTACTTGAATCGGTTGGCGCACGGCGCGAGGCGCTGCGTGTTGTGAAACATGTTGCACGGCCACGGGTTGCGGGCCGGCGTAGGCGGGAATCTCGTCCGCGCCGCGCAGTTCCGCCGAAAGGCGGCGCTCCGCGAGCAGCTTCAGGCCGAGCGTGACGAGCGCGAGCAACGCGAGCAGCGATGCCACGGCGAACGCCGCCGCGAAGTTGTACTCGTTGTAAAGAATCTCGACGTGCAGCGGCATCGTGTCGGTCTGGCCGCGAATATGACCCGACACCACCGACACCGCGCCGAACTCGCCCATGGCGCGCGCGTTGCAGAGAATCACGCCGTACAGCAGACCCCAGCGGATATTGGGCAGCGTCACGCGGCGGAACATCTGCCAGCCCGAGGCGCCCAGCACGTGGGCGGCCTCTTCTTCGTCGTTGCCCTGCGCCTGCATCAGCGGAATCAGCTCGCGCGCGACGAACGGGAACGTCACGAAGATGGTGGCGAGCACGATACCCGGCACCGCGAAGATGATCTGCACGTTGCGGTCTTCGAGCCACGGCCCGAGCCAGCCCTGCGCGCCGAACAGCAGCACGTAGATGAGACCTGAAATCACGGGCGAAACTGAAAACGGCAGGTCGATCAGCGTGGTGAGCAGCGCCTTGCCGCGAAACTCGAACTTCGCGATCGCCCACGACGCCGCGAGGCCGAAGCCCAGATTCAACGGCACCGCGATCGCCGCGGTGATGAGCGTGAGCTTGATCGCGGAGAGCGCGTCGGGATCGACGAGCGACGTGAAGTAGAAGCCGATACCCTTCGACAGCGCCTGCCAGAACACCGCGACGAGCGGCACCACGAGAAACAGCGCGAGAAACGCGAGCGCAATGCCGGTCAGCAGCCAGCGCACCCACGGTGATTCGGTGACCGGGTCCGGCCGGCGCGTACTTCGTTGTTGCGGCCGCGTGCTCATTACGCACCTCCCGCGACGGTTGCGGCCACCACGGCATTCGGCGCGCTGCCGGCCGTTACACCCCGGCTCGTGCGGCGCTGCAAATACCACTGCAGCGAATTGATGAGCAGCAGCATGACGAACGAGACGCAGAGCATCATCACGGCAAGCGCCGTTGCGCCCGCATAGTCGTACTGCTCGAGCTTGGTGATGATGAGCAGCGACGTAATCTCCGACTTCATCGGCACGTTGCCGGCGATGAAGATGACCGAGCCGTACTCGCCCAGCGCACGCGCGAACGCGAGCGCGAAACCCGTGAGGAGCGCCGGCAGCACCGCGGGCAGCACGACACGGCGGAACGTGAGCCAGCGCGAGGCGCCGAGGCACGCAGCGGCCTCTTCCTGTTCGCGCTCGAAGTCCTCGAGCACCGGCTGCACCGTGCGCACGACGAACGGCAAGCCGATGAAGGTCAGCGCCACGAGCACGCCGAGCGGCGTGAAGGCGATCTTCAGACCGAGCGGCTGCAGGAACTGGCCGATCCAGCCATTGCCGGCATACACGGCGGCGAGCGAAATGCCCGCCACGGAAGTCGGGAGCGCGAACGGCAGATCGACGAGCGCATCGATCACCCGTTTGAACGGAAACCTATAGCGCACGAGCACCCACGCGAGCAGGAAGCCGAATACCGCGTTGATCAGCGCCCCGCCGAGCGCGGCGGTGAACGTGAGCCGGTACGACGCGATCACGCGCGGCGACCACACGGCGCGCACGAACTGGCTCCAGTCGAGTGTCGCCGTCTTGAGAAAGGTGGCGGCAAGCGGAATGAGCACCACGAGGCTCAGATAGGCCACCGTGATGCCAAGCGTCAAACCGAAGCCAGGCAGCGCACTGGGCTTGCGCAATCGAAACGTTGTCATGCTCATCGTCCAGACATGGGTTGCGCGATTCGTGCGTTGCAGATTCGCGCCGAAAAGCGCGCCCGTAGGCGCGCTTCGTTGTTATGCGATCACGTCGTTATGCGGACCGCTTACTGCTTGACCGCCTGCTGCTTGACTGCTCGACAGCTTTACTGCGGCTGATAGATCGAATCGAACACGCCGCCATCCGCGAAATGCGTCTTCTGCGCGTTGGGCCAGCCGCCGAACGTGTCGTCGACCGTGTAGAGCTTGAGCTTCGGAAACTTCGCCGTGAGCGCCGCCGGGACCTTGTCCGAACGCGGACGGTAGAAGTTCTTCGCGGCGATCTCCTGGCCCTCTTCGCTATAGAGGAACTGCAGGTAGGCTTCGGCCTCCTTGCGCGTGCCCTTCTTGTCGACGACCTTGTCCACCACGGCAACCGGCGGCTCAGCCAGAATGCTCACCGAAGGCACCACGATCTCGAACTTGTCCGGGCCGAACTCCTTGAGCGAGAGAAATGCTTCGTTTTCCCATGCGATCAGCACATCGCCGATGCCGCGCTGCACGAAGCTCGTCGTGGCTCCCCGCGCGCCCGAGTCGAGCACGCCCGCGTTCTTGTAGAGCTTCGTGACAAAGTCCTTCGCCTTCTGCTCGTTGCCGCCCGGCTGGTGCAGCGCATACGCCCACGCCGCGAGATAGTTCCAGCGCGCGCCGCCCGAGGTCTTCGGATTCGGCGTGACGATCGAGACACCCGGCTTGGTCAGATCGTCCCAGTCCTTGATGTGCCTGGGGTTGCCCTTGCGCACGAGGAACACGATGGTCGACGTGTATGGCGAGGCGTTGTCGGGCAGGCGCTTTTGCCAGTCCTTCGCGACGATGCCCTTGTTGGCGAGCGCGTCGATGTCCCATGCCAGCGCGAGCGTCGCGACGTCGGCCTGCAGACCGTCGAGCACCGAGCGCGCCTGTGCGCCCGAGCCGCCATGCGACTGTTTGATGGTGAGCGTTTCGCCCGTCTTCGCCTTCCACTGCTTGATGAAGGCTTCGTTGATGTCCTGGTACAGCTCGCGCGTCGGATCGTAGGAGACGTTGAGCAGCGATGTATCCGCGTGAGCGGCCAGCGGCACCATAGCCGCCATCGCCGTGACGCCGACGAGCGGCGCAACGCCGATGACCAGTTTTGCCGCCAGTGTTTTCAGCCAGCCCGCGCGCCCCGTATGTGTCGTGCCCATCTATCTGTTCTCCGTTCTCGTGTGTGCTCGTTTGCGCTCATTGATGAAACCGCAGCTAACGATGGAGGCCAGTCTAGCGATCCCCTTACATTATTAAAAATGATGTTTTCTTATTTTTTAATACGCAAAAGTGGTAAGGACAGAGGAAGTCGCTGTTAGAGCGCGGTTTCATCCGCGCAAACACGGGAAAACGGCCTGATGGCAACGTTCAGTCGATGAACTTCAAGTAACACTTGAAAAGTGGCGAGTACTGTATAAAAATACAGTTACCTGTTCAAACATACAGTGGCGCCATGACCAAACTCACCGCACGACAGCAGCAGGTTTTCGATCTGGTTCGCCGGGCCATCGAGCGCACGGGCTTTCCGCCCACGCGCGCCGAGATCGCGGCGGAACTCGGCTTCAGCTCCGCCAACTCCGCGGAGGAGCATCTGCGTGCGCTGGCGCGCAAGGGCGTGATCGAACTGGCTGCGGGCGCCTCGCGCGGCATCCGCCTCGTGCCGGGGCCCGACGACCTGCCGCACCAGTTCACGCTCCCGCACCCGAGCATCATGCAGCTCTCGCTGCCGCTCGTCGGCCGCGTCGCTGCGGGTAGCCCGATCCTCGCGCAGGAGCACATCTCGCAGAACTACATGTGCGACCCGGCGCTCTTCTCGAGCCGCCCCGACTACCTGTTGAAGGTGCGCGGCCTTTCCATGCGCGACGCCGGCATCCTCGACGGCGACCTGCTCGCCGTGCAGAAAAAGGCCGAAGCGAAAGACGGCCAGATCATCGTGGCGCGCCTCGGCGACGACGTGACCGTCAAGCGCCTGAAGCGCCGTCCGAACGGGCTCGAGCTGATCGCCGAGAACCCCGATTACGACAATATTTTCGTCGAGGCCGGCAGCGCGGAATTCGCGCTCGAAGGCATCGCGGTCGGGCTGATCCGCCCCACCGAATTCTAAGGAATCCGTCTGAGCGCGGTTTGCACATTGTTTGCGCACCATCTGCGCATACCTGGAGAGAGTCATGGAACGTCTTGCCCGCCTGCTGCCCTTCCGCCAATTCGGCCGCCTTCGCCATCTCCGTGGAATCGCCTCGTGCGCGGTCCGCGAAGTCCGCGATTCGGCTGCCGCACTGAGCGGCTCGCTCTTCGAAGACTCGCCTGAGATGGTGGCGGCCAGCGCAGCCGACCTGCCCGTGCTGCCCTCGGCACAGCCGGCGTTTGCGCGCGTGTCGCTCAACAGCACGCTCAACACCGAACAGCCCATGCGCCGCGCGCCCGTGCGCGTCTATCAGGGTCCGTCGCGGCTCATCCTAGTCGGCACGGTCGACGCGGTTTGCCGCGCAATCGACCGCTGCATCGCCGAGCAGCACAGCGACCTGCCCGCGGCACTCGCGAAGTAAGCAGCAACGCTGCCCAAATGTGAGAAGAGGTTACGGGCGGGATCGTTTGGCCCGGTTTGCGGTCAACACCGTGTTTAAACGATTTGCCCTATGCCGATGACGGAATCTCTCTCTACCCCGCGCAAGACCCAAGGCTGGAAAAAGCCCGTTGCGATCACGGTCGCCGTCGCAATGGTCGTTGCCGCGATCGGCTACGCCTATGCGTCGCCCTATATCGCGGTGAAACACATGAAAGCCGCGGCCGACGCGCGTGACGCCGTCGCGCTCAACGAATACGTCGATTACCCTGCGCTGCGCCTGAGCCTGAAACAGCAGGTGGGCGAGATGCTGCACCGGCGCGTCGAGGGGCAGCACAGCAGCAATCCGTTGCTGATCCTCGGCGCCGTAATTGGCGCGGCACTGATTAGTCCGCTCGTGGATGCCTACGCCACACCGGAAGGCGTGGCCGCCCTGCTCGATGGCATGCCGCCGACGGGCAAGCCCGGCGACCGGCCACACGCGCCGCCGCCAGCGGAATCCGGCGCGCCATCCGCGCAATCGGCAGAGCCGCCGCAATCGGCACCCGCCTCCGCCGCGCCACCGGCCCCGGCCGTATCCGGCACCCCCGCGCCCGAGGCGCGGCCGGTGACCACGGCGGGCTATCGCGGCCTCAATGAGTTCGCGCTCACGTGGGACCGCGGCAGTACGGGCGAGCACTACGCCGCCATCCTGCAGCGTCACGGGCTCTTCTCGTGGAAGCTCTCGGCGGTCGAGCTAAGCGAAGGAAACGTCTCGAACTGAGACAGATCGGCAGTGGCAGCGCTAACAGGCCGGTTCCAGGCGAGCCGGCCCGCTCGATCCCCTACGCGGCGGCTTGCTGCTGCTTTTCCTCAGCCGCCGACGAACACGCCACGAGAATGCTGCACGAAACGCGGTCGAGCAGCGGCGTGTTGCCGGCGCCCATCCACCAACGCGAGAGCCCTGTGCGGCAGCGGTGGCCCACCACCACGAGGTCGGCATTCAGCTCGTTGGCCAGATTCGCGATTTCGTCGATCGGATGACCGAACGCGAAATGCCCCTGAGCGCGCACGCCGCGCTCAGTTAGCCAGTCCACGCCTTCCTGAAGAATCTCGCGCGCCGTTTCCTCGAAGCGGCCGCAGGCCACGTCGGTCAACAGGCCGGCGCTCTGGGCGATCGTCGAACGCATGTCGACGACCGAGAGCAAGTGCGTCTCGGCCTGCAGATCGAGTGCAAGATCGGCGCCGCACCGCAGCGCCTTGCGGCCTTCGCGCGAGCCGTCGTAACAGAGCAGAATTTTTTTATAGCTCGCCATGATCGCTTCTCCCCGCCCGCGTGATTTGCAGGCTGTGCGATTCTCATGATGGTGCGCCGCAATTCCACACGCAAGGGCTGGAAAACGCCAGGTGTGCATCGAAAAACGCCAGGCGCGTCCCAATCGGCGCATGCATCTTGCACAGTGCTGGATGCTTGCCGCGACATGCATTTACCTCGTGCATCGTCAAAACACTTGTGAGCGACGCCCGACCCGCCGCGCAGCAATGCACTAAAATGGGCCGCCTCGTTTCGTGCGATTTTTCGTTCGGTACTTCGAGCGACTCGCGCGATGCCCGATCGACTCACGTTCAACCGGTCCATGCCCGCACCCGCCATCGAATTCGAGCAGGTCATCAAACATTATGGAGACAGGACGGTCGTCAACGGCCTGTCGTTCGACGTCGTTCCCGGCGAGTGCTTCGGACTGCTCGGCCCGAACGGCGCGGGAAAAACCACGACACTGCGCATGCTGCTCGGCATCGTTTCGCCCGATGCGGGTCGCATCAGCCTGTGCGGCGAGCCGGTGCCGGCGCGCGCGCGCCACGCCCGCCAGCGCGTGGGGGTGGTGCCGCAGTTCGACAATCTCGACCCCGACTTCACCGTGCGCGAGAACCTGCTCGTGTTCGGCCGCTACTTCGGCTTGTCCGCGCGCGAAACGCGCGAGCTCGTCGCGCCGTTGCTCGAATTCGCGCGCCTCGAAAGCAAGGCCGACGCACGCGTGGGCGAACTCTCAGGCGGCATGCGTCGACGTCTCACACTCGCGCGCGCGCTCGTGAACGACCCGGACGTGCTTGTGATGGACGAGCCCACTACGGGCCTCGATCCACAGGCACGGCATCTGATCTGGGAGCGGCTGCGCTCGCTGCTCGCGCGCGGCAAAACGATTCTCCTCACCACGCATTTCATGGAGGAGGCCGAACGGCTTTGCAATCGGGTCTGCGTGATCGAGGAAGGCCGCAAGATCGCCGAGGGCGCACCCAAGGCGCTGATCGAATCGGAGATCGGCTGCGATGTGATCGAGGTGTACGGACCGGACCCGGTCGCGTTGCGCGATGAACTTGCGGCCGACGCGAAGCGCACCGAGATCAGCGGCGAGACGCTGTTCTGTTATGTCGACGACCCTGCGCCTGTCCATGCGAAGCTGCGCCATCGCTCTGATTTGCGCTATCTGCACCGGCCCGCGAATCTCGAAGACGTGTTCCTGCGGCTCACGGGCCGCGAGATGCAGGATTAACGGCGGCAGGATCAACGCCCGCGTACGAATCGCCAAGGACACCATGCAGACACGCACCAACAACCCGACGCCCTCGCGCCCCGAACATGCGAGCGTGCGCGAGCCGCGCGCTGCGCTGCCTTCGAACGCGACGCACTGGATGGCCGTATGGCGGCGCAACTATCTGGTCTGGCGCAAGCTCGCCCTCGCGTCGATGTTCGGCAATCTCGCCGATCCGATGATCTATCTCTTCGGTCTGGGCTTCGGGCTCGGGCTGATGGTCGGGCACGTCGACGGCGTCTCGTACATCGCGTTTCTCGCGGCAGGCACGGTGTCGTCTTCGGTGATGATGTCGGCGAGCTTCGAGTCGATGTACTCGGGCTTCTCGCGTATGCACGTGCAGCGCACTTGGGAAGCGATCATGCACACGCCGCTCACGCTCGGCGACGTGGTGCTCGGCGAGGTGATGTGGGCCGCGAGCAAGTCGATGCTATCGGGCGTGGCGATCATGGTGGTGGCGGGCCTGCTCGGCTACGCGAGCTTTCCTTCCATGCTGCTCGCGCTGCCCGTGATCGCGCTCGCGGGCCTCGCGTTCGCGAGCTGCGCGATGATCGTCACCGCGCTCGCACCGTCCTACGACTTCTTCATGTTCTATCAGACGCTCGTGCTCACGCCGATGCTGCTGCTCTCCGGCGTGTTCTTTCCGATCGCGCAACTGCCCGCCGCCGCGCAGCACATCACGTTGATGCTACCGCTCGCGCATGCCGTTGCGTTGATCCGCCCCGCCATGCTCGACCGGCCTGTCGAGCAGGCCGGCCTGCACCTGCTCGTACTCGCGATCTACGTAGTGGTGCCCTTCGCGATCGCATCCGTGCTGTTCCGCCGGCGCATGATGCGCTGACACCCCATAGCGCGGCGTTCAGTCCTCGTCGTCGCCCCAGGGAATATCGACGTCCGAAATAAACGCGACCGTCGCGAACGGGCCGCCTTCCTGGCGGCCGACCTTGCCGTCGGCGCGATGCCATTCCACGCGGAACATCGTCGATTGGGTCTGGGCGAGCAAGCGCACCGTGCGGATCTCTTCGGGATCCGACTCCTCCACCGGGCCATCGAGCGAGACCAGCAGCGACTGCGGCCAGAGACCGTCGGCCGGGTCGTAGATGCGATCGCCGTCGGGGATCGAAGTATCCGCCTCGACGCCGATGGTGGCCGAAGCCTCGACGATCATCTTGCCGAGTGCACGAAGCACCGCCGTGGCACGTGCCGAATTGGCCTGGCGAATGGCGAGATCGCCGCGCGTGAGCGCCTGCTCGAGTTTCGGATTGGTTTTTTGCTTTGCCATGCTGGTTTTCGGGCCGCGGCCCGCTCCGTGGCGGACGGCGAACCGCCCGCGTATTACAAGAATGCCAACGCTGAACGCATGGCGCCTGCCTCGTCCCGGCGTCCCTAGAAGCCTAGCGCCACCGCCGCGACCCCGGCGGCGATGCCGAAGAACACCACCGTCGTGCCCACGACCGCGAGCATGCGCGGCCGGAACGAGCCCGCCAGCATCGCGAACGACGGCACGCTCACGGGCGGCAGCGTCATCAGCAGCGCGCCCGCGGGACCCACACCCATGCCGAGCGCCAGCATCGCCTGGATGATCGGCACCTCGCCGGCCGTAGGAATCACGAACAGCATGCCGACCACGGCGAACGTGACGATCCAGCCAAGGCCGCTCGTGATTTCCGGGCCGATATGCGGGAACAGCCATGCGCGAGCGGCGCCAAGCAACAGCACCAGCACGATGTATTCCGGCACCAGCCGCACGGCCATGCGCGCAAAGATGCGCGCCCAGCGCACGAAGACGTTGCCGCCTTCGGCCTGCTGCTGGGCGAGTTGCGCGAGGCGATCGTCGGCGGCACGCGATTCCTCGGGCGTCACGAGCCGGTTGCAGACCCAGCCGAGGCCGAACACCATCAGCAGGCCCAGCGTGAGACGCAGCGCACTCCACTGCCAGCCGAGCACGAAGCCCATGAACACGAGCGTCGCGGGATTGAGCACGGAGTTGCCGAGCCAGAACGCAATCGCGCCACCAGCCGACGCATTGCGCGCGCGCAGGCCCACGACCACGGGCGCGGCGCAGCAGGTGCACATCATGCCGGGCACGGCGAGCAGGCTGCCCGCCGCGACGCTGCCGAAGCCGCGTCGGCCAAGCACGCGCGCGACCCATTGCACGGGCAGGAGCGCCTGCACGCCGGAACCGAGCAGCAGGCCGAGCACCATGGCCTGCCAGATCGCCTTGCCATAGGCGTAGGCGTAATCGAGCGCGGCGGAGAACGAGGGATCGGGGGCGGTGGCCGCGCCGCCCATCAGGATCGATTTGCCGATGGAGTGCGTCTCCTCGGCGGTAAATGCGCGGTGATAGTACGGGAACCACTTCACGTAGAAGAGGCCGGCCACCGCCAGCAAAATAAAAATGGGCCAGCCGTAAGACGGGGGCGATTGCGCTGGACGTGCGCTCGTCATTGTAAAAATTCTCCGGGATTGAGCGTATGAACGGCCGACGGGGCGCCGTCACGCGAGGCGTGATGGCGCCCCGGCGGCGCATGCTGGATCGTAGTGTATGCCTTGCGAATCGCCAACGCCTTTGCTGCGTTGGCGCCTCACGCGACGCCGCGCGGCCCGGTGAGGGACAGCGCGGTTTGCCGCTTTCCCTTTAAGGGGCCGGATTCGGCTGCCGCTCGTGCAGCGCGTCGATCTGCGCGAGCACTTCGGGGGTGAGCTTGACGTCGGCGCTGGCGATGTTTTCCTTCAACTGCTCGAGCGAGGTCGCGCCGATCAGATTGCTGGTGAGGAACGGCCGGCTGTTGACGAACGCGAGCGCGAACTGCGCAGGCGTGTAGCCATGGGCGCGGGCGAGTTCCACGTAACGCGTCGTTGCGGCCGCCGATTCCGGCTTGCTGTAGCGCTTGAAGCGCTCGAACCGCGTGATGCGCGCGCCTTCGGGACGCGCCCCACCCTCGTACTTGCCCGAAAGCCAGCCGAACGCGAGCGGCGAATACGCGAGCAGGCCCACGGCTTCGCGGTGCGCGAATTCGGACAGGCCGCTCTCGAACGTCCGGTTGAGCAGGCTGTACGGATTCTGGATGCTGACGATGCGCGGCAGCCCGAGCTTTTCGGCCGCACGCAGGAACTGCGCGACGCCCCACGGCGTTTCGTTCGACACGCCGATATGGCGGATCTTGCCCGCCTTCACGAAATCGGCGAGCACGCTGAGCGTTTCCTCGATCGGCACCGTGTATGCATCGTCGAGATACGGGTACATGCTGCGGCCGAACGTCATCGTGCTGCGATCGGGCCAGTGCAGCTGATACAGGTCGACGTAGTCCGTCTGCAGGCGCTTCAGGCTGCCGTCGAGCGCTTCTGTCAGGTTCTTGCGGTCGAACTGGTTCTGCGGCCCGCGAATGTGCTGCGGATTGTGCGGCTGGCGCGCCGGGCCTGCAATCTTGGTGGCGAGCACGATACGCTCGCGCGCCGCGCGATGCTGCGCGAGCCACGTTCCGATGAAGCGCTCGGTCTGTCCCTGTGTCTCCGGGCGCGGCGGCACGGGGTACATTTCAGCGGCATCGATCAGCGTGACGCCCTGGTCGAGCGCGTAGTCGATCTGCGCATGCGCCTCGCGCTCCGTGTTCTGCTCGCCCCACGTCATCGTGCCGAGCCCGATCAGGCTCACCTTGACGTCGGTCTCGCCGAGTGTGCGGTATTCCATGGAAACGTTGTCCATCAGTTCGGTTGGGGAGCGCCGAAACTACCACGACGCGGGAAATTTTTCAGGAGTTGCAGAATACGACCGCATGCTTCCGCAAGTGGCGCAATGCGCCGCGGCGGTCGCGGCGTCGCTCGGCGACAGACGTGCCAGAATCCGCACGTGCGCCTACCAGGAGAAATCGGCATGGAAAACCGACGCAGCTACGAATACATGGGTTTCGACATGACAGCCGGCGTGGACGGCGATCACGAAGCCGGTTTTTTCGTCTCGACGCAGATCATCCAGAGCCTCACGGACGCCGAAAACGCCAACGTGCCGGTCGACGGCATCGCCGCTGGCCGCTTTCCGACCCAGGACAACGCCTTCGACGCGGCCTTCGATCGCATTCGCGAAGCGATCGACAAGCGCCTGCGCGCCGCTTCCTGAGCGGCGCACGGGAAAGAAACAGAACGGCCGCAGAAAAGCAAAAAGCCGGACGTCGCAACGACATCCGGCTTTCAGGCCGCCCGACTCGCGGGCGGCTCAGCAACGAATCGGAGACTTCGGCGCGACTTACTGGCCGAAGAAAACCGATTGCGGGCCCGTGGCCTTTGCATGGCTGCCCGACTGCGAAGCCGAGCCGGCGACACCGCCGTAAGCCGTTTGGGCGCCTTGTTCCTGGACGCGTTCGGCGGCCACGGTCTGGACGCTCTGGCCACGCTGCGAAGCGGGCGCGCCGACGTCCGGGCGATAGAACGGTGCCGGGCCGTAGCCGCTGGCGAACGCCGGAGCGGCAACAGAAGCGGTAGCTGCGACCAGCAGCGCTGCGATGAGTTTGGTCTTCATGGTGGACTCCAATATCAGGTTCAGTTGCGGATCGGGAAGGCGCCGCGCCTGGGAGGTCAGTGCCCACGAGCTGCGTCAACGAAACTCAGTGTATACACCTACTATCGGAAAATAATCGCGATAATCCGAATTTACTATTCTCCGTTCCACAACAATCCTGTCAGGCAGATCTGACGGGGCTGAGCGCCGAACAGACCCTAAAAGTGCTCCCAAAAAAATTTGCGCGACGCAGCAAATTGCACGCGGATTACATAACGCGGATAGGGTTTTTCGGCCGAAAATGGTCATCGGGCGCACTTCCTGCTTAGGTATCCGGCAAATTGGCGCAGTGCGCAAAGGGTACGAAGAGCCAGGCCCGCATGCGTTAAAATGCAAGGTTGATCCACGTCAGCCGTTACTCCCCGGTTTCCCATCGCCATGTCCGCCACCCGTCAAGCCAGCCCCCGCCGCGTTTCTGTCGCGCCGATGATGGACTGGTGCGAGGGAAGTATCTGATGCTTACGTGGCGGGCCTCTGCGGGCTATTCGAATTTTTCCGTCGCAGTTTGTCGTCGCAGTGCATCCCGAGCCGCGCGCCTGAAACGCTGCGACGGCGTTGGGAAAGCAAGGCTCGTGCGACGATTGGCCACGCCGACATTGTCGTCGCCATGGTCGGTCCGAAGACGCATAAAGCTCAACTGATGGTCAAGGAGGTGGCGATGGCGCGCGCGGCGGTCGTCAAGATCGTGCAGGACAGCCGAAGGCGAGCACCGAACGGGTGAGGACGCGGCGCAAGAGACCCTTGACTGGACATGGCGGATGGCTACCTCACGGGCTTGCCACCTGCGGCCGCAACAGGCACGAGGCAAATACGCCGCGCGGCGAGCTGTCCAATCGCCCACAATGCCGGCGGCCGCGGCGGCGAGGCTTGGCCAGCCGCTCTCAAGCGCGTCGCTGGCCTCCGACCAGGCAGCGCCCGAGGCGGATGCGCAGCCGCTACGCGCGCAGCTAAAAGAGCGCGAAGCGCGGCCCACCGCACGCGACGCGTCGAGCGCTATCTCCACCACACGCTGTGGCACTACCTGATCGGGTCCCTCGAAACGTGGCCACAGACAACATCGCGTGAATTCCAGCACTACGTGCGCAACCGCTCGGTGATGCATCTGTGTCCGCGCTGCGCGTGAGCGACGCAGCCCACGCGAACGCGGCCGACTGCGAGCGTGGCCGGCATCACGCTCGCGCCCGAGATGAATCGCCTCATCATCGACTACGTGCTTGCTCGAAAGCGGCGGCTTCCGAGAGTCGCGAAGTTAACCGCTGCCCTAGGGGCTGGTGATGCGTGGCATACGGCTTGCTGCCTACCTAGATCGCGGACCGCTTGCGCGATCCGCAATGAGCGGCTTCTCCTCTTCCGCGGACGCGATGACAAGCCGCCGCGGCGGTCAAAACATCTGAATGAAGCGAGTCCCGGAGGCTACCACCATGAATCTGGTCGACGACGTCCGCCAGCGTTTTGGCGTGGTACCGAATTTTTTCCGTTTGACGCCAGAAAATCCGGACATCACCGCGAAACTGTGGGGCTTTGCCTGTTTTGGTTATCTAGACAATCCGCTGCCGTCACTGTTCAAGGAGAGGCTGTTCGTCTGGTTGTCCCGCTTTTGCGAAGTGCGTTATTGCATCGTCCGGCACGTCGGCTTTCTGGTCGGCTTGGGGCGTGTAGCCGGCGACGCCAGTTGCACTCCTCAGTCAGTGGACGAAATACTTCGACTTTTACGAAAGCCCGTGCCACTCGCAGGAGCACTACGGGCCTGCATCGAACATTGTGCCTCCTTCAAAGAACCCCTTTCGGAGATGCCGCAGCCCAATTCGGAGCTCGAATGGTCGATGTTTGCCTGCGCGACACATCTGTTCCTGCATACATCAGCCGAGTCGGCCTGCTCTGACGCGCTACGTCGAGCGCTCGGGCCGGTCCAAATGGAAAACTTCCTGCTGTTTCTTGTATTCATACGCACCGCGCACTCCTGGACGGAGCTTCATCCGGAACTCAAGTTCGAGGAAGACATTCAACATTTGCTGGCAACTCACCAGGAACTCGGACAGTGCATGCTTGACGATCCCGCATCTGGATTGGGCAATACCAGCCAGCGCCTTCTTGCCGAGCTTGATTCCCTGCGCACGGAAAAGCTGGAAATTGAGCGCGAAAATCAACGACGGCTCGAGAATGAGCTGGCGGAAAGTCGTCTCCTGCATGAGATCAGCAACGAACTGATCGGCGAGCAGCAGGTCGACGTGCTTTACGACAAGATCGTCGATACCGCTGCGCGTCTCATGCATTCGCCATGCGCCAGTATGCACATCGTGCGAGAACGTGGTGATGGTAGCAAGACACTCGAACTGCTCGGCTATCGTGGATTTGCAAAGGGTGTTGCAAAGTTATGGGACCAGATCGATGTCGGATCCGCAACGATGTGCGGATCAGCGTTGTCAAATGGGCGTCGCATTGTTGTAACTGACACCGAACAATGCGACGCCCTGGCAGGACGTGACGAACTCGACATGTTTCGCAAGCTGAACATCCGTGCGGCTCAGACGACGCCGCTGCACGCCCGGTCTGGTGCAATGGTCGGGACCATTTCAACGTACTGGTACGAGACTCGCGAGCCCTCAGAGCATGAGTTTCAGACGTTCGATGTGCTTGCGCGGCAGGCCGCCGACATGATTGAACGGGAGCAGGCAAGGGAGGCGCAGCGCGCGAGCGAAAAGCGTCTGTTGACGATCATCGAGCAGCTTCCGGCTGGTGTTGGCGTGATGGATACAACGGGTGCCTGGACGCTGAACAACGCCTTGATGGACCAATATATGCCCACCTCCATTCCGACGAGGCTGCCGAATCGCGACTCGCATTGGCGTGTGTGGGACGAGGATGGGAACCTCAGTGTGCCAGAGAGCTGGCCCTGTATGCGGGCCTTGGACGGCGAGACGGTCATGCCAGGGACCGAAATGCTATACACGGATGATGGAGGACGCGAACACTGGATGCGCGTCAGCGCTGCACCACTGCAAAACGATTCCGGCGACATCATCGGGGCTTGCTGTGTCGTGCAGGACACTACGCAACTCAAGCGGGCGGAAAACGCACTCAGAGAGGCCGATCGGCGTAAGGATCAGTTTCTTGCGACGCTCGCACACGAGTTGCGCAATCCGATGGCCCCGATCCGCAGTGGCCTGCAACTCCTCCGTCTTGCCGGCGCAGATAACAAGGCAACGGATCGAATCCATGGGATGCTTGAGCGACAGGTCAACCAGATGGTCCGTCTGGTCGACGATCTTCTGGAAATCTCGCGCATTGCCAGCGGCAAAATCGAACTGCGCAGGGGCCCGGTTGATCTTGCCACCGTACTCCACAGCGCGGTGGAGACCAGTCGCCCGCTTATCGATGCGGCCGACCACCGGCTGACCATCAGCCTACCTCACGAACCGTTGATACTCCACGGGGATCCTCTCCGTATCGCACAGGTCATCGCAAATCTGCTCAATAACGCTGCGAAATATACGGGGCATGGCGGTCAGATCTGGCTCACCGCCCGCCGCGAGGGTACAGAGGCTATCGTGTCGGTGCGGGACAATGGCATGGGCATTCCACCAGCCATGCTGGCCCAGATATTTGACCTGTTCACGCAGGTGGAGCGCACTCACAACCGAGCCCAGGGTGGGCTCGGTATTGGCTTGACGCTTGTTCGCACGCTCGTGGAAATGCACGGAGGAAGCGTCGAGGCACGGAGCGAAGGTCCGGGCAAAGGCAGCGAGTTTCAGGTCCGATTGCCCATTTCCAGGCAGAAACGTGAGGCGCGCGATCGCGACCGGCAGGCGCAACCATCGGATGCCATGTGCGGACATCGCATTCTCGTTGTCGATGACAATCGTGATGCAGCGGACAGCCTCGGTATGCTACTCGAGCTGTACGGCGCCGACGTCAGCATCGTACGCGATGGACCGGCGGCGCTTGCTGCACTTGATATATTTCGGCCGGATGTTGTGCTGCTAGACATCGGCATGCCGGGCATGGACGGCTACGAAGTCGCGCGCCGGGCGCGGGAGAAGCCCGGTTTTCAGCGCTTGACGCTTATCGCATTGAGCGGGTGGGGACAGGAGGAGGATCGACGCCGCTCGAGGGATGCCGGAATCGACCATCATCTGGTTAAGCCAGTTGACGTGAGTGCGCTAGAGCACCTACTGGCGAGTTCAGGCAAACATGGCGGCAGCACAGGCTGAGGTGTGCGTTTGTGATCTCAATGGGGTTACTGATCACAGACTCGAAGTGGTGACGCTGCAAGCGCAACCGTTGTCGATTAGATGACGGATTTGCCGTTTCCAAGCTCACCGTGGTTTGGGTGGGTCGAACCCGGCCATCCATGTTGCCTGTATTGACTATCGACGATGGCTGCGGACATGCCGCCAGGCAAGACGCGCGCAGCAGGTCGGAAAATCCGGGCGCTGTCGGGCCGGCGCTGTCCCTTGCCGGACAGGCGTCACGCGGCTTCATGATGGTGCGGTTCTGACCGCACGGCCGCGCGAACGGTAAACGGCCCTGTGAGCCTCCCGCCTCCCGTGCCTCGAGCTAAGCATGGCCCGACCTATTCCATGCGCCATCGTCGCCGGCGCGCGATTTGTCGTTTTTGCTCGGTCTTTCGCAGTTCGATAGAAATGTCTGCGGCAGTGCACAGGCAAAAAAAATCGGCCTGTGTGAAGGCCGATCAAAACACATAGCTTGGGAACCATAGGATGTCCACGGTTCATGGACCATTGGAGCGGAAAAGCTGTGAGAGCGCAAGCACGCCAGAATCTTTATGCGACGTGCATCGCGCGAGTGACATAACGGGCCGCCGGTCACGAACCGGGTCGGCACCACCACGACTGTCCATAGGCGACATCACCAATGAACTCGATGCCGGTCAGCATGAAGCCGAGTGCTCCCACCCAACTAAAGTTCGGCACCGTGCAGCGGCGGCAATGGCAGCTGATCGGATGCACCCGACTGCGAAAAGCTCGCGACCTTCGTTATCCGCCCGTACTGCTCGGACTGCTGCTGGTTGATCGTCAGGTCTTCGCTGACAGGCATTGCGGCTTCGATGTCGCGCTTCGGCCATGAGGCGTCGTTCGTTACTCGCTTGGAGGGGACGTTCGAACGTCAGCTCTTCTCCCTCGTACGGTCATCGGACACTGAGGCCGGTTCCGGCCCGAGAGTCTGGCCTGCGAGGAGTGTCAACGCTCACAACGTCCGACATTGAGTTGCATGTGTCCCACGCGTCCATCGGCGTGAAGGCGTGTGTGGTCCCGCCTTGCGCGCGAAGTTGCCAGCGCCATCCGTTCGAGTCCGAGGCACTTCATGATGTTCTTCCACGCCTGTCCCGCGCCGCCGAAGAGATTCGACGCTGGTACTCGAACGTTGTCGAAGAACGCCTCGTTTGCGTGTGTCGTGCGACGGCCCAGCATATTCAGCGGGCGGATCGTCACGCCGGGCGCCTTCGCATCGACGAGGATTGTGCTGATGCCCTGATGGCGAGGTGCTTCCCGATCGGTCTTCGCAATCACAACAATGTAGTCTGCCACGTGAGCGCAGGTGATCCAGACCTTGCTTCCGTTCAGCACATACTCATCGCCGTCGCGTACCGCCGTGGTCCGTATGCTGGCATCCCGATGTTTTCGACGAACTCCGCGGCATGGAAATGCGCGCCCGCCGGCTGTCGATCTGGATGGCGGCGACTTTTATCCGCATCATTGGGCTCCGGCGCCGCCTTGCAGGGCGGCAAGTGCCTGCGCCACGATGCGGGCCACGGCGGCCAGCAGTAGCGCACCCTCGCCGCCGTGCAGGGTCTGCGCGGTGCGTGCGTCGGTGAAACCATCGGCCAGCACCGCCAGCACCACGCTGTGCTCACAGACGGTCAGGATGCCGGCGTCGTGGCGAAGGCCGGGCAACTGTCCGGTCTTGTTGGCGAGCATGGCGCCGGCGGGCAGCGCGGCGCCGAAGTGGGCACGTTCGCGCTGGTCGGCCAACAGGTCCAGGGCGAAGGCGCGCAGTTGGGCGGGCAAAGCGTCGTCGCGCAGCAGCCAGCACAGCGATGCCGCGGCATCGCCGGCGCTTGTGAGATTGTCCAGTCCGGCCGCTCGCGCAGCCGCATCCATCATGCGCCGTTGCAGCCGCGTCCGGGCCAGCCCGGCACGCGCGCACCAGTCGTTGACGGCTTCCACACCGAGCATTTCAATGAGTGCATTGGTGGCCACGTTGTCGCTGAGCACGATCATCAGCCGTGCCAGTTCCGCCAGCGTCAGCCTGCCGACGCTTGGCAACTGGCAGAGGATGCCGGTACCGCCCACGCGCTCGATTCCAGCAAGCGAGGCGTTCTGTTCCAGGCGCAGACGACCCTGTGCCACCTGTTCCAGCATGGCGAACAGGATCGGCAGCTTGATGATGCTGGCCGACGGCTGCACGCGTTGAGGCTCGCGTTCCAGTACGAGCGTGCCATCGGCGAGCCGGAGGCTGAGCGCCACGCGCGCCGGCGTGCCATCAAGCAGTGGCGCGAGCCCGGCTTCAACGCGCGCGCGCAGCGCGGACACGTCCGGGGGCCGGGTACCGAGCGGGAATGCTGCGAGATCCAACGTTGTCTCCTTGCGTCGTCAGACTAGCACGAAGAACAGCCCCGAGAACAGGCACAGGTTGCCGACGTTCGACGAGATTGATCTCTCGGCGGCCTGCTATAACTTAACCGTTGAATCGCCTCCGGCCGGAAGCAACACAACGGGAGAACGATCATGGACCCCTCTGACGCGCTTGCGACTGCATACGCCATCGCAGTGGACTTTCACACTACGCGGCTGCAGCATTCTCCCAATGCGAGTGCGAGCGTCTCGCAGTTGCTGGAGGCATTCGATGGCCCCTTTCCCGAATCGCCGGCGGCAGCCGATCAGGTTGTCCATCAGCTAGTCCGCACGGCCGAGCCGGGGTTGATGGGGACTGCTGGAGGACGTTTTTTTGGATGGGTCGTGGGTGCGTCACATCCTGCGGGAGTCGCGGCGGACTGGCTCACGAGTGTGTGGGGTCAAAACGGCGCAAGTTTTGCCAGTTGTCCGGCGAATGCTGTAGCGGAGCATGTCGCCGGCCGCTGGCTTTGTGAACTTCTGCGACTTCCGCCGGAATGCTCGATCGGCTTTACGACTGGTGCCACGATGGCAAACTTCGTGTGTCTCGCCGCGGCTCGCAATGAGTTGTTGCGGAAGGCCGGCTGGGACGTCGAGGCAGAAGGGTTATTCGGTGCTCCGAGAGTTGGCGTGTACATCGGGGAGGACGCACACGTATCTGTACTCGCATCATTGCGGTACCTCGGATTTGGCGAAGGCCATGCAGTTCGTATTCCAACTGACCAAAGCGGCCGGATGCGCGAGGATGTGTTGCATGCAGCACTCGCGAACGCGACGGAGCCAGCGCTCGTAATCGCACAGGCTGGCCAGATCAACACAGGTGCATTTGATCCTGTCGATGCCATTGCGGAGATCACCCACGCGCGACAAGGATGGCTTCACGTCGACGGCGCCTTCGGTCTATGGGCACGGGCGTGTCCGGCAACGGCTCACCTGGCAAATGGAATCGAGAAGGCCGATTCGTGGGCCACCGACGGCCACAAATGGCTGCAGGCACCATACGACGCTGGATATGGGTTTGTTCGGAACGCGGAAGCACATCGGCACGCGATGAGTAGTGAAGCGAGCTATTTCATCTCGTCGGAACAAGACGTCCGTGACCCGAGGAGCTACGTCCCGGAACTATCTCGGCGGGCGCGTGGGTTTGCGACGTGGGCGATTATCTCGACGCTGGGCAGGCAAGGCATTGCCGAAATGATCGAATGCCATTGTGAACAAGCACGAGCCATGTCCGAAAGTCTTGCCAAAGAGCCCGGAGTTTACGTGCTGAACAAGGTCGAGCTTAACCAGTTTGTCGTGCGCTTCGGCTCCCCGGAACCTTCCGAATCATGCGATCAATTGACGAAGGCGGTTGTCCGCCGTGTTCAGTCCAGCGGCATATGCTTTGTAGCCGGTGCAGCCTGGAAAGGCACGTGGGTGATGCGCATTTCGATCATTTCCTGGCCGACTACAAGCGAAGACGTCGATCAGGCCGTAGATGCGATCACTGGCGCCTGGCGATGCGTAAGAGACGCTGCCGGAACATAGAGAGCGTCCAGGACAGACTTCAGCGTTGCAGGCTTTTGGAGTGAGCACAGGGGAAATCTCCTGCATTTGTTGCGTGACCGTCTCTTGTCAGCCGGGAAAGGAACTGTCGTAGACTTTGCCTGAACGGCTCAAACGGGTCGAACAGGGCCCTTCCCCGGATATCTGCGAAGCCCGCCCTGGGCGCGCTGGCAACGAGCGCCTATGTCGTCCGAGGGGTCTAGCAAGGACAAAGGCGATTCTATCAACCAATGATGCGCGCCGCGCGTGCCGGATTGGTTCGCACTGCGCTTCGTTCGCACTGCGCTGCAAATTCAGGGGAGGCCCTTCAAGTACGTGGTGCCCTTCGCACCGAAGTACGCAGTCAGCACCTGCTGGCGTGCCTGCCTGCCTTGCGCAGGCACTGAGAGATGCACCCACGTACCCTCGAAGATCAGCTGATCGAATTCGATCGCCCTGCTTTTTTCGATCGTCGCGCAGATCTGCAGCGGCGAGCCGAAGCCCGGACAGATGAAGTCGGCGGCAAGCCCGCGCGGATGATCGCTGTTGGCGGCACCACCCACGAGGCGGTTCACGCCCGGTGCACGGAAGCCTGACGTCACGATTACCGGCCGGTCACCGAGCAGCGTGCGCACGTCTTCGAGCGTGACTGCCAGGCGCAGCAGGTTGGCGAGTTCAGCGGGACCCGGATCGTTCGAGATGCCGTGGCGCGTGGCCGTTTCCGAGATCGAGAGTTCCTCGACGGTGAAATTGGGCGTGAGTTTCATCGCGGTCTACTCCTGCGCACGAGAACCGAGTCAGCGAACCAGAAGGTGATGACGCCTGCGAAGATCGCCGCGTCGTCTCCATCCCATACGATCGCCACGAGCGAGGTCACGGTGGCCGGGGACGGTCCTGCGGCCTGTATCACCGCGTCACGGATGACGATCAGCTTGAAGGCGATGTACAGCGCGAGCATCAGGTAGGTGGTCACCGGCCGCACCGAGAGGTTCAGGGCGTCGGCCCACTTCACGCCCGATAGCTGCGCCTGCCCCTGCTGCGCGATCACCGTCGCCTCGGCCTTCGCGCGGTCGAGCGCCGCCCGTCCCTCGGCCTCGATGTTCGCCGCGCCGAGCGATGCGATGTCCAGCCTGCTGGCGAGTTCAGCCTTGACTTCCTCGAGATGCAGTTCAGCGAGGCGCACCGCGTCCTGCTTCTGCTGGCGCGCGGCCCACGCGGTGATCATCTCGGGCAGCAACCGCAGCGCGCCACCGCCGAGCGCGCCGACGAGCGTCATGATGGCCGAGATCATGACGACGCCTTCGGCTCGGGCGGCTGCGGCACTGGCGGCGGTGGCGCGTATGGCAGCCCTTCATCGGGATACTGCGGCACAGGCGGTGGCGGTGGCGGTGCCTGCGGCTCAGGCGGCGGATTCGGATCGGACGGCGGTGGCGGTGGCGGCTGAATGACCGGCGCAACGGGCTCCGCCGTTTCTGCAGGCGTCTCGCTCGGCACTTCACTCACACCTTCGAGTTCCTGCAGCTGAAGCTTCCCGTCCTGCGAGGTATCAATGATCGCGCTATGCCCGCATGGAATGTTCGGGTGCGGTGTCGTGTCGTTGATGCCGAGCACCTGCAGGGGATTCGGCCCGTTGTTATAGATACGGACGTGCATGATCACTCTCCCGGATCGGCAGGCTTCACGGGCCAGTCGATATTCAATGGATAGCCCGGCTGCTTCGGCACATCGCGAAGCGCCTGTCGATACGCGCGTGCGGCATGCTCGGTTTGCGCAGCACTGTCGCGTGTGGCCCTGTCAGGTGCGATAGCTTCAAGATCGAGACAATGCTCGACGAGATCGTCGGCTTCATCGATCAGGTACGGCAGCCGGTTTTTCGCCACGCGCTCGGCATCAAGCTCAATGCACTTTGGCCCGTACTGCGCCCACCATTTTTCAATGTCGTCGAGGATCGGCTGCGGATGATCGTTCTGCCAGCCCGCAATGATGGCGGGACCGGTCTGCTCAAGCGTCTTTGAATCAACCGGATGGCACACCCAGAAGTCAATGCCCCGCTTCAGGTCGGGGTAAGCCTGCATGATCAGGAAGCCGAGAAGGTCACAGGTCAGCATGATGTGCCTCACGCATTGCGCAGCACCATCCCGTAGGTGCGAATGGCATTGGCCGTTGCGTTGCCGTTGCCGGTGAAGCCCGCCGCTACCCATGGGTTCGGATACATCGTGTTGTTCGAGATATCGCCGAAGTCGTTGTGGCCGCTGTTGTGCTGGCAGTTCCAGCCCCACGGTGCGCGGTTTGCCGCAGTATTATTTGCATCGTTGGCAACGTTGATCGCGTGATTGATATTCTCCCAAACCCAGCCACGGCCATCGCAGTGAATGTTGGAGTCAGGCGTGAAGTTGATATTCCACTGCCGCGACTCAAACGCGAGCCAGTCGTTGCCCCATGAGTAATGAATGCGCCAGCGAAAATCCTGATCGCGTGCACGCATGAGATCGATATATGCGCCATGTCCCCATTGCGCAAGCTTCATATAGCCATTGCCGATACGTGTGCTGTAGCCGTTGTAATCCCCGTCCCAAATTTCCGTTTCAGTTGCGATGCGTCCATGAATGAACATCCGCCCGTCATCAGCCATCCGCCACAGGACTGCGCTGTAGGCGTTATTGACAATATCAACGCCGCCCGTGCCTGGGTCGCCAGCGCGGAAGTAACACATCGACGTACCGGGCGAGTGCATTGCAATTTCACCGCGCGCGACCCCTTCGCCATACATGGTGAGGCGGCCCGTCATTGAATCTCCTGCTCGCGCGACTTTTGTATTCGCAACATTGATCGCATTCTGTGCGGCGTCGCGTGCGGTCTGCATGAAGTCATCAAGCGGCCCGATATCGATCCATCCATCGTTCGCATTGGTGCGGCGGCGCAGACGCATCGCGGTTGTGTCGCCCCACATCATGCCAGGGAAGGTCTGCGCGGGCTCGGTCGGCCCTGCGTTGTCACCGATGATCGCGAGAATGATCGCGTTCAACTGCGTGCGCATCTCAAGGCCGGAAGGATGCGACGGAACCTGATAGTTCGGAACCTGGGCCATGGTCTTACTCCTCAGCTGGTTTGTGGATCGCGGCGCGCTGCGCTGCGAGGTCCGGTGTGACGCCCATCATCTTCGAATACCCCACGCCCGCGAGCACCGTGTGCTCGTAGCCGTAGCCGCGCGCAATCCAGTCGCATGTTTTCTCGATCCACACTCCTGCCGAGTTCGTGAAATAAATCGAGAAGCCGCGCTCACTCTGGTTGGTGATGGCCCAGCGGTCACCCGACTGCAGATCCTGGGCGATGATGGCAATCGCGGGCGCTTCCATGAACGGCACTGTGTACTCGATGTGAACCCCCGTGGCAGGCACCGGCACGTTATTGCGGCTCTCGATGCGGTCAGGCACATCGACCTCGACCGAGAGGTCCGTGATGCCCATGCCCCACGTCCGGTCGGTCGTGCGCATGATGGCTGCGAACTCGATCGCGCGAAACGTGAGGTCAGCCACCACCAGCCGCCGCCATGGGCTCCAGTCCTCGGGCTCGGCGATGGCAGGGTGCACGTTGGTCATGCGCTGTACCACCTGCGCGCCACCCTCGTCGACCTTCATGCCGTCGACGTCGAGCCGCAGGTCCCAGTCGGGCCACAGGTCCACGCTGTCATTCAGGCCGAAGACTGCCCCCTCGATCACCGCCTGACATCGCACGGTATAGACCATGCCCATGTCAACCGCAGGCTCGGGCGCGAGGTAGTACGTGGCCTCGGTGGCTTCGAGCAGGCCATCGGGCGCGAGCGCCATGTACAGCACGCCGGTGAAGACTTCGGTATTGACATGCACGCCGGGAAATTCCGGCTGCTGGTCCAGACGCGCGACGACGTTGTAGTCACGCAGCGGGCCGGTGGTGCTGATGATGTACGCGGTCCCGATCGAGAACCGGCCCGACGAGTTGACGAATTTGGCAAGGTACGCGCCCTTCATGAGCGGCGAGAAGCCACTCGACTGCGCGCCGGTAAAGCGGATGATCTCCTGCGCCTCTTCCCACGTCACCTCAGTCGACATGCGCGACGAGTACCGCACGATCATCTGTCCACCCACGATCACGTCGAGCGCCTCAGCAGGCCGCCACCGAAGATTGGCCGCGTCGTTGTAGATATCGAGCTGGAATTCCTGCACGTCCTGCGGCGGCCGGTTCAGCGCCACGATCTCAACCTCGATCGACGCTATCGGCCCGCGCACGCCGATCGAATTCACGGCAGCTACATTGAAGAACCATGTGCCCTCGCGCGTGGGCTGGATATCAATGCTGCTCATGAACGACTCGGTGAAGGTGGGCGACTCGTCCTGTCGCTGGTAGCTGATCTCGAAGCGCACCGCACCGACCGGTGCAAGCCACGAGAACGTGGCACGCGCGCTCACCACGACCGGCGAGATCTGGTACACGCTCTCCAGCACGCGAAGCTCGGTGCATCGACCCACGTTGAACGGATCGATGATGCCGCGAGGCAACGGTTCGAGCCGGATGCCCTGCTCGATGGCGGCGAACTTCTCCTGCCGGTAAGCGACGCCCTGCACCTCGAGGGTCCCTTCCTCCTCCTCGACCACGCTGATGCAGCGCCACCATTCGTCGGCGGCGTTCGTCGCGCTGATTGTCCAGACGGCCATCCGCAAAGGGGCCGCCCGCAATGGCGTAATGAGCCGGATGGCGTCGGTGGTGCCGGTGGCACTCAGTACCGAGCCCTGCACGCTGCCATCGGGCAGGATGACATTGATCGAGTACTGCACGCCAGGCGTGAAGGCAATCGCCTGATCGAGCCGCAGGGCGTCGTTTGTGGCCTCAATGACGCGGCCGCCCGACCGGTAGCCGGTGCGCACCGGGTCTGAGGTCCAGAAGAGATCGCCGGGTTTGAGGAACGCGCCATTGATGCCGGTCTTGAACGACACGGTTTCCGAGAGCATCTGCTCGGTGAGCAGCATCCACCGGCCCACGCGGTGCGCCTGCCCGCGCGAGGTGCAGCCGAGCGCCGTTACCTGAAGCTCGCGCACGCCCCACGTGTTCACCGCGTCGCGATCCTCGACGTACTCGATATCCTGCTCGTAGCGGTTCGCGGGATTCGACCATGTCACCAGCGCCACCGTGTGCCGCTGGTTCAGGGGCGTGCCGCGATAGGTGATGCGCCCGTCGACCACATTGGCAGCGGTGAATGTCGTGACCGGGTCTCCCGGCATGTCCGCGATGACGGTCAGCATGCCGCCCGTCCAGAAGATCATGCCGTTAAAGATCGACGCCAGTTGCTGCAGCAACGAGATCGCTTCCTCGCGCGTCTGGATATAGATGTTGCACGTGTAGCGCGGCTCCCACCCGCCGAAGCCATCGGGTACCAGCGCATCGCAGTACTGCGCGATGGCGTACAGGTTCCACTTGTCGACCATGTCGGGGTTGACGTAGTGGCCCAGGCCAAAGCGCGGGGTCACGATCAGGTCGTACAGCACCCATGCCGGGTTATCGGTCCACGCCACCCGGAAGGTGCCGTCCCACACGCCGTAGTACGTGCGCGTCTCGGGATCGTAATTCGTCGGCACCTGCACCATGCGCATGCGGATGTCGAACGCGAGCTTCGGGATCTGCCGGAAAGTCGACGCGTCCACCTGCACGCCGACGAGCGCCGAGTTCGGGTACATCAGATTCGAATTGACGATCTCGGTCATCGTTTCCCACTGGAACGCATTCACGAGATACACCGTGGTCGAATCAGGCGTGATGCGCCGCACGCGCACGTCGTAGGAGCCGCCGGGCGGCCCGAAGCGGCCGAGGTTGATGTAGTAGCTGCGCTGGTAGCGGCTCGTGGTCTTGCCCGCGATCGTGTCGACGAGCATCTGCTGGAAGCCACCGCCGTCCTTCTGCACGTCGACGGCAAGCTGGATGGTCGCGCCGTCGACGTCGCCGGTGCCTACATCGGTCGACGACAGCGACGGCACTCCGACCGTGACACGCACCGCGTCGATGTTCGGATTGACCACCCCGCGTACCACCGGCCCATTGATCGTGACGGTCACGCCGACCGAGGTCTCCGACTCGCTGGCCGGGAAACCGGACATCGGCGGCTGGTCCGGCTCGCCACCGCGATACTCGAAGGCCGCGCCGACAAAATTCCATGAACCATCTGGGTTCTGCAGGGGCGTGTCCTCGATGTAGATGCCCCGCGCCCAATTGACGATGCCGCTGACTGTGCCTTCGCAGATGAGATTGATCACGCGCGCATACTGGATCGAGCGCAGCGAGTCAGGCGACTCCTGCGGCGAGCGCGAACCGCTGCCACCGCCACCGCCCTTGCCGCCACCACCACCACCGGCACCGGTGATGGGAATCACGTCGCGCGAGGTCATCAGTTCACCACGATCTCGTTATTGGTCGAGAAGCCCACGCTGATCACCTGTGAGCCTACGCGCATGCGTCCGTAGCCGAGCGGCACCGGGCCGCCCTGTCCCATCGTGTTGACCGCACCATCGAAGGCCAGCGACGGTTCGTTGTCGGCCCGCTCGGGCGTCGCCTGCGCCTGGGGTCTCGGTGAGAGCAGCTGCGCGATGCCCGAGAGCGCGAGCGCGGCACCGAGCGAGAACACCGCCGCGCTGGCCACCGGCAGAAAGAAGCTCACCGCGATCAAGGCAATGCCCGCGAGAATCTTGCCGAACGCACCGGCACCCTGCACCAGCGGCACGACACTGAGCGTGCCCTTCGACTGCGGATAGTGCATGTCCGACTCGTCGTAGTCCTGGTGATCACCGCGAACCAGAAAAAAACGTTCGGCGTTCCGCTGGAAATAGCCGCGCAGCCCAGGCAACTGGATCATCAATGCGTGCATCGCCTCGCGCGGGCTTTTCACGTCGAGCGACCACTGCTCGCCGAATTCGCGGCGCAGGCTCCCGTAAAATCTCACCGTCAGCATCATGCCTCCCCATCCATCAGCGTGCAGTGCCGAAGAATCGCGGTCGCGCGCCTCAGATAGAACTCGCTGAGGGTTTCGCGGCGCGACAGGTTGTCGATCAGGTGGTGCAGGATGACGTTCGCGCCCACGTAGACCGCCGCGTGGTTATCGCGCGTCGCCCGGATGCGAAAGAGGATCACGTCATGAGGGCGCAGTAGTCGCAGCGCCTCGGTGGTGAGTTGCCCTTCGTGGATCGACACGAAGCCCTCATGCGCAAAATTCTCACGGTACAGGTCCGGCCCATCGTCACGGTCCCACCAGCCCCACGCACGCGGGTAGTCATTCAGGGCAATGCCCACGACCGACGCGTAGTAGTCGCGCACGATGCCGTAGCAGTCGTGCACGCCATGGACGAAGGCGCGGCCCACGAGCGGTGCGAGAAACGGCTCGGGCTCATTGATGGTGAAGCTGCCGACCGGGTGGTTCACGATGATCCACGGCAGGCCGGTGCGCGCCATGCCATCGCGGTCGGCAGCGGTGGGCATCGGTGAGGTGAACACGTGCGAGTGCGCGTACGCCACCAGTTCGCCGGTATCCTCGGCGTGCGCAGCGTCCTGCGGATCGATCACGAAGCGGTCGCGCTCGTGCGCGAGGTTGTGACAGGGCATGTACGCGAGCGCGCCATCGGGCTTGCGCACCACCAGCCCGCAGCACTCGCGCGGGGCCTCCGCGTTCGCATGCACCTGCACCATCGGCACGACGCTTGAGAAATCGATCATGGCGCTCACCCCGCATCACCTGTAGGCAGCCGCACCGGGGAACGCACCGAAGGGCAGCCACCCGTAATTGCCGAATCGCATCTTGCATGATGTGAGGCGCTTGCCGCACACGTCCAGCGCCGGGTTGCCGGTCGGGTTGTCCTGGGCGTCGGCAACAGGCCCACCACCATACCCGCAGCCCTCACCGCGATAGATCCACGGACACGCGTTGCGCACCACCTGCCTGCGCGGCAACTGCACGCCCTCCACGTCGAACGCGACGGCCAGTTCGAACTCGATCACTTCCACGTCCTCGCGCACCTTCTGGTTCACGAAGTACAGGTCATCGGGAAAGAACTCGTTCGGATCGGCGGTCGGGTTGCCCTCGGGGAAGTTGACCGCATCGAGGTAGCGCGCGAGTGTGCGCTTGCGGATCACGCGCGCACCGACGAGGTCGTTGTACATGCGGCACAGGGCCGAGATGATCGACGTCACGTTCGACACCACGAACGTGGGTCTGGGCAACGTGCCCTGCGCCTTCATCTCGAAGCCCGATGCCTGCACCGGATAGCGCTGGAAGGTCTGCCCCTGCCAGACAACATCGCTGTCGAGCTTGTTCGTGCCCGCGTGAAAACGCACGACCGGTGCGTTGAAGCGCGACAGGTCCAGCACGAACAGTTCGATCACGGCACCCGGCGATAGCTCCTGCGCTGCGCCCTTGATGTTCATGCGTGCACCTCATGGAAAGTAGCGTTCACGCTCACGGCACGCGCGCCGTCGACGAGCAGGTCGCCGTAGGTCCACGACCACTCCGGGCAGTACACGTCGCGCGCGCGCGTCGTGCGCGGTGGCGTCCAGTTGAAGATATCGACGCCATTGCGCGCGACGAGGAAAGCGAGGATGGCGTCGGCCTCGGGCTTCCTGCGGTTGACAAACTCAAGGGACCACTGCTCGTCCTGCGTGTTGATGCCAGCCGGCCTGCGCTGCGCGTAGCCGTCACCGAAGCGCGTCTCGATCACGCGCGGGATCACCTCGGCGTTCGCCGTCGACGGGCACCAGTGGAAGATCGCACCCGAGGCGTGCGGCGCGGATTCAGCAAGGCGCTTCATCCACACTTCGAAGGGCATGTATGGCGTGCTCATGATGCAAGGAGTCCTCCCGCACGTTTCTCGGTCGAGATCACCTGCCGCGCGACGTTCGCCATGCGCTTGGCGAGTTCGATCGCCTGCTGCGTGTCACCCTCGGCCGTGGTTTCGCCCGTCTGCGTGTTGACCGTGATCGCGATGTTGATCGGCTGGTTCTCGTTGCTGCGCTGAACCGTACCGGGCGTGCTCGGCCGGAAGAACTCTGCCGAGAAGGGCGATTCGTTCACGCGGTACAGCTGACCCGGGTACACGGCACCACCGGCCGCGCGCTGGCCGCCATAGGACACCCCGAGTGGCGCGCTGCTGAAGAGGCCACCAAAAATGCCGCCGAGTCCACCACCACCGAAGCCACCCCACCCGCCACCGCTCAGGCCGCTAAACAGCGGCTCGAGAAAATTCTTGTGGACGAGCATCTTGGCAATGTCGCGAAGGATCGAGGCCGTCATCTCCCCGAATGACTTCTGCGCATTGTCGGCACCACTGATGAAGTCGATGAACGAGTCGGTGGCCTGCTTGCCCCAGCCGAGCGCGGCCTGCTTGATCTCTTCGAGCTTCTTCTTCAGCGGGTCGAGCGCTTCGGTTGACTTGCGGTATTGCTCGGCGAGATACGCTTCGGCCTGCGTCAACTGCGTTGCAGTGAGGAATCCAGCCATCCTGGCGGCGTTGATATCCTCAAGGGCGCGCCCGTATTCACGCGATGGATCAAGCGTATCGAGCATGGCACTGGCCACACCGCGCAGGCGCTCGACCTCGGCCACGTTCGCATCCTCGGCGGCCTTGCGCACGGCGTCCCATTCGTCCTGCGTCTGTTTGGCGATGCGGTTCGCCTCGGCCACGTCGAGGGTTTCCTGCTTTATGCGCGCAAGGTTTTCCTGCTGTGCCTGCGAGAACGTAAGCACCTTCGGATCGGTGAGCAGCACCTGCATCTCGTCGCCGTTGGCGATCGTGCGCCGCAGTTCCTCCTGCAGCGACTGCAGAATCCGCGCGTACTCGTCGACGCCTGCCTTCGCAGCGCGGGCCGCGCGCCCGCTCTTTTCGAGCGGATCGGCAAGCTGGATGACCTTGCCACCCGCACCGGCCGCTGCGGTACCGACGTCGCCGAGGCCCGCGATCAGATCGCGGTACCGCTGGCGGGAGCGATTCTTCATTTCCTCGATGTTCTGGTCGAGCGTGGCGAGGCCCTGTATCGGCTTCTGGATGATGTCGTCCCACGCGGCCCCGGCTTCCCTGAAATTCAGTTGCGCGATGGACTTCGCCACCCTGATCCAGTTCGCAAAGACTTCGATCTGAAGCTGCAGCCGCCCGGTCAGCGACTGGATGTCTGCCGCTGTGAGGATCGCCTGCTCCGCAATGAAGGCGAACACCTGGGACAGGCCGCTGCCCTTCTGCGCGCCTTCGAGGAACCACTTCACCATCTCTTCGAGCGCGGGCAGCACCGCAATCGCAAGCTGCGTCTTCATGCCCTGCGAGAGCGCATTGACACGCGTTAGCTGATTGTTGAATTCGGCCATCGCGGACTGCACGGGCTGCGAGAGCGTGATGCCGAAGTTGTCGGCCTCGATGCCCATCAGCCGTATCGCCTCGCCGCCCCGGTTCAGCAGCGGGATCAGTTCCTGCCCGCCGCGCCCGAACAGGTCGGTGGCCACGCGACCCTTCTCCATGCCGTCCTGATACTCGGCCATGGCAGAGGCGATCGTGCGCATGGCCTCGGCCGGGTCCATGGCTCGCAGGCTGTCGACCGAGAGGCCGATTGCGTTGATCGCCTGCGCCGCCTTCGATGCCGGATCGCGCGCGTCGATGAGCGCACGCCCGAGGAAGCGGAAGCCGGTCGTGAGCGATTCGGTCGATACGTTCGAGATCGAGGCCGCGTGTTGCAGCCGCTGCAGTTCTGCCGTGGTGGTGCCGATGCGCTCTGCGAGATTGCCGAGCGCCGATGCCTGGTCATACGTTGCCTTCACGGACTCGCCCAGGCTTCTCGCCATGCCAACAGCGAACGAGGCGCCAACTGCGATCCCCAACGCGCCAGCCATCTTCTTGATGCTGTTCAGCGACTGGCTGATGATGTCCTGCGCCTTCTTCATGTCCTGCCGAAGGTGCGCGACGTCACCGGCAAGCTGGAACACCAGTGAGCCAACGGAAGCCATGGTCTATTTCCCCCATGCGGCTATTTCATCTTCCACGTCAAGCATTACGGGCGCGTTCTCGTCGGTCTGCACAGGCGTCAGAAGATGCGCCCAGCAAAACAGTTCGAAGGCATCCATGCGCGTGCGAACTTCTCCTGCTGGCATGTGCAGGTGCGCGGCCACTGCATACACCAGGCGCGTGACAGGGTTCGCTAGATGTTTCCCACGCTCTCCTCGCTGACCCCGCAGATGCGCAACGCCGCGGTGCGCAGCTTGATCCAGTCCATGAGGCATTGACCCGGTAGCTCGGCAAGCAGCGCCGCCGTGAAGCGCTCGCCGTGCTCGCCGGTGGCACACGCGGCCACCAGTTCACGGTACGAGGCACCTTCGTCTGCGTCGGGCTTGCCGAGCGAACCCATGATGTTTTCAATCACCGCTGGCGAGGGCGACGTCATGGTGATGGTCCCGAAGTTGTGCGTCGGCAGCTGCTCGGTGAGCGGCTTCGGGATCTGGAAATAACGTGGGGTCGCCGCGTCATCGTGAGGTGTGCGCGCGTTCATTTATCGGGTCTCTTCAGGGCTGACGGAAACCATCGGGGCCGTGACGGCCGGATAGCGGATGCCGTCGACTACCGGCACGATGCTGGCAATGAAGGTGCCGTTCGCCGCGTAGGTGTGCGTGGCGGTGTTGGTGGTGAGGGTCTGCATGATGCTGCCATCGTCCCAGAGCACCTCGAAGCGATCAGCCGGGCCGTTCGTTTCCGCGAGCGTGAGCGTCACCTCAAGCGGCGCGGTGCCTTCGAGCGGCTCAACGCTCGGAATCACCGAATACGGCAGGCGCTGCACGGTCACGATGTTCTGTGAGCGGAATGGCGCGGTCTCTTCGCCCGCGATGGTGGCGACCACGCCCGGCTGGAACTGGCCTGCGTTGGCGTAGGTGTGCACGGCCTGATGCGAGGTGACCACCTGCGGGTTGCTGCCGTCCTTCCAGTCGATCTCGAACGAAGATGCATTGCCGCCGATCTCGTTGAGCGTGAGCGAGACTTCGAGCGGCACGTTGCCGATCGACGGAAACGCGATCGGGATCAGCACATAGTTCGGCAACTGCTCGGCGGCGGGCATCGTGAGCACATCGGCACCGGTGATCTTCAGCGTGGCCGAGCCCTGCACGGCCTGGTCGACGCCACCGGTCTCGTTGATCGACTGCACGATCACCGGCATCGTGCGCACCGCACCGTTGCGATAGTGGATCTCCAGCATGCGCTCACGCGCGTCGGCGCGCGCCGCACGCAGTGCCAGATAGTCGGGGTCCGTGGGATCGATAAAGAACTCGAAGGTCACGGTACCGGGGTCGCTGAAGCCGACGAGGTACTCCTTCTCCTCCGAACAGATGGTGGTCACGTCGATCTCGGCCGCGACGTTTTCATTGCGCGCGTAGGACACCACGCATAGATCGCTGTACGAGCGCAGCACCCACGCACCGGTCGTGGACACCTCACCGGTTTCGCGCGCGGTGTCGGTGTTCGCCAGCACCGCCGAACGCGTGTTCACGTCGATGTTTCGCACCACCCATGAGCGGCCATCGATGCTCGCGAAGCCTGTGCCGATCACATAGATCGCCGCGCCGTTGCGCAGGCCCGCTACATCATTGACGATGATCGCGGCCGGTTCCGACTTCGACACGCTCGTGATGAGTCCGGTCGCGGCGGCGGGCGCGTCGAGGTTTTCGAGATACATCCTCGTCTTCTGCGAACTGATGGCTTTTCTCACGGTTGCACCTTTGCGGTTTCGTACCACGTTAAAAGAACCACACTCACACGGTGAATCCGTGTGTCCTGCTCATAGATATCCGAGCGGCTTTCGATCCACGGATCGCCGTTGCACGCATCCACCAGTTCGAAAATCTTCTCCATCGTCTCAAGGGCATCACGACGCGTGCGTGCGTACGAATCGATGCGATAGCTCATGCTCCACGCGTGCGCGCTACCGCACAGCGTGTTCTGCGGGGTGCCCGAAATCAGCGACATGACCACGTACGGCTCGCGCATCTCCATGGGCGCAAGAATCATGAATAGCCGCCCCGGCGACGCGGGCTCAAGCAGCGAGAACAGTCCGGCTTCGTTCATGGCTCACACTCCCACCGGCGGGATGTATGGCACGCCCTTCTTCTTGCAGTACGCCTTGAAGCGACGCACGAGCGTCTGTTGGAACCGTTTGGTCGCCTCGGGCGTTTTCACGTGTGCAGCCGGAAAGAGGAAGGGTCTCGCTGCCATGCGCGACGTGCCGAACTCCAGGAAGCGCGCATAGAACGGATCGTCCCCATAGGGCTTGCGCACGCCCTTGACGATCTCATTGCCCCGGCCTGCCTTGCGACGCCTGCGCACCTTCACGTCCACGCGTGCGGCATACCCGGTCCTGCGGTTGCGGCTGCGGATGATGCTGCTGGCGAGCAGCCCCGTTGAATGGCCGCCCTCGGCCGGTGTCTTGAAGAGCAGCGTCGCATTCAGCTTCGCCTGGTTCTGGATCGGCGTCGCCGCATTGTTCAGCGCCGCGTACAGCATCTTGCGTGCGATCTCGTCCGTCACCTCGCGCAGGAACTGGTCGGCCTCCCGCAGCCCCTGGACATTCAGGCTCATTTGAAGTGGCATTACGGTTGCCCTCCTTCAGTGATGACCCCCGAGTTGCACATGAGCATCAGGTCGGGACGGTTGCCGACAAGGTTCGGCAGCACGGCCTCGATGTTGTAGACGACGCCCCTGTGGACCACGCGGTTCACGCTCGTGATGTCGTCGCGCCAGCGGATCGTGATGCGCGTGGTGACCTGTGGCCGCCACTCCTGGGAGGCGAGCCACTCGCGCCCGGTCATGGGCTCGATCGCGGCCCACACCACGTCGACGGTTTCCCACGCCTCGACGATTGGCTCGCCGTTGTGCAGCACCTCAAGCGCAGGCCGCTCGAGTTCGACGCGGTACTTCAACCGTCCCGCACGGATGCCGCTCGTGCGACTGCGCACGCCTGCCGTTGCCGTGGCCATGACCGTCACGCAAGCGTCGGCGTGCGACGCATGTAAAGCTGGTTCATGACCGCGTTCGGCAGGTAGCCCTGCGTCCACGAGGCCGACTCGACCGCATCCGGGTCGCGGATCATGATCCCGACGAAGGTCACGCACGCCATCTTCAGGTCGCCCGGGATCTCGTCGTCGCGGAAGCACCGGTGGCGCTTCACGTAATCCATGATCAGACGCGAGGCACCGGCAATCGCGATCACCAGCGCCGGGTCGAGGTCCTCCTCGTCGATGCGCAACCAGTCGCGCGCCTCATCGACCGTGCAGAGCAGTTGCGTGCGCCAGTCCTGCTTGCCACCACCGGTGCCGTCACCGTCGCCCACCTCGCGCAGCCACTGCGTGCCGTCCTCGTCGACGCGGAACCACACCTCGCGATCGAGCCGCACGCGCAGCCAGCGCCAGCCGTCAAGATCGAACCAGCCCTCGGGCGTGATGACCCACGCCATGCCCGGATCGAACCAGTCGGGCACCTCGTCCTTTTCGAACTCAGACATCGTGGCCTCCGTTCTTTCCATCGCGCCCGCGCTTGACCGCGAGGGTCCACGCCGCGTTACCCGCGTCGGGCCGCTCGCGCGTGCGCGCATTGCAATGCCACATCGAACCGCCCCAGGTGACCATGTCGCCCGGTTCGTACTCGTGGTCCTCCTGCCACACGCCCCGATAGATCAGGACAGCGATCGTTGCGTCGTGCTCGTGGACCGTGCCGTCTGCCATGCGCACGACGCGCCGGAAGATGCGCTCGCCGCGCTGCTCGAAGCTTTCGCCGGCCACGCCGTTGATCACACAGCGCCATCCGTCGAATTCGCTCGTCTGCACGTCGGCACGCCACACACCACCGTCATGCGCTGCCCAGGTGCCCGCCGCATAGCTGCGCTGCGGATCGATCGAAGGCAGCACCACGAGGTCGGCGGCGTCGCGGCCCTGTGCGCCGTCGCGCCCGTCCTTGCCGTCGCGTCCATCGCGCCCGTCACGGCCATCGCCACCGGGTGTGCCGTCAGTCCCGCGCTCGCCATCAACGCCATCACGGCCATCGCGACCCGGCTCACCGTCGACGCCATCCTTGCCGTCGACACCTGGCCTGCCATCGCGCCCCGGTTCCCCGTCCTTTCCGTCAACGCCATCGCGCCCGTCCTTGCCGTCGGTACCGTTCGTACCGTCCCGTCCGTCGAGCCCGTCTCGCCCGGCGTCACCAACCTTTCCATCGACGCCATCGCGCCCATCCTTGCCATCGGCACCGTTCGTACCGTCTCGTCCATTGAGGCCATCACGCCCAGGCTGCCCGCCCTCTCCGTCGACACCATCGCGCCCATCCTTGCCATCGGTACCGTTAGTGCCGTCGCGGCCGTCGATGCCGTCGCGGCCCGGTTCGCCATCCTTGCCGTCCCGCCCGTCGATGCCGTCCACCGGCCTGCGGGCCTCGAGTTCGTCGAGGCGTCTCGCGAGCGGTGCGAGACCGTTGCGCACGCCTTCGGCAATCAGGCGTGCCACGACTCCCATGAACTGCTTCGCTTCGTTCGGGCTCATGGCATCGCTCCATCGGGAGGCACGAGCGCGTCAGCGGCAAGGCCATGCTCGGCAAGCAAACACACGGCGTGCTGGTAGACGTCCTCGAACTGCTGCGGGGTGAGATCGGGCGCTTCGGGTGCCGGCGCGGCCGGTGCCGGTGCTGGCACGGCCGGTGTGCCGAGCGGGTTGTTTCGGTCGCGCTCGTCGAGCGCCGCGAGCGAATAGTTCTGCTGCTGAAGGTACGGAGTGCCGCCGCCCCTGACCGGGCGCAGGTTCAGACGCCTGCGGCCTTCGTTGGGCGCGAGGATGCCGCCACCCACGCCGTCGACCAGCGTCTTCATGAGCGCTGCGCTGTCCATGCGCAGCAGCCCGTCGAGGTCGAGTTCTGTGCGGTAGTGCGCGGGCAGGTCAAGCCCTTCGTCGAGGCACAGTTCGAACGCCTCGATGTGACTTTGCAGGCACTGCGAGTAATAGAACTGCGCAAGGGCCTCGATGTTGTGATAGGTCGGCTGCGCGCCGATGCCGATCATGAAGGGCGGCACATGGAACACGCTCGCGACGATCTCAGCATTGATCCTGGCCTGCTCGACGAGTTGCGCGTCGGTGGCACTCATCCCAAGCTGCTCGTACTTCAGGCCATCGCCCACCACCGCCACGCGGCCACGGTTCGGTCCTGAAAACTTTTCCTCCCATTGTCGCTTGAGCTTCGCGGCCGACTCGTCGCTGATCGGCCCGGGTGCGACGAGGATGCCGCCCGGGTACGCACCGTTCTCGAAGAACGACGCGCTGTTGCCTTCGATCGCGAGGCCGTGGCGCGCGGCGAGCGCGCACGCAAAGATAGGCGACGTGCCCACGAGCGGATGGAACAGGCAGTTCATCCGGTCGTGGATGATCTCGCTCGCAGGCACCGTGATCTGGTGATCCCACTGGCGGCCCTCGACCTCCACCCCCTCGATCCAGTCGACGTCCCAGTCGACGATGCCCGAGAGGTTGTCTGCGTTTAACTGGTAGTACACGTCGCCGCTTTCGGTCACGAGCGGCGTCACGTTCTCCGGGTCAAGGATGTAGATCCGGCGCACCACGCCACGATCGTCACGCTCCTTCAGCCCGTATGTGTTGCCGCGCGTGAGCTTCGACATGATCCAGTTCTCGACGAACTGGATGTGGTTCTGGTAATGGTTCGGCTTGCGAAACACCGGCGAGTAGGCCGGGTTCTGCTCGGGCGACCAGATGCCATCATCGTCACGACGCATGAGCCGGATATCGAGCTTGCCGATGTCCTGGCTGATCAGCGTGATGCACGCATAGATCGCGTGGTAGGCGAGCAGCGTCTCCGGTGCCAGCTCAACGTTCTTCTGCCAGGCACCCGCAAACGGCTCGCGGATGATCAGCGGCCACCAGCCGCCGCCACCGCGCCAGCCGCCACCGGCCGTCCAGTCCCACACCGGTTGCCCGTCTGCGGGAGCGGGAACGTTACGCGGTGCGGCGCGCGTGATTTGCAGCCCGAGCAGTTTCATGATCAGGACGCCTCGTCTTGCACGCGCATGTCGCGCCGCCTGTAGCGACCCTTCTGCGTGGTCGTTGCCGTGTTGCCTTCCTGCGCGCGCTGCGCGCGGTCCTTTGCCTTGCGCTTCCTGTCCTGCGCCTTGTCGGTGTTCTGCGGCTTCATGTTTTTATCCCCCTTCGCGAAGAACGGGAAAGGGGCGAGCGCGTGCCCGCCCCCGCGTTGCACTCACTCACGCATCACGTCTTGTCGGGGTCCTCCTTGCGGCTGCGACGTGGCTCGGGCGCAGCACCTGCTGGCGTCGCGGGCCGGGCACCCACGGCACCCGGGAACGCGTACCCGCCGCTTTCAGGGGGCACCGGAGAGATCGCGAGCCAGCCCTCGTAGTGCGCGTCGGTGATGTACGCCACGGCGTCGTCGCGGCGGGGTGCCCAGTTGATGAAGCGCTCGGTGCGCACACCGATCATGTTGTTTTGCCAGAGGCTCACGAGCGAGGTCGCGCCCTCGGTCGGCGTGTCGTTCATCTGCACCGATGCCTCGCGGCTGATGTCGATCGTGAGCGCGTCCTCCGCGAGCAGGATGTCGCGCGGCTGCACGAGGATGATCATGTCGTCGGCCGTGGTCGAGGTGACCACCGGCAGGCCGAAGAACATGCCGCCGCTCTGGTTGATGCCCGGGAACTCGGGCTGACCTAGCGGGTTCTGCATGAGGCCGATCGCCAGCGCGTTGACCGGACCCATGATCCAGTAGGCACCCGCAAGCGAGAGGTTCGCCGCGACGAAGTGCGAGAGCAGCGCAAAGATATCGGCACGCAGGGCGAGCGGATCGGTGCCGGTTGCCGCCATCGTGAACGCGCCGTGCGTGATCGATGCGGGATGCACGCCAGCCACCGCCGCGACGGCCGGATCGACGAACTGCTCGTCGAGGAAGCGCGCGATCGTTTCGATCATGTCACGGCGCACCACGGCCTCGGCCGAGGGATCACTGAACCGCACTAGCTCCTCGGTCAGCACGACGATGCCAGCCGCCTTCGCGAAGCCCAGCGTCACCAGTTCGAAGCCGAGTTTGCTGACCGGCTTCGGCTTGCCTTCACCGACCCAGTTCGCCGTGGAAGGCGTAACCTGCGCGGGCATCTTCACGTTGAACGGCACGCGCCGGAATCCGGCGATGCGGCCGATGATCGTTTCCGGGCGCAGCAGTTCGATGAACTCACTGGCCATCGTGCGATACGGCACGAGCGCGCCTGCCCACTCGGGATCGGTGGTGGTGCCTGCGGCCACCGCTGCGCGCAGCACCGTCTCGACCTCAGGCGTCGTGTCCTTCCAGCCCTGCGCGATCTCGGCGGCCTGCATGAGGTTGCCCTTCGCGCGGGCAAACGCCATCACGTAACGCGTGAAGGCGGTGCCTTTCTCGACGTTCTGCCGGACGGTGATGATTGGCGACGACGCGCCGGTGCGCATGGCAGCGGCGGCCTTCGGGGTGTTGCCGTTGACGGGCGTGGCGCGCTCAACCTGCGAGGCTTCAACGAGGCGCAGACGGCGCAGGTGCCCGTCGATAGCTTCGACCTCGTCCTGCAGCGCGTCGAACTCCTGCTGCTGTGCTTCGTCCAGCGTTGCGCCTTCCTTGCCCGAGTCTTCCATCAGCTCGGCCATGCGCGCCGCGTGCGCTGCACGCTTCGCCTCATACGCGGCGATCTGTTCGCGGATGTTCATTTGGAGTGCTCCTTATGGATCGTCTTGATCACGAAGGGTGTTGCGCCAGCGCGCGCAGGGTTGCGATCGAGCCGCACGACGACGCTCGCACCATCGCCAGTCGCGGCCGGTGCGGGCTTCTCGTAGAAGGAGCGGATCGTGTTGATGGTTGCTTCGGGGTTCGCGGGAATCGTCACGAGCGATAGCTCGACCCACTCCCACCGCAGATAGCGCAGGCCACCGTTCTCGATGCGCGAGTGTTCGAGTGGCCGGAAGCCGATCGATACCGCGCGCACGAGATTGGCCTTCAGGCTCTGCCACGCCTCGTCGAGCCGGTCCTTCAACCGGCCCGGTTCATCGAGCCGCGCCACCCGCGCACGGAACGGGATGCCCTTGTCGTTAGGCTGCGCGAACTCGACGTGGCCCACCGGCTCGTCGTGGTTGTGCTGCCAGAGCAGCGGCATGGGTAGCCGGTACAGCGCACCCATCGGCTCGACGATGTCGTCGTAGCGGTCGGGCTCGGGCGTCGAGGCAATGCCCTCGATCACGCGCGCCTCGTCCTCGGCCGCCCGCACTTCGAGCGTCCAGTAGTCCCGTTTCAGCATGGACGTCCCCTCAAAAAGAAAGGCAGAACCGAAGTTCCGCCCTTGTGGGTGATGGGGTAACGCGCCGCCGCGTTACAGGACAAACAGCTTGTATTCGGGCGGCGGCACGTCGGTCTTGTTCAGCGCGAGGCCCACGGCCATTGCGAGCGCAACGATTCCGTCAATGCGGCCCATCCCCTTGCGCTTTTTGAAGATGCGGTTTTCCTGCGCGTCGGCCTTGATAACCGCATTCGATACATTCCATCGCAGGCATGGGTTGTACACCACGCGCAGCCGCTCCTCGAAGATCAGCTGCTCGATGAGTTCGATCGAGCGCGGCATCCACATGCCCGACTCACCCGAGCGGCTGAAGCCCTGGCCGTGCGTGACGAACGGCAGCGTGATGCCCTCAGCCTCGCAGTCGCGCTCGAAGTCCTTCATGCGGTACGGGTCACACGCAAGCCCCGCGATCGTCATCTCGCCACCGATCACGCCGAGCCTGCGCGCCACCTCGCGATAGGAGATTGAACGGCCATCGGTGGCATGAATGAAGCCCGCCTTCTCCCACGCGGGATATGGTGCCTTGTCCCGGTTCCACCGCTCGACCATCGTGTCGCGTGGCGTCCAGAAGTCCACGAACGCATCGACCGTCTCGTCGTCGTTCACGCTCACGAACGCGGCGGCCGAAAGGTCCTGCGTACCCGAGAGGTCGAGGCCGCCATACACCGTGCGGCCCGCGAACGACTCACGCAGTTCGCGCCGCGCGGCCTCGGCCCGGTGCAGCGCCTTCACTGCCGCGCTGGCACCACGCTCGACGTCGCCCGACTCGGGCGGCCGGCCCACCTCGCACGCGTACCACAGCGCGCCGTTGATCCACGGATCGTCAGCGTCGACCCACTGGCAGAAGTTCAGCCGCCGCACGGTCGATTCGAGACTCGGCATGCCGCGCGCCTGGTCGACCTGCTGACGCAGGTATGAGCGGTCGATCGTCGTGCCCAGCGACGGATTTGCCTTCGTCCAGCAGTCCTCGCTTTCGAACGGATCGTCGTCCTCGTCAAGCGAGCACACGTAGGCGAAGAACGCGTCGGCCGCCTCGTCGGTGAGCGCACCGCTGGCCACGCGTATGGCGTACTCGTGCTGCTCGTAGCACACGCTCGTGCGATCGAACCCGCTGTTGGTGATCATGAAAATGAGCGGCTGGCGTCGGCCCTTCTTGCCCGCGCGCATGATGTTGATCACCGTGCCGTTTTTGTGCTCGTGCACCTCGTCGATCAGACCGCAGTGAGGTCGCGGCCCGCTCTGCCCCGTCTCATCGCTGGCGATCGGACGGAAGAACGAGGCCGTGCGCTGGAAGCCGATGTTCCACACGCGGTCCTCGCGGCCCTGCGTCGACAGATGCCTGCGTAGCTCGGGCGATAGCTGCACCATCGCCACCGCGTCACGAAACAGCACCATCGCCTGCTCGCGACGCGTCGCTGCCGCGTACACCTCGGCGCGCGCCTCGCCGTCAGCCACCAGCATGTAAAGCCCGATGCCCGCCGCAAGCGGTGACTTGCCACAGCCCTTGCCGCCCTCGACGAACGCCTCGCGAAAGCGCCGCGTGCCGTCCTGGCGCTTCCAGCCAAAGAGCGATCCGACGATGAATTGCTGCCACGGCAACAGTTGGAACGGCACACCCTCGAAGTCGCCACCGTTCAGGCACAGCACCTCGGGAAAAAATTCGATCGCCCACAGGGCAGCCGTCAGGTCCCACTCAAGGCCGCGCGCCGCGCCGGTTGCCAGATCGTCGAGGTGCCGCTTGCACGCGTTGCGCACGTCAGGCCCCGCGAGGATCACGCCACCAGTCACGTCGAGCGCGTACTGCGTGACCGGGTCCCCGGGGCAACTGGGGAATTTCCCCAGTTGGTCAGAAGTAGCGCTTTGCCCTGTCCGACGCTTTCTCGTCGTCACCCGGCACCCCGGCTTCAATGCCCGCGCGCGAGGATGGCGTCATGCCGAACTCGACCGCGTAACGCACCATGTCCTGCATCGCCTTGTTCGCGATGCCGACGAGCGGGTTCTGGATCGCGTTGCCATTCGTGGTCTTGATCATCAGGCCCTTCGTGAGCATGTCGCGCTCGGCCATGCGCGCCACTGCGAGTTCAGCTTCGACCCACCGGCCATATGCCTGGCAGTACGCGGCAAGCGCAGCACGGTCGATGCGCGTGAGCAGCCCGATCGCATGCAACTCGTCAACGAGACGGTTCCACTCGGTTCGTGCGGGACCGGTCAGATGCGCGGGCGCGGTGGGCTTTCCCTTTCGCGGTTTCGCTTCGTGCCAGTTCCTGCGCTCGGGCTTAAGCGTGCCCTTCACGAGCTTGAGTTCCGTGGGGATCATTCGCCTTCCCATGATTGACCTCGATACCCGCCTGCTGCGCGCACGCCGCGAACGTCATGCCATCGCGCTCGCGTATTGCCTGCAGCTGCGTCTGCTGCTGCCAGCGCAGCACCGCAACGTCGCAATAAGCGGGATTGAATTCGATCGCATGACAGGCGCGGCCGACTGACTCGGCGGCGATGATGGTGGTGCCCGAGCCACAGAACGGTTCATAGACCGCCTGCCCGGGGCTGGTGTGGTTCTCGATCGGGCGGCGCATCGCCTCGACCGGTTTCTGCGTCGAGTGCCCCGACTCGCTCTTGCGGTGCTCGATCTGCCACAGCGTCGACTGCGAGCGGTCACCGCACCAGCTTGCGGTCTTGCCTTCGCGCACCGCGTAGAAACACGGTTCGTGCTGCCAGTGGTAGTGCCCGCGCGACACCACGAAGCGCGCCTTGCCCCAGATGATCTGGCTGCGGATCGCAAACCCGCAGGCGTGCAGTGAGACCGCCACGGTGTCGGCATGGATGCCCGCGTGCCACACGTAGGCAACGTCGCCCGGGAATTGCGCCCAGGCCTCGCGCCAGTCCGCACGCGTGTCATTGAGCACCTTGCCGGTCGAGCGCGAGCCATGTGCGCCGCGCCGCTCGCCCTCGATCATCTGCACGCGGTTGCGCCAGTCCGCGTCGTACTCGACGCCATAGGGCGGGTCCGTGACCATGAGCGAGGGCCGCACGCCGACGAGCGCGCGCTTCGCGGACCCCGCATCGGTCGAGTCGCCGCAAACGAGCCGGTGCGGACCCATGACCCAGACGTCGCCGGTCTGCGTCACGGCCTGCTCGGGCACCTCCGGCACGTCGTCCTCGTCGTCGCGACCGCGGGCGCCGCGCATGAGCCGGTCCATGTCGCATTCGGAAAAGCCCGCGAGTGCAATGTCGAAGCCGTCGAAGGACAGGGCGTTCAGTTCGCTCACCAGCAGCGCCGTGTCCCACCCCGCGTTTTCCGCGAGCCGGTTGTCGGCCAGCACGTACGCGCGGATCTGCTCGGCGGTCCAGCCGCGCGCGACAATCACCGGCACCTCGGTGTAGCCGAGCGCCTTCGCGGCGAGCACCCGGCCGTGCCCCGCGATTATCATGTCGTCGGGACTCACCAGCACCGGGTTCGTGAAACCCCACTGGCGCATCGACGCCTGCAGTTGCGCAAGTTGCGCGTCGCTGTGGGTGCGCGCGTTCTTCGCGTACGGCACCAGCCGTTCGATTGAGCGCTGCTCGATGGCGTCAGCCCACACGGCGGCCTCCGTGTGCGCCACACGCGCCCGCTGTCGGCCGCCCGTCGCTCCCCCGGGGGTCACGGCCCGGTGCCACGCGGCGGGCCGCAGGTGCGCCGGGGGTGCGCCCGGGGTGGCGGCCGGGTCTCACCGGCGCCCCCCGGCCGAGAAACCGGGGTTTTGCGAACGAAGGTTGGCGGGGGGTTTCCGGGCGAGCCGATTTTTTCTCTTTCCCGTCCCCCCGGGGCCTCCCTCCGGTCACGCGCGCCGCGACTCGAGCCGCACGAAAATATTCTGCGCGTGCCGAAGCGCGGCCGAAAGCGGACAGCGATGCGCGCAAGGCGTCAGCGTGCCCATGGGTGCGCCGGGTCGAGCGGCATGCCGTTGGCGTCGCAGCCGCGAGGACGTGCACCGTTCTCGCGTGAGGTTTTCTCGGCGTGGCAGTCATGGCACAGGCTCTGCAGGTTTCCGGGTTCATCGGTTCCTCCGTCCTCCAGCCGCTTGATGTGATCGACTTCGGTTGCATCGGTGACCCGTCCCTTTCGCCAGCATTCAGCACAGAGCGGATGCTCGCGTAGCTGGCGCGCACGGATACGCAACCAGCGCCGTCCTCGCGTGCGAGGCGTCGGGGGCATGGTCGACTCCGGGGATGGGGGGCGTTACGGGAATCAGGCAGCGGAAACGCAAAAAGCCCGAGCGGGATCAACCGACTCGGGCCTTCACGTTTTCTCTGGGCGAGCGCTTGCCCACCTGGAGCGCAGCATAGATCATCGCGGCCGGGATCGCAAGCCGCTGTTGGATGCCGTAGAAAGTGAAAGCTGTGCGAGGCAAGTGAAAAACTACCGACGCAGATGGTGAAAGAATCCGACTCCTAGTACGCAAACGAGTATCCGGGCGATTTAAACTGCTCCCCACAACTCTTTGTGAGGAAGCGAACAGACCGCGTGCGCTCCAACGGCGCATGTTGGATGTGACCGCGACAATGTTCACGGGGCACTGTCCATTGCTCCAGCGAGTATCAGCAATCGCGGTCACGCTTGTCGAAACATCGTGTAGCTTGACGAAGCAGGAGTGCGTGATGCGAGCTCATGTCATTGCTTTGGGCCTGTTGATTTGCATCTTGATACCTGCAGGCGTGGCGAAAGCGCAGCAGCCGGCGGCGGCCAGTACGACTACAGCGATCGAGTACATCCGACCATCTGGTCAGTTCGTCAATCCGGCGCCGTACTCACCCGCGGTCAAAGCTGGGCATCTCTTGTTCGTTGCAGGTACGCCCGCCTTGGACACAAACGGGAAAATTGCTGCCAACGACTTCACTGCGCAAATGAATCAGGTAATGGAAAACATAAATGGTGTGTTGAAGGCTGCGGGTGTCGGCTGGGATCGCGTCGTCAAGGTAACTGTATTGCTCGTACGACGCGAGGATTTCAAAGAGATGAATCGCATTTACGCGTCGCGTTTTGCGCCGGGGAAATATCCGGCGCGCACCACCGCAATCGTGGCTTCGTTGCCGAATCCGGATTTTTTGCTAGAAATCGATTGTGAGGCAGTGATCGATTAAAGGGGATGTCGTCGAACTCGGGTTCATAGGCTAGACGTGACAAAGATGTCCTGGCCATGAGCACTGACCGGAGACGCGCCTGACCTCCTCGGCGCGCGAAGGACAGCTAGCAGATGCGGAGCCGACATTTCAATGCCGTCTGAAGACGGCGTATCAACGTCCGCTCCTAGCAGGCAATCGCAGCTCCCCGGCCGAACATACTGCAGCGATTCCCTGAACCATTCGTTAGATCAATTTGTACCTGGGTCAGTGCGTCGGAGTGCGCCTATACTGCAAACGCGCGTAGGCCGGGCAACTCGGCGCCCGCGTTGGGAACGATGCCCATTACCGAAGGCTGGAAACAGCAGAAGAAGGATTTGCTGATGTCGACAGTGACTCTTCATCAATGGGAACGGTCTCCATTCTGTGCGAAGGTACGTAAGGTTCTGCGGCACAAGCGGATCGCATTCGAAGTGGTCAACTACAATGGGCTGCTAGGGCGCCGACCACGGTTGCTTTCGTCTGTTGGCCAATTGCCCGTGCTGGACTATGACGGAGACCGCGTCCAAGACAGCACGGAGATAATCGAATTCCTCGAAAGACGCGTCCCCCAACCATCGGTGATCCCAGCGGATCCATATATCCGCGCGACCGCGATGCTACTTGAGGACTGGGCCGACGAATCACTCTCCTGGTACGGGATGGCCACATTTGAAATGGGTGATCCAATAGCACTCGGAGATCATATCGACAGCATTTGCTCGGGACGCCCGCGTTGGGAGCGTATTCCTGTCGGCATTGCAGTCAAAAGCATGTATCGGAAAAAGCTCCGCAATCAGGGGCTCGGCCGCCTGTCATTATCGCAGGTCCTGCAACGGCTCGACATACATCTTGCGTCACTTGAGGCACTCCTTTCTCAAGAAACATGGCTAGCCGGCAACATGAAGTCGATCGCTGATATCTCGGTATCGTGTCAGCTTGATCTGCTTATCAGAACTGAGGTCGCGGCACAACGTATTGTTAAGTATCCAAGTCTTGCTGCATGGCTTGAACGTTGCGCGTGAGCCATGTGGCGGCGAATCGAGAACCGGTCGTTGACGCCTGCCGACACTGGCAGTTCCCCCTACGACTGTCGACAAGCAAACGGTCTATCCGCGGTTGCCTCGAACCGCGGGCAGTCCGACACTCGCGACACGTTTCCCATGCAACTCAGCGTCTACCCTCGTAGGGCCTTTCCCGACCCACAGCCGCCTTTCGAGCCAATGCTAGGGCTATGGCCGGTTGTGAAGTACAACGGTCATTCGCTCCGTCGAGAAGGTCGGCAAATCATCGGCCAACATTCGCGAGACTCCGCGACTGCACTTTTAAGTGAGTGCGATCCAAGCGATCACTCGGCCGCGAAGTGTGCGCGTACGTCGGGACCGCTTACGTCAGGGGCAACAAATGTGACGGAATCGGTATCGGGCTGGACGGAACGAGTGAAGCAACTGACACGTGGGGCCAGCTGAGTCCCTTGAAGTCGAGTATGACCTTTTGGGAATACTGAATCTGCGTGGTCGCGACCTTGACTTTCCCGCCCGCAAATCCCTTGCCGGGAACGAACGGAATCTCGGCGACGAACTGCGGCACCAACGGCACTGTTCCCTTTTGCACGGGATCCAGAATGACAGGTGGACTGCCCGACGTAATGGCAGGAACCACCACTTCGTATTCAACAGTCTCGATCCAGAAAACCGCATCCATCTGTGGAACGTTCGCGTTGCTCGACGGACCGCCCGGCGCCGGCGCGGCCTGTCCCTGGAGAAACGCTATGTCGGCCGTGCCACCTCCGATATTCGGAGCCGATGGTTCAGCGCCCGCTGGCAGCGGCCCACGGGGAAGTGGCGATTCGGGCTTGGTCGATATGAGGATAACGACAGTCTGTGTGATTTCCTGCTTCTCGATCTGTTGGCGCAAGATCGTGTTGGGGTCGTCAAGGATCGCCTGGGTGATCTGCCCGGAGTTAATGAATGCCGCCAGGTTTTGGGGTATTCGGCGTGTGGCCTCGTTGACCGCTGTCTGATTCTGGAATTTGATCGTGTTGCCGGGCTGGCCACCAACGAAAGGGGTGATATCGACGGCACCAATAGTCGGCTTACCGGCGATCGCTGGCAACGAAACGCCCTGAGCGTTAAGGGTAGTCCCGTGCGGGATGGATGCCATGCGGGCGAGCGTCGTTGGTTCTTTCGGATCGGTGGTGAGCGGGACCGACAACCACAACCCAGGCTCAAAGTGAATGCCGACTGGTTGGCCAGTGGTGACGTCGTTAATTGTCTGGAGATATGGCACGCCATTCAGGAAAATGTCCCGTTGGTCGCCGGAACCACGATTGGGAATCGAGACGAGATTATTTGAAAACGACAGCGTCTCGGTCGTGAGATTTAGCTCGAGAACGTTGTCTGCAGGATCGGTCGTGGTGACCGGTCCCGGCATCGGCGTCGGGGTTATCGCGCTGTCAGGGCGGAAGATCGTATTGAATCCCTGCCCGGCAAAGGTTCCCTGAAACGCCGCGAGTGCTCCGAGGTTGGCCGGGAGCATCACGCCAGCGGCAGGCTCGCGCTTGGCCTCGAGGACTCCTTGAATGAAAAAATTGTGGGGCAGCGAGAAAGTGCTTGTCAGTGGCTCTGTATTGCTCATGGTCTAGCTCCTCAGATCTGTTCGGTTAACGATATGAATCGAGTGCGTACGTCGCGTCCATGCGACTGCTGTCGAGTAATGCCCTCGCGTCGCCTAAGCGACACTGCACACTATTATTTGTCGTGCTGTGACAGGACAGGAAACACTGTTCCCGAATCTGTGTTTTACCCCCAGTTTCTGCTGGCTCCATTACGCAGCCCAACCCCGGTTCGATTACGCCGCCCCGTGATAACAGTCCCACGTTTTAGCCCGTGGTCTTCAAGCAAGGCGGTTGTTGTCCCGCGTAGGACAAGGGAGTTGACCTGAAGGATGGGTACGGGACGCAGTCGCCCGGATTATCACAAAGAGTTCAGGGGTGGTCTTGGAGCTGTCATTTACAAGATCGGTGTGCACGCATCATACAGCCGCCGTACGTTGAGTTTCCCTTCTGCCCGCGAGGTCCCGCATGCGCACTACATCTGCTCATGCCTTAAGTTCGAATCCCGGGCCAGCATGCTGACTCATTGCGTCTAATGCCTCGTTGAATCCATCGGTTAATCTTTCGCGAACCGCCGGGTCATTGATTTTGCTCGATGCACCCCTGAGCGATGCGAGAATCACCGCATCGTTCAGGAAAGCCGGATAATCAATTGGCCCGCCGGGCTTGAAGTGGCTTATCGGAAGTTCCAAATCAGGAATCCACCAGCAGTGTTTCTGTCCGTCCACTGAGAAACAGATTTCCATGGTTGTGCTCCCAAAGATAGGAAACAATACGCATCACTAAGTGTGGTGCTTAGCTTTATGGTAGTAGATCACTTGATGAAGAGACCATGAAACCTAGTGCGGTTCCGACAACGTCGCAGCCGCTAACGGACAAACGCAAGCCACCGATGGAAGGTTCGTGTCCCGGTGCGACCTCGCGAATGGCTCGTGCCCTGTGATTTCAGTGTGGATCGGCTCATTACGTCGGGTCTCCTTTGCGATCCTTCGTCGTGTTTTTGGCACGTTAGCGCTGTTTGTCAACATAGCTAACACTTCGCGCGCACTCCTTTAGTCTGGCGGGCGGCATGCGCTCCGCTTTGAGCCAGAGTTCATCCGTCATTTTCCGTTTGCAGCGTCCGGTCTGGCCTCCGGCAGATTCTGAAGTGAAGCGGCCATTGGAACGATTGCGTTCTTTGTTGGACGAACGGCAACAATTGGCCGAACGCTGAAGCGGACGGGCCCATTCGCCATCTTGCCAAATCGCGTAGTCGAAGCTCGGTGACGTCAGCCGGGAAAGCGAGCCATGAAATGCCGATCGTCGATGGAATGAGTTACCACAAAGCCATGCCGTTCGTAGAACCGCCGAGCGGGATTCGCGCGTAGAACGCGCAGCTGAATAGGCTTTCTATAAACACCTGTCCTGCTGCGGAACGTTTTCAGTCAATTCATCGATTAAACACTTCTTTATTTCTCGCTCACCGCTCCCAGGACTCGTAGATATTCACGCGGCCCACCTTCTCCATCGAATGGTGGACGCAATAACGATTTGCATCGACTAGCATTATTTTTAGGCGCCAACAGCCGCCGGCTGAGGCACGCCTCCCCCGACAAATGGGCGCATTGCGCCACGCCGAGGCCGTTCAAGACAGCCCTGCTGAGGAACCCAATAATCATGTCGGCCGATCAAAGTAAGCTGAACCCTGAACTCGTCAAGTGGCTAAACGCAAGACAGAGTGCTCTCAAGATTGTCAAGACGACTGTGACTCCGAGCGGCCAGACTCTCGACTGGATTCCCATTGAAAATCAGGTCCCCGCGGGCAAGATCGCGACCCCTCCACCTCCTGGTTCCATTCCGACCCGTATCATAGACGCGCGGAGGCCGGTCCTGCCCGCCGCTCTTGAGCTTGACGCCCCGAACGTTGAACGCGGCCCGGCTGGAACGGTTCCTCTGGTGCGTCCGGACCTCTCGCGACTGACGAGAACCATCGCTATAAAGGATTACCTGGTCAAGAGAGGCGGCCTGCGGGTGAACACACAGCGGTCCAAAGAGGGCCCGCTTGAACCCAGCACGACTAACTACTTTCACGTGAAAGACAGCCAGAATACAACGCTGTACGGCGCCGATTTCTTTCTCAACGTCTGGGATCCGGTGATTGACGAGCCGGTGTCGGATGGTGAAGACCACTCAATCCTTCAGGTCTGGCTGCAGAACTACGACAAACGGCAGCTGCAGTCGCTCGAGGGAGGTTGGACGGTCGACAGGAGTCTCAACAATGACGCCATAGCCCACGTCTTCACCTATTACACGACCAACGGCTATTCTCAGGATGGAGACAACCTGGGAGGTTACAACCGGTTGCACAACGGTTGGGTGCAGTACAGCCCATCAGTCTTCCCTGGGATTCGCATCAACGGCATCAGCACGTGGGGTGGGCAGCAGCTCGAGATATCGATGAAGTTCCAGCTCTATCAAGAACCTAACTCGTCGACGTTCAATTGGTGGGTTGCCGTGCAGGGGATTTGGATGGGCTACTATCCGGCCACTCTGTTCAACGGCGGCCTCGGGAACAAGGCCGAATGGGTCGGAATAGGCGGCGAGGTTGCCACCGATCTGTCGAATCCTGCAACCACCAAGGACCAGATGGGGAGTGGCTGGCAGGCCCCGGCCGGCTGGACCCATGCCGCCTACATTAGAAACATTCGCAATCAGTCGGATCTGAACGGGACCATGGTCAACAACAACGGAACCGGGGGCACTGATGCACCGGCGGGCGTCGCTAACCCCTACACGATTCAGACGTTCATGAACAGCGGTTCGTCCTGGGCGAGCTATCTGTACGGGGGCGGACAGACGCCGCTCGCTGACGAGACAGCCAAATTCAACCAGATCACCTTTGACATCGGCACCGGAGGGGATGACCTCCGCGGCGACAGCTCCGCTACTGTGAGCGTCAGTTTGCCAGGCGGTGCACAAATCTTCACTCTCAAGGCACAGAGCGACCCGGAATGGGGAAACAATTCCGACGACGTGAAGACGTTCGCCATCGCGGGAGCGGCGCAGCCGCTGTCGGCGTTTGGCCCGATGACAGTCACTTTGACTTCGCACAACTCAATCTTTGAGACTGACGACAACTGGAACATCCAGTACGTCGTTGTTACGGTCAGCGGATCAAGTGGTTCTGCAGTCATCTTCAGTCAGGCTGGCAACCCGCTGTCGCGCCTCACGGGAAGCCGACCAAGCGTGACGCTGCAACCCGGGACCTCAGGTCAGGCGTGACGCAAGCTGTGACGGTGCCGTGTTTGCAGTTACCAAAGTAACGCCGAGGAACCCCGGTTCAGTGCTCGGCGCAGGAACCGTGATCTTCTCGCCGCCCTTTACGAAGCGGACGGATGCGATGAGTGCGACACTCATTACACTCTCCTGCAGGCAAGCACGACTACGTCAGCGGGACGTCTGAGTCTGTGACGACGACGTCGAGACTCCCGCGCGGAGATTGTTACGCAGGAACCAACCCATCACGTAGTCCGGGTAGTCGATCCCGCGTTGAGCAATCCAGAGTCCGCCTTTCTTCGTATCTGCTCGCCCGGTGCCGGCAGGCCAAGCATGCCCAATGTTATTTGAAACCAGAAGCGCAATCCGCTCTTTGCCATCCTTCAACGCGACCTGCTGAGTAGCCAAGCCGTTTTGCACGTCCTGCTTCGGCCCGAGGCTATCGGCATAGTAGATTTGCCTAAGGATCTCGACGTTATCGACGCTCCAATGAATGCTTATTACGGCCAGCTGCCCGGGGTGCTTTTTGTCGAAAGACTTGTTGAGGTCCGTGTAGTCAAACTTTTCTGCGGGGCCGTCCTTGTCCATATCTCCGTATGCGATGCAGGTGATCTGGGTTGCCAACGCACCATCATTGGGTTGAGCCAGCGATCTGCATCTGTCAACCGCAACTTCAACATTAATGGACGGAGGCTCCGACGTCGCAAGCAGCTGGGAACTACCTACGGACGGACCCGAAATTGCTCCAATGCCGGCAAAAATCTGAGGCGCTTTGCATCCAATTGCAAGGGCTATGGCGCCGCCTGAAGACAGCCCAACTAGGTAGACCTGGTTAGGGTCGATGTTCAGGGCCACGTTTCCTTCGATGTCCTTCGTTAGCTTGATAAGGTCGTCCATGTTCCCGCTAGCATCGATTGCTCCATCGTAATTCCAGCAGTTATACGGAGGACCACCATAGTTATTGGAGCCAACATAAGGTACTGCGATTACGACGCCTCTATTCTTCGCAACTGTATCCAGATTGCCGAATTCTTTAAGTACGGTATTCGTTTGCATGCAGCCGTGCAAAACGATCAGAAGACCGCGCTTGCCGTTCTCAAGCGTCGTGGATGGCGTGAAGATCCATGTTGGATGATGCTCGATAATTTGCTGTTCGGCATTCCAGCCATTGATGACGGGTGTCCCTGCCTGTGCGTGGGACTGGGCGTTGCCAGTCTGGCCCAGCCCCCCCACCAACATTGCTACGACCATCAGAATTAGCCGCCTCATGGTGGAGAGAAAATCGGCGTGCCGCCGATTTTCAGATAACCGCCAGTGATTGACTTTCATGACACCTCCAAACACGATTTTCGCGCCACTCATCAAGCGGGAGCCCAAAATTGACGGGGCGCCGCGGAGCGCGATACCTTGAAGACGAAATTACGTTTGAGGTTTTCTAACTCTGCACCGATGCAGCTACGGCCGGTGTCGGATAAATCGGCGGATGTACAACTACATGTTTGGCTTCGCACAAGATAGAGGACACAGCGCTGTTCGCGGTGTTCGACAGCGCTTAACCTTCTTGTGGAACCAGGCTTCGGCTGCAACGTGCATTGAGACGCGAAGGGTTATCACCCTGATCGCGGTGATCCGTGGATCGCCCTTGAGAAGTTACCTGTCAGGCAAGCGAAGGGGGGGCCGGATTCACTTTTTTCTGATGGAATGAACCAAAGTATAGAAAAGTGCGTGTTGATTCCAAGGGAATTTTCGGCCGCCAGTGTTCTTCATCGCACAGACAGAAATCCGGCGCCAGCGGCCATCTTTCTCACCGGTGCATAACACCGATCATCACCTGACAATTCGCTTTATTGGCGGAACTGGAACGGCAGAGGTCATTCCGTCAAGAATGAAGCAACCTGTTTGAACGTTGCCGTGACTGTTACCATTGCATTTACTTTCGCCGAACAATGCGCGGCTTCTGCAATATTCGAATATGGTCAACTCGAAGGGTACCAGGGAAAGTTGCGTTGCATTCGCGTTATTTCTGCATGGTGCATGCCTATCCAGTTCCGAAACCTCGCAGTCACGTAGGGCTTGACTGTTGGCACACTGCTCGATTCCGCAGCAGTCTTGCGCGTCGGCGGGGCGCCGCTCCCTCCAGTCGCCTTCAGTATCCCTCATGACCGCCGACCATGTTCACGCCGCTGCTCGCCTCGTTCCAATTGTAGCGTCGCGCGCTAAATGGCGGACGGCGTCGCGAGATATTCAAGTTGCGACCCCGGCGAGAGTCGCGTGTGTTTACGCCTATCCCTCTCAACGCGCCGAATAAACCAAGATGCGCGCACTCGCTGACGTCTTGACCCAGCCGACGCGAGAGGACCCTTCGATACTGGCCCGACAAGCGACCGTCAACGAACTCGACTCCACACGCGGCGCAATAGACGGCCGCAAGACTTGACCGAATGGCCGTTTGTCGATCGTAGCCGCCGTTTGACTGTCCAAGAAAACAAATGGCCGAGCGGCGGCTCATGGCCCGGTTCCTGCCTGCTGGGGAACGCTGGCTCGTGGCCGCCGGCGAAGGCACGAAACCGACCCAACTGCGACATTCGCCTTTCTCATTCGATGTCCGCTTTGCAACTCTTAAGGGACCTATATCGCGCGCAATGAATGCGGTACGGCGCTGGCAACCTGATAGCGGCAATGTATTCGTCCTGCTACCGTAGGAACACGCTTCCACGTCCGGGCAACAGTCTGGTGCACTTGTTAAGGTTCGGCGAGCGGCATCTCGCCACACCTCAATTAACCAATAGCGCTAAATTGCCGCTATACGATGGGGAACCTCCCGCCAGGCGAGAGATTTGGTACGCTCGGGCACCTAGTCATCGCGCTGCCTGCTGCAAACTGGCCGCGCGATGACTAGCCCCGGCTGACGAGCAGCGTCGGTTCAGCCGTTCCTCCGCAAATTTTTTACGTCTCGTCGATTCGCCATGCTCAACCACCACCGTCAGAAGATCGGTGCCTGGCTCGGGATGCTTGCCATCCTGCTAAGCGTGGTCGCGCCTCTGGTGTCCCAGGTGCTGCGCGGCGTGCATGGCGATGTCGCGCGTCACGAGCATCATTCCCATCACCATCATGCGGCGGTCGAGGTCGCGTTGGATGTCCATGCCGGGCACCACCATGGCTCCGATTCGTCGTCGCTGTGCGACGCGTGTCCGTATTGTGCACTGTTCGCTCACTCGCCAGCCTTGCCTGGCCTGGCCGTCAAATCGAGCGGCGCGCCGCAGCGCCCCTTCTTTCCTGTCCCCCTCGTCACCGCTGCGTTTCGCCCATACACAGTGATGACGCCGGCCCAGCCGCGCGCTCCGCCCGCCTCATCCTGATCCTCGCAGACGTTTTCCAGCCAATGTGGCGATGCCGGTGAACGGCATCGCTGCGCTGGCGCGCGCCTGCTCTGCGCCAGCCTGCCACGGCGCGAGGGCGCTTCACCACAATTCGATCAGGATCTGGACATGCGAACCATTCTCCAACGGGGTGCCGCAGCGCTGTGCGCGCTTGCGCCGTGCCTGGTTTCAGTCGATGCGTCGGCCCACGCGGTGGTCGGCGATCGTGTCTTTCCGGCCACGATGGCGGTCGACGATCCCGGCGTCGGCGATGAATTCAACCTGGAGTACGGCCACATCAAGACGCCCGACAGCAACGGCAACGACATGAACGTCAACACGGTGTCGTACGAGTGGGACAAGCTGATCACGAAGAATCTTGCGTTCAGCGTTGCGAGCAACTACGCGAGCCTGAACTCGCCGGATGGCAGCGCGAAGGGCTGGGACAATTTCACGCTCGGCGTCAAATATCTTGTATACGCGAATCCGCAGCACGAGTTCATGGCGTCGGTCGGGTTGCTTGCCACGCTCGGCGGCACCGGCGCCAAATCGGTCGCGAACTCGTTTTCGACCTTCACCCCGACCGTCTACTTCGGCAAGGGCTTCGGCGACCTGCCCGCGTCGCTCGGCTACCTGCGGCCGTTCGCCATCACCGGCACGATCGGCCCGAATCTGACGACCGCGTCATCGGACCAGGGACCGAACTCGCTCGGCTGGGGCCTGACGCTGCAGTACAGCATTCCGTACCTGCAGCAGCAGGTGAAGGATCTCGGGCTGCCCCAGCCGTTCAGCAACCTGATTCCCGTCGTCGAATTCCCGATGAGCACCTGCACGGCTGGCGCGTGCTCAGGACAGACAACGGGCACGATCAACCCCGGCGTGATCTGGATCAATCGATACGGGCAGTTCGGCGTCGAAGCGCAGATTCCCGTCAATCGCGCGACCGGCACGCACACGGGTATCCTGGTGCAAGCCCATATCTACTTCGACGACATTTTCCCGAATTCGATCGGCAAGCCGCTGTTCTGACCTATGAGGAATCCTTTCATGAAACTGCATACGACCGCACGCGGCGCCGTTGCCGCGCTCTTAATCGCTACCTGTCAGCTCGCGCAGGCGCACGCCTACCCGACCCATCAGGCGCCGGGGGCTGGTTCGACCGTGCCAGGCTCGCAGAAGGAAGTCGCAATCGACTTCGACGATGGCCTCGAGCCCGCATTCAGCTCGATCACCGTCACGGACGCACAGGGCAAGGCCATCACGAGCGGCAAGGCTGTTGTCGCCCCGTCGAACAGCAAGCACATGTCGGTCGCGCTGAACCCGCAGACGCCGGGTGTCTACGCGGTCGCGTGGGTCGCTGTCGCGGCGGACGGGCATCGCACGCAGGGGCACTACACGTTCACGGTGAAGTGATCATGGAGCTCCTCGTCGCCGGGCAGATCGCCCTTGCCGCAGTGCAGGACGTGCTGTTCGCGACGGCAGCCGGCTCGCTTGCGTGCGCCGTGCTGGGCACGCATAGCGGCATGGGCGCGCCGGCCACGCTGCGCGGGTGGCAGGCAGGCCTCGTGATCGCGCTGGCGCTCACGGCTCTCGCTTACCTCTGGCTGCAGGCCGCCGTCATGAGCGGCTCGCCGCTTGCCGGCGCCGGCGACGCGGTCGCCGCCGTGCTCACGCAGTCACACTATGGCGTCGCGTGGTCAGTCGGGTTCGTTGGCGCGCTGCTGGCCACGCTGAGTCGTATCGCCGGTCGTCGCGGCCTGCCGCTGTTCGCCGTGGGCCTCCTCCTTTGGGCGGCGGGCAAGGCCGCGGCCAGCCACGCGGCGGACGCGGGCGACTTCTCGGTGCGCGAAGCCATTCATCTCGTGCATCTGTGTGCGACAGCCCTATGGGCCGGCAGCGTGATCGTCGCGTCAGTGATGCTGCGCCGGGCGGCGCCTGTCGCTGACGCATCGGCTGGGCAAAGGGCGGCGTTTCGCCTCGGGCTGTCGCATCTGGCGACGGCCGCGCTCCTCGTCGTGCTGATCACCGGCCTCTACAACGTGATGCAGGACACCGCGCAGGCGGGCGTGCCGTTCTTCGGTACGGCATGGGGCCGGGTCCTCTCTGCGAAGCTCGCGTGCGTCGCCGCCGCGGTGGCATTGGGCGGCTGGAACCGGTGGCTGATCTTGCCTGATCTGTGTGCCAACGCCCAGCAGGACGGCCCTGTTTTCATGGCCGCGGTGGGCCGATTCGACGCCTGGCTGACTGTTGAAGCGCTTGTCATGCTGGCCGTTCTCGTGTTCGCGGCCGTGCTGGGACATACGTCTCCAACGGGCGGATGACAGGACAGGGAAGCGGGTCCCCGTCGCACTTCTTCAATAGCGCTCAGGCGAGTTCCACCGAACCGTGGTCATCGCAGTGGTCGCCGTGCGGGTGGTGGAGATGGCCGTTGACCAGATAATCGACGTGATCGCCATGCGGTACCGGTTCGTGTCCGCAGCCAGGGCCGTGGACGTGGCCCGGTTCATGGCCACCGCAGTCGGGTGTGCATTCGTCCGGATTCTTTGCGCTGACCTCGATCCTGTGTTCGTCGACGTGATCGCCGTGCGGATGATGCAAATGGCCGTCATGCAGATAGTCTACGTGGTCGCCATGCCTGACGGCGGTGTGTCCGCAGCCCGGGCCATGCTGATGCTCATGGTGAGCGTGATGAGGTTCGTTGCAAGTGCTCATGCCTGTCTCCTTTGTCCGTCTGGCTGCGCGGGAACCCTCGACGGCCGCCTGCCTGCTTTCCATTGAGGGAGGGCTTTGACGCGTGAAGCCTGCCGTGCAGGCATTTGCGCGTCCGGAAAACGAAACCGAAATGCGTTGGCCTCCCTGCAAGGATACTCCCGGCTGGAATTCCTGGCTGCTCCGAGGACGACGCGCACGACTTCCATGCAGGTGCGAGACCGCTCAATGATTGAAACGCGTAGTTCTTTACATTGTTCATACGCCGCTCTTCGGTCCGATGTCCGGCGTGAAGCCGACGCTCACCGGTCACACCGGAATGACTCAGTTTGGCCGATTTGGACCGACGCGTCCGAGTTCATCCAGATAAATCCCATAGCTCGGCCACCATAGAGCGCTAACGGCTGCGTCGCAGCCACTCGCGCAACTCCACGGCTTTTTCATCGCAGCGCGAGCAGGCCGCGCACACGCATGAGCGGTTCGAGCGCGGCCTTCGCCTGTGCGTAGTCGCGGTCCTGCGTCTCGGGCCACCGCGGGTTGACCCACACGATCGCGTCGGCCGCGAGGTTGCGCACGGCGGTCGTGACGGCCACGCGCAGGCGCAGATTCAGCGCGCATACGAGCGGATCAACGGCGCGGCCAATCGCAGCGCACAGGTGACGGTCAACGTCCTCGGATCGTTCATCGAGCGTCATCCATTGCCGCGAGCTTCGGAAGTCACGCGCGAAGCCTGCGCCAGTGCTGTAACCGCGCACCGGCTGCCAGTGATGCTGCCACGCGTACCAATCGAGCAGCAACTCGTCGATGGCGTCCTTCGGCATCGGATCGCGACGCATTGGGCGTTAGCTCTGGTCGGGACCGGACGATGTCGACGCGCCGTCGCGTTTGAGGCGCGCGATGATGGGGTCGTGCATCGCGAACGCGACGCCGCAGTTGCAGCACGTCAGCGTCAACAGCGTGATCTCGTGAAGGATGGCGTGGCTCATGATCGCTCCGGTGCGATCGCGGGGTTCGGTGGCTGCGAAGGCGCCAGTGCGGAACGCGCGATCTGCGCGATGGTCCGCAGGGACTTCGGATCCGGGCTGGTGGCGGCGATGTCCTCGATCGTGTGCAGCGCATCGCGCATGCGATCGTTCTCGTGCTGCAGGTGAACGCGCATGGCGAGGGCGTGACGGGTGAGATGGTCGTGGGCGTTCATGCGCGGATCAGTTCGAAAGGGCCAAAGGATTCATCGAGCACGAACTCGAGCTGCTGCATCTCAAGCGGTTCGATGATGATGTGGGCACGCGGGTTCACGCGGTCGATGCCGTGCAGGATCACCTTCTGCCTCACCTGCCGGTCGTTGCGATAGCAGCCACGAAGCACGAGCACCTTCTTTTCGCCGGTGCCGCGCCGCACCCACTCGTAGCGGTCCTGCAGGCAGTCGAGGATCACGCTCTCGTCGAGGTCGGGCCGCTCGCTCGCGTACCAGATGCGCATGGCCACACGCACCGGGCCGGTGAGGCGCTGCCGTGCCTTCGGCGGCACCTGCTTCAGCACGGCCTGCTCGTAGTCGCGCGCGGCTTCGCTCTTGATCGACATGGGGCGCGTCCTGAGTTCCCCGGTTGCCTTGTCGCGCACCTTGCGTGCAACGATCTCGCGCGAGTTGGCCTTCGAGGCAGGCTGGCCGAGGATCGTGAATTCAATCCGCATTACGGTCTCTCACGGCATGCCAGATTGCGAGCGCGACCACCGCTGCACCGGCGATAGTCGTGACCGGTGCGTGCGCCTGAAGCTGTGCGGCGACGATGACGGCGATACCGCACAGCGCTTCCGCGATACTGATCCAACGGTCGATGTTCATGTTCATGGCTTCACCTCATTCGTCGTCGGCACCGGGCTCGCGCTCGTGGCCGTTGTCATGCACGCCGTGCGCAAGCTTCCAGTTCGCAATCGCCTCCTTTGCGAACGTGATCTGGTGCGGTGCGATGTGCCCGCCGTTCGTTGCACGCGAAAGCAGCCTGTATGCCCATCGGATTCCGCGCCCATCGAGCGGCACCGGACCCGCGTCCCTGAGCACCTTTTCTGCGATCTCGCGGATGCGCGCAAGCTGCTCACACGCCTGCTCGGGCGACGTTCGCTTCGACTCGTCGGTGAGTGCGAGACTGTGCTGCCGGTACATCGGCGGCTGCGGTGCGCACAGCGTGATGAACTCGGGCAGGTTCGGTGTTCGCTTCGTGTGGAAGAGTGCCGAGACACCGCGACGCAATCCATCGTCAGTGAGGCTGGCCGCGCTGAGCCCCTGCTTCCACGTGGCCTTCATCTCGTCGGCGTCGACGCCACCCCACATTGCGCGGAACGCGGCACCGCCATAGATGGTCTCCATCTTTGCGAACAGCTTTTCAATCCACTGGTCCGGGATCTCGCGGCTCATGGGTTGTCTCCGTCAGGTCAAGATCGATCACATTCGGATCGACGTGCGAGACGGAGTTACGCTTGTCGCGGCCCGTGAGCTTGTCGATGGTTCTCTGGCTTTCCTGCTGTCGTGCTTCGTATGCACTCACATGCGGTTGCGGGGGATGCTCGTCGGCTTCGATGAAGCGGTCGATCTGGTCGGCATTGCGAAAGATCAGGCCGATGCCGTTGAACTTCTGCCCGCTCTCGTTCATGCCCATGTTATGCGGCGTGCGTGTGCAGCCACGTATGGCCTGGCAAAGCTGGCGCGCGCTGTAGCCCATCGCGAGCGCAGCTTCGATGGCCCTGCGCCGCTTGCCGTCCAGGATCGATCGCGGCGAACTCATCGCCTTCTGCCAGTAACGAAAAATTTCCTCGATCACTTCGTCGTCGATGTTCGGCTTTTTTTTTGCCGAACTCGACAAGCGCCGAAGGCGCAACCCGGCAGCGCCGGAAGTACCGGAAGGATCAGAAGACCCAGAGGTACTAGAAGGCTTAGAGGTACTAGAAGGCTTAGAAGTATTAGAAGTACGTGCCCGGTCGGTTTCCACTTGGGTGCGAACAGGGTCATGACCGGGTGTGAATTCGCCCGCTCCCATAAATTGCAGCCTTGTCTGGCGCGGGTTTGCGACCGGTGGAGCGGGCAGTCTGCTCTCGGCCTCCTTCGGATGAGGGTGCTGATGCGTGCGCCATTTGGTGATGAAGATCAGTGGTTGTCCATCGACAACGTACCGCGTGATGAGGTCACGGTGGTCGAGTATGTCAAGCAAACCATCGACGTGCTGAGGGGAAATTCCGGCGTCGTACGGGAACGCCTCGTCGCGGATTTTCCATGGCAGGTCCTCGAGCCGACCATCGCGGTCGGCCTGCGTCCAGAGCGAGATGAAAAGCAGTCGGCACTCGACCGGTGTGTGCTGGATATCGGGCGAGCGGAAGAACCCGCCCTTGACCGTGCGTGAACGTGGCATGACGGGTCTCCGGTCATGCATCACTCACTCTCGCACGGCAGCGCGCGCACCTTCATGAGGTTGCGCGCACTCATCTCCCGCTCGGCATCGGCGCAGGCGTCGACCGCCACGAACAGCGGCCAGCGCGCACGGCAACGCGAGGCATCGTTGAGGCGCTGCGCCCAGCGCCTGATCGTTGCGTTGACCAGCGTCGCGTCGACCTCGAGTCGGATCGTCGTGGTCATGCGTGGGTCATTGCTCATCATCTTCTCCGGTTGACGGACGCTCGCTCGCGTCGCGGGGTGCGGCGAAGTAGTGTCCGAGTTCGTGGGTGAAGGTCCGGCTGAAGACGCGTGCGGCACGCCCGCTCTTCGACCGGAATCCAGGCAGGGGGAGCTGCCGCTTCGCGAGCCGCTCCAGGGCTGCGTCGATCGCATCCTGCTGCTCGGCGCGCGGCAGTTCGATGATGCGCCGACGCGTCACGAGCGCAAGTTCTCGCATGCGGAACGCATGATCGAGCGACACCAGGCCGTCGAACACGGCCTCCAGCAGTTCCGGGTGATGCCGCACGCCCATCGCACGCAGGTAGTTGCGGTCGGAAATTCCCGCCGCCACCAGGAACGGCCTGCGGCCATTGCGGGTGAGTAGACGCGCTGCGAAACCACGGTCATGTGCCGCAAGCCACGCGGGCTTTTTCAGCACGGCCATAGCCACGCGAGCAGCAACCACCACGCGCTGCGGGTTGTCGAACCGCGCACGGTTGGCATGCACGACCGTCATCGCCGGATGACCAAACTGTTGCTGCGCCTCGTAGTCGAGACATGGACAGCGCAATCGAAGTCGCACGGCCTCGCGCCTGCGGGCACGGCCGTCGATGATCATGTTGTCGAGCAGCAAGATGGGCTGCAGGATCGATTGCGTACGTTCGGCAGACACACCCCCGCTCGACGGCATCGCCGCGCAGAGCGGATGGTCGAGCAACCATTCGAGCCTGTCGCCCTCGACCCAGAACATTTCGGCGCTCACTTCCAAAGTCCCCTTATTCGGCCCAACAATTTGAATCTGGAAAATTGCAGTGCGTGTTTCTTTTCACAGGGATTCGTGGTAATTTTGGCTGTCCTCTTTACTGGATTTGAAACGATCCAGCAAAGCCTGAAAGCACCGATGGCTCGAGAAACCTTCGGTGCTTTGTTTTTTTCAGTTTGGACAGACACAAGAAATCCGTACCCCTGCTCAATTCAGCACGGCACTCCCAAACCACAAGTCGGCAGTAATTCTTTTGTCAGCCGCGAGGCGGTACTCACTCGACCGGGTCTCCAGACTGCGCCTTTTTCGTGAGGCGCTTCACTACCGGTTGTCCCGACTATGATGAAGGTATGCCGTCACATTACGCCAGCCGCGCATGCGTCGTAGGCGAGGGTTGCAGACACTGTACAGACCCGACGACACATGGCGGGGTGATGGCAGCACGAATGATCTTAGACCCGCTGCGCGGGCTGGTGCAATGGTATGACGGCATCGTGACGTCCGGTTTTGGCGCTGGCGTGGCGCGAATAGGGGTTCCCGCCTTGCGCCACAAGGGTTTCATCATTTCAAAGAGAATCGTGTAACAGCGGAGTGGCGGTTTCCATACTTCTCACGTAGTCCAAAATTTTCATCAGGACTTACCCTGATCCTCAGATCCGGCACTTTGGCGCTGGCGTGGCGCTGGCGTGGCGCAGATTGGCATCCAAGCCACGTCCATCAAGGATCTGGGCATTTCAAACAAAAACGATTTTGTTTACATCGAGTGAATCACGAAAAGCCGGATGCCCTGCTTGCGCGATTTAATTCACTCGCTATTCTGAAGTCCATTCCCGCCTGTTCCAACGGAACTAGCAAATCAATGAATACGCCACTCAGAAAGTCGGCACGGTGCCAGTATTGCCGGCGCGCGCGATATCTATCCACTTGAGTCGCTCGAATTGCCCTACCGCATTACGAACCGGCTAGGCGCAGCGGGCATCAACCGCATCGGCCAGACGTGCAGCCATGCACGTCACGACCTGCCCGGGCTGCCGCACTTCGGTGCGCGCTCGCTGCAGGGCGTTGACGACGCGTTGCGGCGCGCGGGTCGCGCTCGTTCCGCGTGGAGGAGTAGGTCATGGACGTCGATGTGCGATACGAGACCCACACCGGTTCGCGCCGCGTGATCATCACCGGCCGCGAACAGCACGACGTCGAGGCGATGGCGCAGGAGATCGTCGACCTCGCAGAACCCGGGGCCGACCCGTCGTCCCTGCCGACCACGCGCGACCAGAGGACCGGTGAGTATCGCGCGGTCGTGTGGCTGCGCACCGGCAGCAGCACCTGATCACCTCGCGCCCGCGCGTCGGGCGGGTCGGTGCCAGGGGGTTTCAACCACGCAGGCGTTCAGGAGGAACGCAATGCGTCTGGCATAAGAGGTGAAAACAAAATGAAGGCATGGAGAAGGGCATTGAGCGCGGCACTGCGCGGCGAGCACGTTTCCGCATGCGCAGCCACTCGTCGCCGCGTGCTGGAATGCGCCGCGTGGCACTCGTCGCATTCGTAATTTTCGTGGCGTGGGCGTTCGGTGAAACCTCCCACATCGAAGCCGTGCATGAAGCTGCAAGGCCAGCGTCGCTGGCCTGCTCGCCTTCCTGATCGAACGCATCGGCGCCGTTGAGTAAGGAGGTCCGTCATGACGCTCACCGCCAAAGGTCGCGCGCGAATCAAGCCGGCGAACTTCGCCCTGCCCGGTCGGCGCTACCCGATCAATACGATCGCCCGCGCGCGTAATGCACTCGCGCGCGTCGCCCAGCACGGCACGCGCGCCGAGCAGGTCAAGGTGCATAGCGCCGTGCACCGCAAGTGGCCGTCGATCGACGTGACGAAGACGAAGCGCTGAATCTTGCCAAAACCGAATCGGTGGGCGCGAACAGGTAAAGAGGCCCGACATGCGTCAATTCGCCGCTCCTCGCGGACTTCCTCGACATCAACGAGGTGGCCGTGCGCAATACGTCGAAGCCGCGTCGAGACCGAGCGCGCCTGAAGTTGTTCACTATCTCAAAAAGCTGGATCGGTAACAGGAGGTCGCGATGAACGCCCGCGAAGGGTGGCTGGAAGAACGCCGCAAGGGTGTCGGTGGCAGTGATGCCGCAGCCGCGCTCGGGCAGTCGCGCCGCAAAACCATGTTCGAGCTGTATCACGAAAAGATCGGCAGCACGAATATCGTTGGCGCAGCGGGCCTCGACGTGATCGAGCGCATCGAGTTCGGCAAGGCGATGGAGGCCGTGATCGCGGAGATGTACGCGAAGCGCTACAACGTGAAGCTGCGCAGGCACAACCGCATCGCGCACCACACGCAGCACTCCTTCATGCTCGCGTCCTATGACCGCACGATCGACGGCAAGAAGGAAGGAATCGAATGCAAGAACGTCGATGCGCTTGCGTACCGCCTGAGCGGTGACTGGGGCGACGAGCACAGCGACGAGGTTCCGCTCGAATACCTGATGCAGTGCCACCACTACCTCGCCGTGTCGGGCTACGAGGTATGGCACCTCGCGGCCTGCGTCGGCGGCAACCAGATGAAGGTGTTTCACATTGAACGCGATCCCGAGATGATCGACATGATCGTCGACGGCGAGGCCGCGTTCTGGAAGTTCGTCGAGCGCCACGAGGCACCGCCGCTCGACTACCAGCACCCCACCGCCATCGGCCTGCTCAAGAAGATATATCCCGGCACGAACGGCGAGACCGTCAGGCTGCCGCCCGAGGCCGAGACGATGCACTACGCGAAGCTGCAGTTCGACGAAGAGGCCGCGCTCAACGAGGCCGGCTCGAAGGCTGCGAAGGCCCGCATCCTGCACCTGATGGGCGAGGCGTCGGTGGGGCTTCTGCCGAACGGCGGCGGTTACACGAGGAAGATCGTCGAGCGCAAGGCATACGAGGTCGAGGCCTCGAAGTACCTCGACTTCCGGTTTTCATCACGCAAAGGAGCGGGTCAATGAATGACATGGTGGAGTCGCCGTTTGGCAGCGCGCGCAGGGAGGTCAGCGAGACGGCCGGTGCGCGTCAGGACCAGAGCCGCGAACTCGCGGACATGCAGGTCAATTACCTCATGGCGCAGCAGTACCCGCGCGATCAGGTGAAGGCGATGGATCGCATCCTGAATGCCTTCACGCGTCCGTCGCTCGCCGAGAAAAGCCAGTACGAGTTCGCGCGCGGCGGCACGGAAATTCGTGGGCCGTCGATCAAGGCAATGGAGGCCATCGCGTGCGAGTGGAAAAACATCGACGCGTCATGGCGTGAGCGCTCGCGCGGAGTCGACGCCCGGGGCATTCCGTACTCGGAACTCGAAGCCTTCGCGGTGGATCTCGAAGGCCGCGTGCGCAAGCGTATCGGTTTCATCGTGCCGCACTGGCGCGATACCCGCCAGGGTGGCTACGCGCTGAAGGACGAGCGCGACATTTACGAGCTGTGCGCGAACCAGGCGCAGCGGCGCGTGCGCGCCTGCCTCGAAGCGATCATTCCGGGCGATGTGGTGGACGCTGCGATGGCGCAGGCCGATGCCACGCTCAAGGCGAAGGCCGATACCACGCCCGAGTCCATTGCCAAGATGCTCGACGCGTTTGCGCCGTTCAGGGTCACGAAGGAGCAGATCGAGAAGCGCATCCAGCGACGTCTCGACTCGATTACGCCTGCACAGATGGTCTCGCTCAAGCGCATCTATGCCAGCCTGCGCGACGAGATGAGCGAACCATCCGAGTGGTTCGAAGCGGTCGATGCCCCTGCTGCGGCTGCACCGGCTGCGGACGCCGCCGCCGCTGGCTCGCGCACGGAAAACGTGAAGTCAAGCATGCGCGCTGGCGCGAAGAAGAAGGACGCGCCTGCGGCCGACAAGGCGAAGAAGGAGCGTGTCGACACCGCACCGCAGGGTACGGGCGCTCCCACCGTGACCTGTGCCGAGGTTGCCGCAGCACTGAACGAAGCCGATAGCCGTGACAAGCTGGACGAGGCTGCAGATTTTATCCAGTACGTCAAGGAGCCTGCGCAACGTGACGAGTTGCACGATCTCTACCACGACCGGACAGCAGAGTTTTAAGGAGCCGTGCGATGGATACCATCGAAGGCCGCTGGCTGATTTTCCGCGAGCGCTGCCTGCACACCGACGCACCACCGCTGCAGGTCAGCGAGATGCGCATCGCGTTCTACGCGGGCGTGCAGCAGATGCTCAATTTCAACCTTGAAATAGCCGACATGCCCGAGCACGACGCGATGCGTGCGCTCGAACGGCTGCACAAAGAAGCGCGCCACTTTGGCGAGACGCTGACCCGCGAGGCACAGCAATGATCGAACTCAAGAAGCATCCGGTAAAGATCCTGCACATCAACGTCAGGACCGAACAGCACGGCGACGAGGAAAAGACCGCCGTCGACCTGAAGCTCGGTTTTGACGTGCCGAACATCCGGCTTGACGACCTCATGCCGGGACTGCAGGAAGCGCTCTACGAGCAGTCGAAGGACCTCGACCTCCTCGGGCCGGACAAAAGCAACCTGACCCACGTGCGCTTTCCGCGGTTCGGCAGCAGGAAAAGCGGCGTGGCGTGGACCGGCGAATGGGAATCGGTCGGCCTGCACCTGCACCTGGGGAACGGGCGCGGCAAGGGCGATCTCGATTTTGCCGACTCAACGTTCGGGCGAATGACGATCGCGCCGAAGGAAGGTGGCAGTGTCACCTGTGTGGCGCGTGCGCAGATCCTGCCGACGCCCGACGAAACTGCAAAGCTCGTGAGCCTGCTCAAGCACGAGATTCCGGCCACGGTCGACATGTCGAATGCGACCAGCGGCGCGGATGTCGATGAAGGCGACGAGAAATGAACGAAGTCCAACACGTCCCGCACGCATGGGTGTCACGCCTCGTGTTCGCATCGATGCTGCTGGTTTTCATGACGGGCGTCCTGCTCGTCAGCGTCGGAGCGGGCTCGCTGATCCTGCGCCTGTTCGCGTGGGCGATCCTGAAGTGCTGATACCGAGGGAGATTGAACCATGAAGCTCACTACACGGATGCTCGTCGACTTCGACGGGCAGGATGTATTCGATTCGGTCGCGTGGCCGCTGTTGCACCAGAACGCGCGCTCGACCGCGTTCGACAGCGTGCGTTGCATGTACCGTGCCCCGGACGGCAAGCGCTGCGCCGTCGGCTGGCTCATGCCCGACTCGATCTATTCGAAGGCGCTGGAATTCTTCAGCGTGAAAGACGTGGCCGCCCGCCTGATCGAACGGCACGACGCCGAAGCCACCGCGTATGCACATTTTCTGCACGCGCATCACAACCTCCTCGTCGCGCTGCAGGAGATGCACGACGCGCGGCGGCCGGATGAATGGCCTGCCGAGTTGCGCAAGATCGCAATGCGCTTCCACCTGAATGCGGGCGTGGTGACCCACTGCGAGCGGCTCTTTGGTCGCGTCGTGCATCTGGAGCCGGTCGAAGAGTTTCCGCAGGCCACGATCACTTTCAAACCGTCACACGTCTATCTTCTGGACAAGCCGAAACGAGACGATTGGGCATCGCGTGACATGCCCGCAAAGCGCACCACGCGCGAGACCGATGATGTCCTCGCGTAGCAGGAAGGCTCACCAGCGGATCGCGCCGCCCGAGGTGTACCCCACCAGCATCGTTGTCGACGCGTGGGTGCCCGACTACGGTCGGCAGTGTGAGGTCTGCGGGCAGACGCCCTGCGTGACCGGTCTCGTGGACGGGCAGGTGGTGTACGAGGGATCGATGTGTGGCGCGTGCATGTGGGACGATGACGCGTACGCCGATCCGGTCAACTGGTGAGGTCCGAAATGCCGCGTCAGGACATCTATCGCACCCACTGCATCGCGTGCGGTCCGGGTTTTACTGATGCGAACGTGTATAGCGACGCGGGCTGGATCGAGACGCAGACCAGCGGCCTGTGCGAGCACTGCTTCGATACCGTTGCCGAACTGCTGGCATTTCCAAAGGATGGTGTTGGTCACGATGAAAGCAGCGATGGCGGGACCGGTGGCTGAACTTGATCTGTCGGGGCCGCGCCCGCTCGTGCTTGTCGACGGCGAGCCCCTGCAGGGCGTCGCCACGGCGCGCGTGGAGGTGAACCCGGATAACGTGCCGGTGCTGGTGCTGCGCGTGATCCGGTTCGAGGTCAAGGGCGGCTCGCTGCCGCACGGGTGTACCCTATTCGACCGGAGGAAGGGAGGCTGAAATGCCAAGCTCGATGTTTTTTCTGGCCGCGCAGTTCGACGGGCGCGTGCTGCTCACGCTTGACGAAGCGTGCGAGGCCATAGGCATCGCCACCAAGACGGGTTATAACCAGATCAGCCTGGGAACTTTCCCACTACCCCACCAAAAGCAAGGCAAGCGAGTAATGATCGACGTTCGTGACGTTGCCGAGTACCTTGATCGCGAGCGGATTGCCGCCCGAGAAGCCTTCGAACGCGCGCACTGAACTCGATGGGCCGAGCCCACTAGCTGAAGATCGAAACGAGCTCGTTGTGGATTTGAGGCCATGGCTGATTCATGTCCACCGTTTGCAGAGACACTTCAAATCCCTGTATCCGATAACGTTCGGATACCCCACGATCAACCTTCGGATATACCAGCATGCCGCTTACCTCCTCGTCGGAACACGCCTTGTAGTTAGTGAGATAGCTCATCAGCTGGTAGAGATTTTCGATGTGGAATTTTTCGGATCGGTATCGATTCGCCATGGTCTTCTGGTAATACTTGGCATCCACGATTAGACACTTATTCCCGCGCCGAAGAGTTATGTCCGTTTCCATTCTCGGAAGAAGTGCCAACGTTGGGTCCGTCTCACTGTTCGCCATCCAGTCGATGTGAGGTCGATCAACCTGACAGTCGGAGATTTCTTGCCTGACGAAGTGATAGAGGAAATTCTGGAAAACGCCCGACATAACTTTTTCGTCGCGCACGAAGTCGTAGAAGCGAAATTTTCCACTCCCCGAATCTACGAACGAATTGCTCAAAATCAGCCTGCACACGCTCAACAGGAATGCGTAGTATCGGTTGTTCGCATGCAATTGAACTCTACGGAAAGACTGCGCCGTTACGTGAACCTCCGATATCCCGGGTAATCGCCTGCGAAGCCGATGGACTCGGTTCCTGAGTTCGCTGGCGAGGATAGGATGGCTTTCCAACGTACGAAGCGTGCTCTTGATGATACGGTTGGGAAGAGTATCGACGCTGAGCTCATCGAATACGCACGCGGCTTTGCCGTGTTTAGGCAAAAAGCGCCTCGCCGAACGCAGGACGTCGATGCGCCCGCGGACACCAGCAATTTCGTCTTCCCGGTGCTCATAACCCTGCTCCAACCCACGTCGTGCAAGATGCTCAATACCTTGTACTAACACAATCGCCAATAGGTCGAGCACGTGCTCCCCCGGCAACCGGTCCAGATCCACCAACTCGGCCTGCCGGACATAGTTCCATGCGTAACAGAGCATGTAGTAAACGTTGCGTATGGGGATTAGCGGCGCCTCCATGCTCATTGCTCCAGCAGTCGATGCAGCCAATATTCGTGTCGGTCAGGAACATCGAACCAGTACTCAGACAGCAGAGGCGATATTTCCGAATGAATCACCTCGCAATACCACATCTCGTCAGGCGTTACGCCGCTATCCTCGCCGGGGCAAAAGTAGCTGTGTCCAATGCGAAACCCCTTCCCTAGATTTGTTGCATCTTCCGAAATCGCACTATTGAGAGCGTGCAAATTACTGCGAATTCGCGTGATCAACGCATTGTCGGCGCCCTTGTCGAGCATATATGTCTGATACTGCTCGGTCTCGAATCCCGGCTCGACATCCATGAAGGCAAAGCGACGCCGAAGCGCGTAGTCCACCATAGCAAGCGACCGGTCCGCTGTATTCATCAAACCGATGATGTGAACGTTAGGTGGCACATAGAAAGTATCAGTTTCACTCTCTGCGTAGGTAAGTGGCACAGCCCATTTCTTGCCGCGCTTGTCGCTTTCGATCAGCATCATCAACTCACCGAACACCTTGCTCAAGTTTGCCCGATTGATTTCATCGATGATAAACACGTAAGCGCGATCAGGATCCGTGCGAGCCCGGTCGCAGAAGGTATGAAAGACACCATTCTTCTTCCTGAATCCGGTTCCATCCGGGCGATAGCCCTGCACGAAATCCTCGTAGGCGTAGGCTTGATGGAATTGCACCATCCCTACACGTGAAGGCTCCTCTTCTTTCATCAGGAGGTAGGCCAACCGCCTTGCCACGTAGGTTTTCCCCACACCAGGCGGACCTTGCAGGATCATATTTTTCTTCTGCCCAAGCCTGCGAACCATTTCTTCCAGGCGCTCCTTGGGGATAAAAACGTCTTCTAGTGCATCATCCAGTGTGTATGGTAGCGACTTCGGCGTTTCTTGAACTTCGGGCGACGATGGATCTAGTATCGTTCTATACCTGTCAATCATCCGATCGAGTGCCACGGTGAGTGTTCGTGCATCGAGTTCCGCAGAGACCGGCATCGCAACTGAGACCCAAGAACTTCCGTATTTATCAATCTTCGTCGCTTTCTCTCTCTGGAAATACTCGCGGATCGTCTGCGTCCCTTCAGGCAAACCCTCCCACTTCAGATCGGGTTCTTTGGTATCGCTCACACCATAAGCAAGGATCAGCGTGCCGTACTCCCGGTAGTAAAGCAGAACCGGGTAGATTCCCTTCGACGTTACTTGTCCCTTGCCAAGAAAAGAGGCCCAAGGCACTTCAGCAAAGTTCCCAAAGCCAAAGCTAAGCTTGAGTTCGAGGCCACGATAGGTGTCGGGGTAGTCCGCGGTTGATTGAGATGACCGCTCATCCGCCTGCCGAATAAATTTATGAACCAGATCAGCGACAAATTGCTTCAGTTCGATGTCAAATCCGAGACCGCGCAGAATCCTGAAAGTGCGGGACTCCTCACCGCCCTTGAATGTGCCTCTGAGCAAATCCGACCCAGACGCATTCTTCGCAGAAAGCTCAAGGACCAGTTTGGGCGGGTAATATCGTGCCTCATGAATCAGGTCATACTTCGTTGACTCGGCGCCGGACGGTATGCCGCTCCTGTCGATCTCTGCAAGTGCTTTAAGGACATGCCCCCGAGTCAGGTTCTGTGTTAGTTCGGTGAAGCGATCTACTCCCCATTGGTCGCCCAGCGGTGGCACGTAGAAGTCGATCTGTGTAGTTCCATACTTTTTCTCGTACTTCTCACGGATGCTCGACAAGATCCTGTCGACTTCAATGCTGCTCAGCCTAGAGACCGGCTTCCCATCTAGTTCGCCTAAAGTTTTGATGATCATTGCTCGGTCGGTGCCACCGAAGATTCGCTCGAAGGAGTCCGGGAACAAAAGAAACAGGAGCATGTGGCGGAACTGCCTCTTCTCCGATTCAGGCTGACTACCTAACCAATCAGCAAATTTAAAAGCATCGCCCGCTAGATCTAGCCTCTCCTGCAAAGCAAGCTTCTTGAACGCAACAAAAACCGTAATAGCGAAATGTAACTCTCGCCAACGATGGGTGTTGTAGCCAGTTCCGCCACTGCCAATACCCGCCAACACTTCCGCAGTTAGCCACCTGTCGGCGCTTGTTGGCACGGGTGAACCACCAAGATCCCAAATCTGGCGAATATCGCTTGACTTAGATTCGTAGCCGGTGTTATCTGGACAAAGCAACAGAAGCCAATTAACTTCGGCCGCTAAATGGCAGACAGCGCCGCTGCTTGAAGACAACTGTTGGCGAAGTTTGACCCAATAGCCGCCAGCGTCATCATCGTGGGCGCTGAGTATCGAAGATCCCAGTTCGCTTAGGTTTTCAATCGTCCAAAGGTTCTCATCAGAAAACACCGAGCCGTCCGTCAAAAGGCCGGCTTGCTTCCACTGCTCCGCAGCCTCCAAGATAGGACCTACATTCTTTTCTGCGCAATATCGACTCACAAGGACCCCAATTGTTAGTTACGTCGTGTGAAACTGGCGGGCGAATGATTGACTAGGCGCACTCTTCGGCGATGTATTGCGCTCAAAAGACGAACATCGCGGCAGCATCGAGACCCGGAACATTGTCGTCCGCCATTACGAGACCAAGCTCTTCCATCACTAAGTCCGCCATTTCGTCCTTATAGCCCCTTTCTTGCTGTGGGTTCAGCTTCCGATTGGCTGCGCCAGCAACGAGGTCGGCCAACTGGACCAACGCGCTTTTCTTCGAGGAAATGGTGACGATCTCGGAGATCGAAACTTGGTCGACGAAATCTCTCCGAAGGGTGGCTTCAAGATGGCCCTTCATCTCGTCCAGTGCGATTTTGTCAAGTGACTGCTCTTCGTCGAGCGTCATGCGGACATCCCGTGGCAGTGTGACACGGCGGCTCTCAGCCTCATGACGAATTCCCCGGAGGAGCATGTGTTCGTGGAGCTTCGCCACAACTTCCTCGATGCTGCGTCGCGTCTTCGCACGTTCGAAAGCGATCAGCTTAAAGCTCAGGTACTCACGGTGTGCCTTGACCACGGCGAGGTATTCCTTGAGCGGCTCCAGATCATTCCTGCCAAATTTGGCGAAATGGACTTCACGTTGAGCCCACACAGAGTTCTTCCGCCATTTATCGATAGCCTCCGTGATCGTCCATACGGCGCGCCCGTTCAGCACCCAGACTGCACCCACGATCACGAACGTCCCCGTTTTGCCAGTTTCGTCGGCGAAGACCTGAATCGTCGGCGTCGGAGCTACATCTTCGATGACGGCGGCGAACATCTCCTCTTCTTTGCCCCTGCGCTTCTGGCGGACGCCTTCATCAGCCTGAAAGAGGCCGTATTCGTTCTGAATTTTTGCGCGTGCTCGAACAATGATCGGGATGCGCTCGAGCTTGAATAGATCGGCGGGAAGGATGCCTTCCTCGCGATACACATCCGAATTGAACGTCTCCCAGTACTTCAGCGCGAGGACGACGTCGCTATTGCGCGCCTGTTTGTATAGGTTCAGGATCATCGCGACGCGCGTGCGCTGCTCTGAAAAATCCCCAGCGGCAAGTGACGTCAGCAGCTTGGCCTTTTCTTTCTCGAGTCTCGCCAGCTTTTTTTCTTCGGCATTGAGTTCCGCTGCCACTTCGGCATTTGCTTGTGCCGCCAGCGCAACATCTTGGATTTCCCCGGCCACCATGATCTCCAGTAGGTATTGTGCTAGCCAGTGTAAATCAGGAAACGTACGACGTTATCCGCGGCTCACGCGAGGCGACGAATAAGCAACGTGGGGCGATCGGGAATCGGCCTGAGGAGCAAAAAGCCCGCAACTTTATGCGAGCTCGAACCAACGACAACGGGATCACAATCGAGGTGTTCTGCCACTCCTTGCCGTTTGTGATACCCTACGCAGCCTCCTGCTGCTTGGCGAGCACTTCCTGCAGGTGCCTGAACTGTGCAAGAACGGCAGCGGGCTTGACCTGTGTGTAGCGAGCCAGTTGTTTCCAATCCTTGTGTCCGCTGATCAGCGCAACCTGCGCGGTCTGCATGCCCATGTCAAACAGGCGACTGATGCCCTCGTGGCGCAGGTCGTGAAAGCGCAGGTCGGCAATTTTCAGAGCCGTGCAGGCTCGCGGGAAGATCGACGAGAAACTCCTGGCGTTGAACGGAAAGATGTGCGGCTGGCCCTCCAACCGCGGCTGGCGCTTGATGACCGTCATCGCATCTGGCAGCAACGGCACCACCTGGTTGTTCCCGATTTTCTTTTTCGGGTCCTTGCGATCGCGTACCAGGATCGTGCAGTTTGTCTCGTCGAGGTCATCCCAACGGATGCTAGTAATTTCGGACGCGCGCATGGCGGTGGCCACCGCGAAGTCAATGATGTCGGACATCGGAATCCGTTGCCGGTCCTTGGCGGCAAACCAAGCCTTGATGCGCTGCAGCTCGACCGCGGTCGGGCGGCGATCGCGCTCACCGCTCTTGCCAACGAGTTCCGCGTCATTTAGCCGCGCCCGCGCATCCGGGACCGGGTTGGTGACCGGTATGTGGAGCACGTTGCGGGCCGTCTTGAAGACTGTCCCAAGGGTCGAAACATCAAGTGCGACCGTCACCGGCCCCGCGCCTTCGGCGGCGCGCTCCCGGGCGAAGCTAACCACTGCGTCACTGGTTAGCCGAGCCGCATTCCGGTCTCCGAGCAACCGCTTCAGGTTGGCCAGCGCGCCCATGGTGGAACGCCCAACGGCGGATTGCGGCCTGCCCTCGCTTTCGCCAACCTTTCGGTTTTTCAGCCTAGTGCGGTGGCGCGCCTCACGGTGCTCAACAAACCTGTCGATAAGGCCCTCGACTGTGACCTTATGGCCCTCTTTATCGAACGGCTCGAAGTGGCCCTCGTCCATCGCGATTTCGGTGTCCCGCGCCCACTTGCGGCATTCCCTTTCGGTGGGGAAACTACGTACCTGGGGCGGAAAATCCTTGCGGCGGATTTCGGCACGCCACTTGCCGTTGACTTGTCGTATGGAAGCCATTGTTGGTCCAGTCCTCTTTTTCGGTTTTGGGGCTGACCCATCGCAAATTCCCGTCGCACTGGCAGGGCAAAGTTGGGAAAATCCGGGAAAAATCGGGGGCCGTCGCACCGAATTTAAGTCGGTCAGTTTGTCCAGTATAATCGAACGAAACCCTTGCTGCATAAGGCTTTACACGGTATGAAAAGCGCACGAAGAGTAAGTATTGCCCCCATGATGGACTGGACCGATCGCCACTGCCGTTCGCTGCATCGCTTCATTTCCCGGCACACGTGGCTGTATACGGAGATGGTGACGACGGGCGCCCTCATCCACGGCGACGTGCCGCGCCATCTCGCGTTCACGCCGGCCGAGGCGCCGGTCGCGCTTCAGCTGGGCGGCAGCGAACCCGACGACCTCGCGCGCGCCGCGAAGCTCGGAGAACAGTGGGGCTACGACGAGATCAACCTGAACTGCGGCTGCCCGTCCGAGCGCGTGCAGCGCGGCGCGTTCGGCGCATGCCTGATGAACGAACCGCAACTGGTGGCGGACTGCGTGAAGGCGATGCGCGATGTCGTCTCGGTACCCGTGACGGTCAAGCACCGCATCGGCGTGGATACGGTCGAGGACTATGCGTTCGTGCGCGACTTCGTCGGCACGATTGCCGAAGCGGGCTGTGAGGTTTTCATCGTGCACGCGCGCAACGCGATCCTGAAGGGCTTGAGCCCGAAGGAAAACCGCGAGATCCCGCCGCTCAAGTACGACTACGCATACCAGCTCAAGCGCGACTTCCCGCAGCTCGAAATCATCATCAACGGCGGCATCAAGACGCTCGACGAAGTCGAGCAGCATCTACATCACGTCGATGGCGTGATGCTTGGCCGCGAGGCGTACCACAACCCCTACGTGCTCGCCGACGTCGATGCGCGCTTCTATGGCTCGACCGATGCTGCGCTTACGCGCGAGGAAGTGGAAGCGAAGCTCATCGAGTACTGCGCGAGCGAAATCGCACGCGGCACTTACCTGGGCGCGATCGTGCGCCATGCGCTGGGCCTCTACCGCGGCGTGGCCGGCGCGCGCGGCTGGCGCCGCATCCTCTCGGACAGCCGCAAGCTCGCGAAGGCAGATCTCGCGATCTTCGACGAGGCCCGCGAATATCTGCGCGTTCCGGACGAAATTCTTGAATAAAGGGCTAGGCAAGGCAACTTTAGTATGTATATAATCTTGCTTCTTGATTGACGCCGCTTTCGAAGCAGCGCTAGTTGAGAAAACAGCGGTGGCTGTAGCTCAGTTGGTAGAGTCCAGGATTGTGATTCCTGTCGTCGTGGGTTCGAGTCCCATCAGCCACCCCAAAGAATTCAAGCACTTAGCCCAGTTCGATGAACTGGGCTTTTTGCTTTCTGGAATTCGTTTAAGCGCCGGTGCAAGCAATTCAAGTCGAAGCGGCGCGAGCGGTTGGTCGCGAAAGCGATCCCGCATGCGACGCTGCAATCTTTTGAGTGTGCGCGTAGCTGGCCTGGGTCGTCAGCCTGAGCCCGGCATGAAACACTTTCGAACCGTCGCCTAAGTAATGCCGTTTGCCCGCTCTTTCGCAGCAACGAATTGGCGATGGGTAGCGACCTCGCGCGCGATCAGGGCGCGTATCAAATCGTCGTTTGGGTTTTCGAGGATCAGCGGCGGCAGATCACGCGCCAATCCTTCGCGTGCCGCAACCCAAGCCTCTTAGGCAGTTGTGAGCTCGTCAACTTTGTCCAAAGTCTGTCCCCGACGACTGGCAATGATTCTCCCGAACCATTGCACCGATTTCGCTTGCTGCGCGCTCGCATGGGCGCGAGCGGGAGCAAGTTAATCACACATTTGCGTCGGAAACGACCAGGATTTTCGAGCCAGCGTTCAGTACATTCGTGCGCTGCCGGATCCCTGCCACACAACAGCAGAGAGATGGCCAAGGACGACGACGAGATCAATCAAAACAATACGCAGCGCAGTGGTTGCGTAACCTGACACGCGGCATTAGTCGAGGTCAATCATTTGCAAAGCTTGCAGCTTCCCGATTGCTGTTGCCTCTTCGTAGGTACCGCGATGCATCAAACGACCACTAGACAACGGGACACTGCCAGCCCAGACAGTATCGTCCATTGCGATGGCCCACCGCGGACCGAATTCTCCGTTGCCAACATCGAACGGCGTGAAGTCGACGATGTATCCCTTGTAGCGAATGACGTGATTGTTCATTGGCTCTCCTCCCGGTTGCAATCTAACACCGGCGCCGAGGGTGAATTTTTAGAGATCGTTAAGTGAATGTGGACGCGCCACGGAAATCGTTAACGGCCGCTGTGGCAGCAACCTTTAGCGACTCGGGGCAATCCCCCCATCACATAGCGGAAGAGAGATGACTGCGTATTACACCGAGATCGACAAGCGAAGCGCGCGGCAGCGTCATAGCAGCAGCCGGCGAACGAGCCGCTCTCGCGCCTTCCGATGCGACGAGAGCGCCGAGTGAAACAGGTTTGCCTAGCCCATCAAGATTTCATCGACCATCGCGCGCCCCCAAGCGAACCCGGCGCTTTCGGCATCGTCCCGAGTCCTGTGGCTTGTCTTCAGGTCTTCACTCGAAGCGATCTCGCGTTCTGGGCCCCTGCTTACTTTCGCGCGCCATACCCACATTTCATTGGGGCACTCAAGGGTTTCCGAATGGAGGTCGTAACCACGGTAGTCGGTAAAACGCACGTTCCAGCCCATCGGCAGTCTCCTTTCAAATTGAAAGGAAATAGTAGCATGGCCGACGTCGCAGTTATGCATGTAACAGGTAATCGCCCCCCAATAGCTGGGAACCCACGCACTCAAGGCAAGTAGCGAATAGAGCCATCGATGAGCGACTACCTGACCACGAACGAACTCGCCGACTGGCTTGGACTCAGTGCGGATACCAGAGCAACGAAATTAGGAGGAGCGGCTAAAATAGCGACAGCATTTCGGAATGCCCCGCCGCAAACCCACACCAGTGTGGGGTCGATAAAGTGGGCCATATTCCGAAATCAAAATCACAGCGCTTTGATTTTTAACCTGAATTTGCTGTTCGCCGACTCGATTGCGATTCTTGTTGTCGTGGGTTCGAGTCCCATCAGCCACCCCAAAGAATTCAGCAGTGAACAAATGAGCCCGCACGGGTTGCGGGCTCATTTGCGTCTGTGCACGAGAGACACCCGGGAACGTCTTTGAGCTTCGAGCAATACTACAGGCGGCTGCACCTGCCGGAGACTGCGTCCCCGGCAGAAATCAAGCGCGCCTACCGTCAACTGCGCGCGAAGTACCACCCCGACCGCAACAAGGGTCGCGAGGCGGCAGTCGAGCCGGTCTTCAAGCTCATTCAGGAGGCCTTCGAGATTCTGAGCGGCAGGCGCATCGCGCCAACGGCGAGGACAACTGGCGCCGCGAGTCCGGCCGGCAAGACCCGCAACGGCGAAGCGCAACCGCGTCAGCGTCGCGCGGCGCCGCCCATGCGCGGCGCCAACTGCCTCGTCGAGCTATTCGTGCCGCTAGAAGTCGCGATCAATGGCGGCGGCGTTCAAGCCCACTACCCTGTCAAAGGTCCGTGTCCCGCGTGCGAACAGGAAGATCGCGGCGCGCTTTGCGAACAATGTCACGGCACCGGCGTAAAGACATGGCGCAAGTCGGAAGTGGTCGCAATTCCACACGGCGCATGGGACGGTCAGCGTCTGGTGGTGGCCGGCGGCGGCCACCCCGGCGTGAACGGCGGCCCACCGGGAGACGCGACTTTCTCCGTCTCCATCGTTTGCGGCCCGGGCTTTACGCGCAACGGGCTCGATCTCGCTTGCGAGCTTCCAGTCGACTTCATGACGGCCATGCTAGGCGGCGGCGTTCAGGCCAAGGTACTCGGCCGCACGTTCGACGTGAAAATTCCGGCGAACGCGAATGCGCGCACGCCGATCCGTCTGCCGGGTCTTGGACTCGCGGACCGCAACGGCGGGCGCGGCAACCTCACGCTGCACCTGGTCCTCACGATGCCGGCCGCCGCTGCACATTTGACCGGGGCCGAGCGCCAGCAACTACGCGACATGTTCGCCGATGCAGCGCGCCGGGCAAGCCAGTCGCCCAGCGCGAGTTCGCAAGGCAAACGCTAGCTCGCTTGCGTGCCGCGCGCATCGATCCACGCGCGCGCCGCTTCGAAGCCCGCCTCGGCCGCCGCGTGCTCGGTGGACCAGAGGCGCGTGATAGGCACGAGCTGCCAGTCCTCCACGATAGTATCGTCCTTCAGCACACGATAGTGCGCCTTCACGCCCGTGAGCACCTGCTCGACTGCGACTTCAATATCGTAGTCCTTGTAGCGCTCCTGGTAGTCGCCCATGTCGATGCCCTTCGGCTCCATGCTCGCCTCTTCCGTCTTCCGTTGACGGTTCATGCTAGCACTTGCGCGCGCCGCGACTCGCAGGCGGCGCCGGCGCGCGGGCACGCTTCACAGGCGCGCGATCGAGACCTCCGTCGACTTCACCAGCGCGACCACTTCCGAGCCCACCTTCAACTCGAGTTCGTCGATCGAGCGCGTGGTGATGACCGAGGTGACGATGCCGAATGCCGTATCGACATCGACTTCCGAAACGACGGGCCCGCGAATGATTTCCTTGATCTTGCCGCGAAACTGGTTGCGCACGTTGATAGCGGTAATGCTCATAGATTCGGCTCCGTGGGTTCGAGTAAAAACAACAGGATTCCTGATGAATAATTCAGACCACTGCGCCCGTTGGCCGCCCGGCGGCTGGCAGTGGGCCGTGGCCTAGCACGCGCTGCAGCACGCTCTCCTCGAGCGCAGCAAAGCGTGCGTCGACGCGCGCCCGCGGGCGCTCGAGCGGCACGCGCTGATCGAGCGCGATGCGCCCTGCCTCGACGAGCAGAATACGGTCGCCGAGTGCGACAGCTTCGTGCACGTCGTGCGTCACCAGCAGCGCGGTGAAGCGATGCTCGCGCCACAGGCGCTCGATCAGCGCATGCATCTCGAGGCGCGTCAGCGCGTCGAGTGCGCCGAGCGGCTCGTCGAGCAGCAACAGGCTCGGACGATGCACGAGCGCACGGGCGAGCGCAACGCGCTGGCGCTGGCCTCCCGAGAGGCGCGCGGGCCACTCGTCGGCGCGCGCGAGCAGGCCCACTTCGTCGAGCACCGCGCGGGCGTCGTCACGCGCGCCGCGCCCGAGTCCGAGCATCACGTTCTGCAAGACGGTCTTCCACGGCAAGAGGCGCGCGTCCTGAAACATGATGCGCGTATCGAGCGGCGCGCCATCTGCGCCGCGCCGCTCGACCACGCCCTCGTCGGGCGTTTCGAGGCCGGCGATCAGGCGCAGCAACGTGGACTTGCCGCAACCGCTGCGTCCGACAATCGACACAAAACTGCCGCGCTCGATCGCGAGGTCGAAGCCGGCGAGCACGGCGTGCTCGCCGTAGCGCTTGCCCACACCGCGAAGGGCAACGGCGGCGTCCACTTCGGGCGTAGGCGTACGCGGTGCCACGCCCTCGCGCGCCGCTTGCGCCCTGTCGTTGCGCTCGCGCGCCTGCACGCGCCCGGCGTCTTCCCACGCCCCGCCGTAGTTCGGCGCCAGTTGACTCGCGCTCATGCTTCGTTCTCCTGTTGATAAGCGGGGTGCCAGCGCAGCGCCACGCGCTCGAGCGACTTCGCAAGCCAGTCGGCGAGCTTGCCGAGCGCCGCATAGAGCAGGATGCCGACCACCACCACATCGGTTTGCAGGAATTCGCGCGCGTTCATCGTCATATAGCCGATGCCCGACTGCGCGGAGATCGTTTCGGCGACGATCAGCGTCACCCACATCAGCCCAAGCGCAAAGCGCACGCCGACGAGAATCGATGGCAACGCCCCCGGCAATATCACCTCGCGATAGAGCGCGAAACCCTTGAGCCCATAGCTGCGCGCCATCTCGACGAGATTGGCGTCCACCGAGCGGATGCCGTGAAACGTATTCACGTAGACGGGAAAGAACACGCCCAGCGCCACGAGAAAGACTTTCGCCTCCTCGCCAATGCCGAACCACAGAATCACGAGCGGAATCATGGCGAGCGCCGGGATATTGCGGACCATCTGCACGGTCGAATCGAGCGCGGTTTCCGCGGGCTTGAAAAGCCCGGTAGCCAATCCGAGCACGAGCCCGATGCCGCCGCCGATCGCGAACCCCGAAAGCGCCCGCCACGTGCTCACGCGCACGTCCGCCCACATTTCGCCCGACTCGATCAGCGACCAGGCCGCCCGCACCACGGCGAGCGGCTCGGGCAGCACGCGCGTCGAAAGCGCGCCGCTCCTGGCGGCGATCTCCCAGATCACGAGCACCGCCAGCGGCACTAGCCAGGGCGCGAGCCGCCGCCGGCTCGCCCGCACGAATCTCCGCGCGGCGCGCAGCGCACCGCCTGCGGTGGTGCGATCGCGCGCGGGTGCGGCCCTTACTACGGATTGCGTCATCGTTGCATCCTCCACGATTGCTGCCGTTCTCCAGCGCCTCAGCTCTGGCTCACTTTCGGCAGATAGTGATTCCCGACCACTTCGCCGAAAGGCCCCGAAAGGGGGCCGCCCGCGCCCTTCGCCGTGCGCCCAGGCAGCAGCGGGAACACGAGTTCCGCAAACCGGTAGGATTCCTCGAGATGGGGATAGCCGGACAAGATGAACGTCTCGATGCCAAGCTGCGCGTATTCCTTCATGAGCGCGGCCACCTGTTCAGGATTGCCGACGAGCGCCGTGCCCGCGCCGCCGCGCACGAGGCCCACGCCAGCCCACAGGTTCGGATACACCTCAAGGTCCTTGCGCGTGCCGCGCTTGCCGCCGTGCAGCGCGGCCATGCGGCGCTGGCCTTCCGAATCCATCTTCGCGAATGCGGCCTGGGCGCGCGCAACCGTCTCGTCGTCGAGGTGGCTGATGAGCTTGTCGGCGGCGGCCCACGCTTCGTCTTCGCTCTCGCGCACGATCACGTGCAGGCGAATGCCGAAGCGGATCGTGCGGCCGTGCTCGGCGGCGCGCGCGCGGATGTCGGCGATCTTGCGCGCGACGGCTTCGGGAGGCTCGCCCCACGTCAGATAGGTGTCGATGTGCGCGCCCGCCATGGCGTGCGCGGCCGGCGACGAGCCGCCGAACCACAACGGCGGATGCGGATGCTGCGCTGGCGGATACAGCACTTTGCCGCCCACCGAGCGCAGATGTCGCCCCTCGAAATCGATCGCCTCGTTCGCGTGCGATGCGGCGAGCAGCTTGCGCCAGATATGCAGGAACTCGTCGGTGATTTCGTAGCGCGTGTCGTGATCGACGAAGAGGCCATCGCCTTCCAGCTCGGCCGTGTCGCCGCCCGTCACGACGTTGATGAGCAGACGGCCATTGGAGAGCCGGTCGAACGTCGCGGCCATCCGTGCGGAGAGTGCCGGCGACGAGAGGCCGGGGCGGATCGCCACGAGGAACTTCAGGCGCCGTGTCGCGGCGATGAGGCTCGACGCCACGACCCACGCGTCCTCGCACGAGCGCCCGGTAGGCAGCAGGACGCCTTCATAGCCGAGCGTATCGGCGGCGACGGCGATCTGCTGGAAATACGCGAGATCGGCCGCGCGCGCGCCCTGGGTCGTGCCCAGATAGCGGCTGTCGCCGTGGGTCGGGATGAACCAGAACACATTCATGCATTGCTCCTGCCTGGAAATTCGAAACGAATCGGGTGACTGCCGGCCAGCGAGCACGCGCGGGCACGCCGCGCAAGCGAATGCGCCGCTCGTGGCTCGATTGAGAGGATTCGACAGCAGACGGAATGCGCCGGCGCGTTCCCCGTGCGCCTCGCGAGAGCGCCCGGCGACGGCGGCGCCGTCTTCATGGGGAACCAGTCTAGGGACCGCTCGCACCCTTTAGAACGATTTTTTTGAGCTTAGGTTTTCCACTTTCGTGCTTTACCCGACGCTTTAGCGTACGGTGCGCCTCGCGCGCACCGCGCGCCGATATAATGGCGCACGCACCCACAAAAACACCGGCACGCCGCGCGCATCACGCTCCATAAGGCGCGTTGCGCAGCGAGGCCAAGAAGCTCTCGCACGATTCCATGCAAAAACTGATTCTGCCGTTCGTATCCGGCTTTCTCGCGTCGCTCTTCTTTCGCGAGGCGACGCTCGCGCTCCTGCATGCCGCCCAGGTCATCGACGCGGCCGGATTTTCGACGAACCCATTCCAGCCGCTCGGGCTGCCCGAGTTCCTCGTGAATGCGATCTGGAGCGCCATCTGGGCCGTGCTGATGGCGTGGCTGCTGCGCGTGTCGCCTTCGCGGCCCGCGCCGTGGGTTCAGGCCTTCGTGTTCGGCGGCATCGTCCTCACTGCGGCAATGGTGTTCGTCGTCGATCCTCTGCGCGGCATCTGGCCGACCGGCAACATGCTGCCGCGGCTTGCCACGGGCTTCGCCTCGAATGCGATGTGGGGTTGGGGCGCGCTGGTTTTCATGCGCGCGTTCATGAGCGAAACAGCCGAAGACTGACTGCGCCTGCGGGCCGTGCGCAATGCGCGGCCCGCGTTTTCCCACCGCGCTTTCCCCCTCACACCTCCCCTACTGCTCCCTCGCGCCAGCCAGCTCAACCGATGAGTTCGCGCAGCGGGTGCTCCATCAAGCGCCAGGGGCTCTCGAACATCCGCTCGACGTCTTCGCGGCGCACGTCTTCGATATTCGCGAAGCGCCAATGCGGTTGATTGTCCTTGTCGATGATGCGCGCACGGATGCCCTCCAGCACGTCGCCAATCGCGAAGCTCGAGCGCGTGAGGTCGAGGTCGCGGCGCAGGCAGTCGGCCATCGTGCCCTCCGCGCGCGAGACTACCTCGAGCGACACCGCCATGGAAAGCGGCGAACGCTCGCGCAGAACGTCCACCATCTGCCCGGCCCATTTTGCCTCGTCGCCCGCGCGCGCATGGCGAGCGGCTTCGAGCGATGCCAGCATGGCCGGCACATCGGCGAGCGAGAAATGCTGGTCGATCCAGCCGCGCACCGCGGCCAGCGACGATCCTTCGGCGAGGCGCCGCAATTCGGGCGCGGGCAGCGCCGCCTGGCGCATGCGCGCGACCACTTCCGCGCCGCTCGCAAACGGCTCGCTCTCCAGCGCATCGAGCAGCGCCGGCCACGCAGACTCGCCGAGCGACGCATCGGCCAGGCCCGCATACACGGCGCTCGCCTGATCGAGCGTCTCGCCTGTCACCGCGAGATACCGGCCGATCGCGCCAGGCGTGCGCGCGAGGAACCAGCCCATGCCGACATCGGGAAAGAGGCCGATGCGCGTCTCCGGCATCGCCATGCGCGTGGTCGGACCCACGAGCCGCAGCCCGCCCGTGCGATGCGCGCCCTGCGAGATGCCCATGCCGCCGCCCATGACCACGCCGTTGAGCATCGCGATGTACGGCTTCGGAAACGTGAAGATGGCGTGGTTGAGGCGATATTCGTCGGCGAAGAACGTGTCGAGCGCCGCCTGGTCGCCCGCGCGGTACGACTCGTACAAAAAGCGAATGTCGCCGCCCGCGCAGAACGCGCGCAGGTGGCGCGTACGCACGATCACCGCGAGCACGCCCGGGTCGTCGCGCCAGCGATCGAGCGCGGCGTGCATCGTGCGGACCATGGCGGTGGTGAGCGCATTGAGCGCCTGCGGGCGCTCGAGTTCGATATAGCCGATACGGTTCGCTACGCGCGTAAGCACGTGCGAGTCGGCGTCGGGTGCGGTCGGGCTTGCGTTGGCTTCGTGTGACATGGCGATTGGCAAGGCAGAACGATGAGCGGCGCCTGAATCGGGCGAGGCGCGATCACAGGCACTCTGAGGCTATCACGACGCCACACCGGGCGCTTGCGCGGCCGGCGACGCAGCCGCAGCGGCGCGCGCGCCGAACCACGCATCGAGCGTGGCGTCGATCAACGGACCGGGCGCCGCGTGCTCAAAGCCGGCACGCGCGAGCGTGAGCATCACCGCGCCGTGCAGCGTGGCCCAAAGCGACTGCGCAAGCAGGGGCCCATCGACATGCGCCCCGCTTGGCAGCGTCAGCACGGACAGCGTCGCGGCAAAGAGTTGTGCGCCGCAGGCCGGCGCAGCGCCCGCCTCAGGCTCGCCCGCCGCCTCGGCCAGCGCGGCGCGATGACGGCGTGCGGCCGGTCCCACGTGCTCCGCGCGCGTCTTGTGCGCCATGAAGATGAGTTCGTAAGTCTGCGGATGGTCGCAGCCGTACGCCACGTATGCATGCGCGAGGGCATGAAGCCGCTCGCGCGCGTCGGCGATCAGCCCGAGCGGTTCGAGCTGCGCAAGCAGTTGCGCGTAACATTCGCGGCCGAGCGCCTCGGCAATCTCGTCGCGGCCGGCGAAATAAAGATAGAGGGATGCAGGCGAATAACCGATCGCGTCGGCGATCTTGCGCATGGAGAGCGCGGCGAGCCCGTCGCGCATGACGATGCGGCGCGCAGCGTCGAGGATGCGCTCGCGCTGATCGTGCGCGCGCGCTGCGTGCCTTGCGTGGAGTTCGCGGTCCTTGCGTTCGACGATGCTCATGACGACGCTAGCCAGTTGCGGCAACCGAAATTTCCCGTGACGCCCGTGCGGGGCGTGCCTGACTACGCGTATAAGCCTACGAGTCCAGGCGTCCGGGGGGAAAGTGACCGCTCTTGAGCAGCACCGGCGTGCCGTTGCTGAGTTCGAGATGGGCGCGCGCCACAGCTTCGATGCGCGATCGGCCGGCGTCGAACGCCTGCATCCACGCGTCGCGGTTCGCGGGCAGCGCGCCGAAATGGTCCTCGAGCGCCTCGACGGAAATCGCGCAGGGAACGCGTGTGCCGTCGACGAGCGCGGGAAAGACCACGGTCAGATTGGCGTCGCGATAGAGCGGCGCGTCGGCGGGAAAACGAATGATCATGTCCAGCCCCAATGGGGAAAATCAGCAGAAAGCACTGCCGCCGGAGGACGACGCGGTGCACGGCGGTAACCGGCCATGTTACGCGCGAGGCGCAATGTCTGGCGCGAATGTGGCCAGTGCGGTGGCCGGTTCGGCCGCCGTCTTTCAATGCGCCTGCATCTTCGAGAACAGATTCAGCACGACCACGCCAGCCACGATGAGCCCGAGCCCGAGCACGGCCGGCAGATCGGGCACCTGCCGATAGAGCGCCATCGCAACGAGCGTAATGAGCACGATGCCCACGCCCGACCACACCGCATAGACGATGCCCACCGGCAAACTGCGCAACGTGAGCGAGAGCCCGTAGAACGCGATGCCATACCCCACCACGACGATCGCCGAAGGCACGAGCCGCGTGAAGCCATCCGACGCGCGCAACGCAGAAGTGGCGATGACTTCCGCGACGATCGCGATGACGAGCCAGGTCCAGGCCGAGAACGGAGGAATGCGCATCGTCTCAGACCTTCGCGAGCGCGAGCTGCGCGTAGTCGGCGTTGAGTTGCGCGCAGAGCGCTTCGACTACCAGTTCGTGATCGGCGCGCTGCGGCAGGCCCGAGACCGTGATCGAGCCGATCACGCCCGTACCCTCCACCGTGAGCGGAAACGAACCGCCATGCGGCGCGAAATCGGCGATCGGCAGGCCGTGCTTGTCGGCAAGCGTCGAACCGGTTTGCTGCATGCGCAGGCCGATCGCATAGGAGCTGCGCCGAAAGTGCTCGACCACGCGCGACTTGCGGCGCACCCAGTCGGCATTGTCGGGCGTGGCGCCGTCCAGCGCGCAAAAGAAGAGCTGCTGGCCGAAGGTGCGCACATCGATGGCGACGGGCAGCGCGCGGGCGCGCGCGAGTTCATGCAGATGCGAGCCGAGCTGCCAGGCACGATCGGCGTCGAAACGCGGGAACACCAGCGCATGCTCTTGCGCGGCTATCGATTGCAGATCGAGGGGAATGTCCATGGAAGAGGCAAATGAAGCGCAGTGCGTTGTCGCAGTGCGTTGTACAAGGCAACGGCGCAGCGTGAACATCGCGAAGAGCGTGCACGGCGCCGAACGAGCCCCGATTCTATCCTGACGATTCAAGAAGCCATCCACGCGTGTCCTGCAAACTTTTTGCAAACGCGTGGAAAGGCGCTCGTCATTTGTTGTTGCAACGCGGCGCGAACTGTCATATAATCTTTTCTTCGACGGACGCGGGGTGGAGCAGTCTGGCAGCTCGTCGGGCTCATAACCCGAAGGTCGTAGGTTCAAATCCTACCCCCGCAACCAGCAGAATTCGAAAGGGTTACAGGTCATTGGCCTGTAACCCTTTTTCCGTTTACGCCTCTTCCAGGCGCGGTCTTCCCATCGTTGGGCACATGAGCGAAGCCGCTGAGCGGTGATAAACTCGCATCACCCATCCCCCTATCGTGCCCATGAAATTCTGCTCGACTTGCGGTCAGGCGGTCAGCCTGCTCATTCCGCCCGGCGACAATCGCGAACGCTACGTCTGCTCACACTGCGGCACCATCCACTATCAGAATCCGCGCAACGTGGTCGGCACGGTTCCGGTCTGGGAAGACAAGGTGCTGTTGTGCCGCCGCGCGATCGAGCCGCGCTACGGCTACTGGACGCTGCCCGCCGGCTTCATGGAGATGGGAGAGACGACCGCCGAAGCCGCGGCACGCGAAACGCTCGAGGAAGCCGGCGCGCGCGTCGAGGTGCAGAACCTCTTTTCACTCCTGAACGTGCCGCGTGTGCATCAGGTGCATCTGTTCTATCTCGCGCGCCTGCTCGACATCGATATCGCAGCCGGCGAGGAAAGTCTCGAAGTGCGGCTTTTCGACGAGCACGAAATTCCCTGGGACGACATTGCGTTCCCAACGGTCGGGCAGACCCTGCGCTGTTTCTTCGCCGATCGCCAGTCGGGCAGCTTCGGGCTGCACACCGGCGACGTCCTGCGCTCGCTGCGCGACGGCTGATCGCCCTTCTAACCAAGCCCGCGACGATGGTCCCCTGGCTTTCGCCCGACGAACCGTTTCCCGCCGTCGAGCGCGCACTCGGCGCGTCGAGCGGCGCGCCAGGCCTGCTCGCCGCCAGCGCGGACCTGCTGCCGTCACGCCTCATCGATGCCTACCGGCGCGGCATTTTCCCGTGGTACTCGGACGGCCAGCCGGTGCTCTGGTGGAGCCCCGACCCGCGCATGATCCTGCGCCCCGACGAATTCAAGGTCTCGCCCTCCTTCAGAAAAACGCTCAAGCGCGTGCTGCGTGAGGACGCGTGGGAAATTCGCGTCGACAACAATTTCGCCGCCGTGATGCGCGCGTGCGCGAACGCGCCGCGGCGCGGCCAGCGCGGCACGTGGATCACCGGCGACGTGATCGACGCCTACTCCACCCTGCACCGCGTGGGCGACGCGCACAGCGTCGAGGCCTGGTTCGGCGGCGAGCGTGTGGGAGGCCTCTACGGCGTGGCGCTCGGCACGATGTTCTTCGGCGAGTCGATGTTCGCTTCCATGACCGACGCGTCGAAGATCGCGCTCGCGGCACTCGTCGCGCATCTGCGCCGTCACGGCGTCGAGTTGATCGATTGCCAGCAGAACACCGCGCATCTCGCCTCGCTCGGCGGGCGCGAAATCTCGCGCAAGGCGTTCATCGCCCACGTGCGCACGCACGTGAATGCCGCGCCCATTCCCTGGAAGTTCGACAAAGCCGTGCTCGCCGATCTGCTCGGCGGCAGGGGCGCGCCAGACGAGTTCTTGCCCGCAGCGTGAATGGCAGGCGAGCGGCAAATGAGTGGCACATGAGCGGCGTAGGATCGCTCGCGTGCGAGCTTGCGACAGCCCACGCAATTCGATGGATACATGTTCGGCGTCAATGTTAGACTGAATAGCGAACCCATCGCAGCCCGGCCTTCCCTGGCACGCCCTGTGCGGCGCGCCGTATGGCCTGGCAAGGCTTGCGCGTGAGGCTGGGTGCGCGACGCGCGCGCCACGCGACGATCCGAACTGCTACGAGAGCTGCCAACGTGACGCATCCAAACGAGCTGCCGCTTTCACCGCTTTCCGCGCTGCAATTCTATGCAACGGCGCCCTACCCCTGTAGTTACCTGGAGGGGCGCATCGCGCGCTCGCAGGTGGCAACGCCCAGTCATCTCATCAACTCCGACGTCTATACCGATCTCGTGAAGGCCGGCTTCCGGCGCTCGGGCGTGTTCACCTATCGCCCCTACTGCGATGGCTGCCGCGCGTGCGTGCCGGTGCGTGTGCCGGTCGAGCGCTTCACGCCGAGCCGCACGCAGCGTCGCGCGTGGAAGCGGCACGGCGCGCTCGTCGCCACAGTCGCGCCGCTGCACTACGACGAGGCGCATTACGCGCTCTACATGCGCTATCAGTCCGCGCGCCACGCGGGCGGCGGCATGGATCGCGACAGCCGCGACCAGTACGAGCAGTTCCTGCTGCAAAGCCGGATCAACTCACGGCTGGTCGAATTCCGCGAGCCGGACCCTGCGCATCCGGACGAGCCCGGCGCGTTGCGCATGGTGAGCATGATCGACATCCTCGGCGACGGGCTCTCGTCGGTCTACACGTTCTTCGACCCGGATACGCTCCACACGAGCTACGGCACCTACAACATCCTCTGGCAGATCGAGCAGGCCCGCAGCCTTCAGCTGCCTTACGTGTATCTCGGCTACTGGATCCGCGAGAGTCCGAAAATGGCCTACAAGGCGCACTTTCAGCCGCTCGAAGGGCTCTTCGACGGCGCATGGGCGCCACTCACGCCGCTCACGCCGCTCACGCCCGAAGCCTGAGCCTGCGGCGCATCGCCCAGGGTCCGCGTTACCGCTAAAATAGCGGGTTCCCATTTTCTGGCGCCCGCGCCTTCTTCCCGTGTTCAGCACCCTTTATCCGTTCGTCCGCGACCAGCTCTTTCGCATGGACGCCGAAGACGCCCATCACCTCTCGCTGCGCATGATCGGCGCCGCCGGCCGCGCCGGCATGGCGGGCCTGCTCGCCCCGCGCGTGCCCGATTCGCCGCGCACCGTCATGGGCCTCACCTTCCGCAACCCGGTGGGACTCGCCGCGGGCCTCGACAAGGAAGGCGCCGCGATCGACGGTTTCGCCGCGCTCGGCTTCGGCTTCATCGAGGTGGGCACCGTGACGCCGCGCCCGCAGGCGGGCAACCCGCGCCCGCGCATTTTCCGGCTGCCGCAGGCGGGCGGCATCATCAACCGCATGGGGTTCAACAACCATGGCGTCGAGCAGTTCGTGAAGAACGTGCAGGCCGCGCGCTATCGCGGCATTCTCGGCCTGAATATCGGCAAGAACGCCGACACGCCGATCGAGCGCGCCGCCGACGACTATCTCTTCTGCCTCGAGCGCGTCTATCCGTTCGCGAGCTACGTGACGATCAACATCTCGTCGCCGAACACGAAGAATCTGCGCCAGCTGCAAGGCGGCGGCGAACTCGACGCCCTGCTCGCCGCGCTCAAGGACAAGCAGCAGCGTCTCGCAGACATGCACGGCAAGCTCGTGCCGCTCGCGCTGAAGATCGCGCCCGATCTCGACGACGAGCAGGTCAAGGAAATCGCTGATACGCTCCTGCGCCACAAGATCGAAGGCGTGATCGCGACCAACACCACGCTCTCGCGCGCGGCGGTGGAAGGCATGCCAAATGCGAACGAAACGGGTGGCCTCTCGGGACGCCCGGTATTCGACGCCTCGAACAACGTGATCCGCAAGCTGCGCGCAGAATTGGGCGGCGACGTGCCGATCATCGGCGTGGGCGGCATTTTTTCGGGCGACGACGCGCGCGCGAAGATCGCGGCCGGCGCCTCGCTCGTGCAGGTCTACACGGGCTTCATCTACCGCGGCCCGGCACTCGTCGCCGAATGTGCGCGGGCGCTGGCCCCGGGCCGCGCGTAAAGCTATAGTGGCAGGCTAGTCATGGCGCATCGGAGGCGCTGTGCACTAGCACCAGAATCGCAGCAGCAGAACAAGAGGAAAACATGAAATCCGGTTTGCTGAAAAAACTCCTTGCACTTGCAATCGTTGGCGCATCGTTCGTCGCAGCCAGCGCCCACGCCGACGACCTGCTCGACCAGGTCAAGGCGCGCGGCACGCTGCGCATCGGTCTCGAAGGCACGTTCCCCCCGTTCAACTCGAAGGCGCCCAACGGCGAGCTGGTCGGCTATGACGTCGACATCGCCCGAGCCGTCGCCGCGAAAATGGGCCTCAAGCCCGAATTCGTCACGACCGAATGGAGCGGCATCATCGCGGGCCTGCAGGCAGGCAAGTTCGACGTGATCGTGAACCAGGTCGGCGTGACCGACCAGCGCAAGGCCGTGCTCGAATTCTCGCCGGCGTACACGTACTCGGCCGCGCAGCTCATCCAGCGCAAGGACGACACGCGAGAGTTCAAGACGCTCGAAGACCTCAAGGGCAAGAAGCTCGGCGTCGGCCTCGGCACCAACTACATGGACATGGCCAAGTCGGTGCCGGGCATCGACGTGAAGACCTACCCGGGCGCCCCCGAGTATCTGCGCGACCTCGCAGCGGGCCGCCTCGACGCGGCGCTCAACGACCGCCTGATGCTCGCCTACCTGCTGAAGAACTCGCAGTTGCCGCTGCGCACGGGCGCGATGGTCGGCGCCGGCAACCCGTCGGCCATCCCGTTCAAGAAGGGCAATCCGAAGTTCGCCAAGGCGATCGACGACGCGATGACGCAACTCGAAGCCGATGGCACCTTCACGAAGATCTCGGACAAGTGGTTCGGCATCGACGTGACCAAGCCGATCTCGCAATGATCCGGCAATGATCGCGAGCGCCGCACAGTCCGGCTGACGCGAAGGGCGGCATCGCACGATGCCGCCCTTCGCACATATGCCTCCATTGCAAACCGCGCCACTTCCATTCGTTACCTACGCCCATGCCCATCTATACGCTCATCATCCAGTCGCTGCCGGTGCTCGCACAGGGCGCGGTGCTGACGGTCAAGTTCGCCGTGCTTTCGATGATCTTCGGGCTCATCGGCGGTGCCGTGCTCGCGCTCATGGGCATCAGCTCGAACCGTACGCTCGTGTTCATCGCGCGCGTGTATGTGAGCCTGATGCGCGGCACGCCGCTGCTCGTGCAGATCTTCGTCATTTATTACGGATTGCCGAGCGTCGGCATCTCGCTCGACCCGACGCCCGCAGGCGTGATCGCGCTCTCTGCGAACGTGGCGGCCTATCTCTCGGAGAGCATGCGTGGCGCGATTCTCGGCATTCATAGCGGACAGTGGCTCGCGGCCTATAGCCTAGGCCTCTCGCGCACGCAGACGCTGCGCTACGTGATCGCGCCGCAGGCGTTGCGCATCGCCGTGCCGAGTCTCTCGAACAGCCTCATCAGCCTCATCAAGGACACCTCGCTCGTTTCGGTCATCACCGTGACAGAGCTGCTGCGCAGCGCGCAGGAAATCATCGCTTCGACGTATCAGCCGCTGCCGCTCTATCTCGCGGCGGCCGCCGTGTACTGGGTGCTTTGCCAGGTGCTCGAATGGGTGCAGCACTGGTACGAAAGGCGCCTCGCGCTGCCTGCACGACACTGATAGCACATGCGTTTACAGACACGGCCCGCACATGCGGGCCGTTTCGCTTACGGGCCGCTGTTTAGCGTGTCATTCGCACGGAAAACGCAGTCCGAGCGCCGCTCGCGCCGCGTCGGCCATGGCGAACATGCGGCGCGAGGTATCGTGCGTCATCACCGGGCTTTCGAGCGCACCCGCGCGCAGCAGCTCGCAGAAGTGCGCCGTTTCGTAGTTGAGGCCGCCACCCTCGAACGGCTCGTCGAGTTCGACGACGCGGCCATCCACATAGCGCACCGTTGCGCGAACCGGATTCCACCAGTTCGCGTGTATCGTCACGTTGCCGTGCGGCCCCGCCAGCAGTGCGTCGCCATAACCGTGCAGATCGAGCCCGCAGAATAATTGCGCAATACCGCGCTCATGCTGGCAATTGAGACTCGCGAAGGTATCCACGCCAGTCGAGCCGAGGCGCCCGACGGTCTGCACCTCGCGCGGCGCGCCGAGCCAGTCGACGGCAAGAAACATTTCGTACACGCCGATGTCGAGCAGCGCACCGCCCGCTTGCTCGAACGAAAGCGATGGATGGTCGGCAGGCACGCTGGCCACCGAACAGCCCGCGCGCACGAGCCCGACCGGCCCGATAGGATCATCGTCCAGTTGCGCGCGCAACTTTCGATAGAGGGGATAAAACGGCGGCTTCATCGCCTCCATGAAGAGGCGCTGCGCGCGGCGCGCCGCATCGAGCACGCGTTCGAGCTGCGCGCCGTTGACCGTGGCGGGCTTTTCGCACAGCACGGGCAGGCCGGCTTCGAGCGCGGCAATGGCATACTGGGCGTGACTGTCCTGCATCGTGGCGATATACACGGCGTCGATGCCGCTCGCGAAGAGCGCATCCACGCTCTCGCACGCCTGCGCGCCGCAGGTCGCGGCAAACGCCTGCGCAGTGGCCGCGCGCCGCGACCAGACCGCTTCGACGCGCGCATGCGGCACGTGCGCGACGCCCTGCGCGAAGCGATGCGCAATGCGGCCCGCGCCGACGATGCCCCAACGTATCGTTTGTGTTTCGCTCATGTGCTGCGTGCTCCGGCTGTGAAGTCGAGGGCGGCCGCACGACGTACGTCACGTACGTCACGCGCGGCGCACCCAAAGACACGCACGATACCGGCACACGCGGCGCGCCGCAATGCGCTCGCATCGATCCACGCACAGCGCCTGGATCGATGCGAGCGAAGCGACGCCGCGAACGGCCTTAGCGCTGCTCCAACTCCGGCGCGAGCGCGCGAGTGAGTTCGTCGGCGGTGTATTCGATCATCGCGAGCGCGGCCGCTTCGGCTTCTTTCGGCGCACGCCGCTCGATCGCTTCGACGATGCGCCCATGGGCCGCCACGACGTTGTTCCAGCCGCCGTCACGCGTGCTGAGAATCGGATTCACCAGCGAGAGCGCGCCACGAATGATCGCGGCCATCTGCTGATAAAACTGATTCCCGCTCGCCGCGAGGATGCGCGTGTGCAGAAGCGCGTCGGCGGTCTGGAAATTCGGATCGTCGGTGCTCGTCTGGCGCAGCGCCTCGAACGCCTCGCGAATGCCGGCAATGTCCGCCGCGCTCGCGCGCGTGGCGGCGAGCGCGCACGCCGCCGGTTCGATCAGGCCGCGAAATTCGATTACGTCGCGCAAAAACGTCTTGTCCGGTTTCGAGCGGAAACGCCAGTTCACGACGTCCTCGTCGATCATGCGCCAGTCGCGCATGGGCCGGATGCGCGTGCCTATTTTCGGCCGCACGTCGAGCATATGACGCGCGAGCAGCATGGAGAGCGCCTCGCGCATCACCGTGCGGCTCACGTCGAACTCCTTCGAGAGGATGTCCTGCGGTGGCAGCACGGCGCCATACCGCTCCTCGACGATGCCTGAAATCAGCCCGTCCATCACCTTGCTGACGAGCGAGCGTTCCTTGTTCCCCAGTTCCATGACCCTACCCCCCCCGATGTGGGCGTTATCGCCCCTGTTTGCCGGATACTGCGCGGGCCCTCGTGCGTCGTCGAACTTAGGTATTACGTTGCATGCGCTTCGCATAATTCGCCAGCCAGGATATCTCCTGACATGATGCTTGCGGCATGCATCTTGTTCGTATTTACGCGTGTTACGTCGGCCCTTGCGCTGCTGTTTTTGTAAGGCGATCGTATGGATCGCCCGCTTACTTCAATCGGCACGCTTTCAACTGGCTTCAAATCGATCGGCAGTCCCTGGCTGTGCATATGCAGGGATGCCGGCGTGCATGTTTCTTCTGCGCACGCTTTTTCGCGCGCGGCCCAACATCGTGCTTTTCAATGTTGTATTTGTTCACCGTTGTATCCGGCCGTACTCATCGTCGAAGCGCACGATGTCGTCTTCGCCCAGATAACCGCCTGACTGAACCTCGATGATCTCGAGCGGCGTCTTGCCCGGATTCTCCAGCCGGTGCCTCACTCCCAGCGGGATATAGGTCGATTCGTTTTCCGAAAGCAGGAAAACCTCCTCGCCGCGCGTGACGCGCGCCGTGCCACGCACCACGGTCCAGTGCTCCGCGCGGTGATGATGCATCTGCAGCGACAGCCGCCCGCCCGGCTTCACGACGATGCGCTTGACCTGGAAGCGTTCGCCCTGATCGAGCGAGTCGTAGCAGCCCCACGGCCGCTCCACGCGCCGGTGATGCTGCGCGACCGCGCTGCGCTCCTGCCTGAGCTTGCCCACGATCGCCTTGACGTCCTGCACGCGATCTCTCGCCGCGACGAGGACCGCGTCGGCCGTTTCGACCACCACCACGCCGTGGACACCCACGCAGGCCACGAGCCGTCCGTCCGAATGTGCGAACGTGTCGGTCACGTCTTCGAACATCACGCGCCCGCGGGCCACGTTGCCGCTCTCGTCCTTGTTCGACACCTGCCACACCGCATCCCACGCGCCCACGTCGGACCAGCCGGCCACGAGCGGCACGACCACGCCCGCGAGCCGTGCGTCGGCGCCGAGCGACTCCATCACCGCGTAGTCGATGGAATCGGACGGGCACGCGGCGAGCGCTGCTGCGTCGAGATGCACGGTGCCGTCGGCGTCGATGGCGGCCGCCTCGAACGCCGCCGCGCATTGCGCCGCGATAGCCGGCCGGCAGTGCGCGATCGCGGCAAGCCACACCGATGCGCGCACCACGAAAATGCCGCTATTCCAGAGGTAATCGCCGGAGGCCACGTAAGTCGCCGCGAGTTCGGCGCCCGGCTTTTCCACGAAGCGCTCGATCACGCGTGCGCCGCTCGCGCCGAGCGCCGCGCCCGCGCCGATGTACCCGTAGCCGGTCTCCGCGCGCTGCGGCGGCACGCCCAGCGTGACGATCGCGCCGCGCGCCGCATACCCCACTGCTTCCTCGAGCGCGGCGGCAAACGCGGCGCGATCCGCGATCAGGTGGTCCGCCGGCATGGCGATGAGCACCGGGTCGCTGTCGCATCCGGCAAGCGCGCCATCGCGACCGAGCGTTGCCTCGTGCCCGGCGCGCGCCGCCAGCGCCGCCACAGTGAGCGCCGGCGCCGTGTTGCGCGCGACCGGTTCGAGCACGACGCGAGCGGGCGTGCCGCTGCGGCCGAGCCGGTCGACGGTCATGAGCCGCAGTTCCTCGCTGCTCACGACGACAGGCGCGGCCTTGCGGATCGCCGCGCCCGCCTCGGCATACACCCCGTCGAGCCGCCGCACCGTGGCTTCGAGCAGCGACTCGCCGTCGAGCAGGTCGATCAGCTGTTTCGGGCAGTGCTCGCGCGAGAGCGGCCAAAGCCGCGTGCCCGAGCCCCCGGCCAGCACCACGGGCTGAACGATGAGCGCGACTTCGGGTTCATTGGCTGCCGCGATCACACCGGCAGGCGTCACAAGCTGATTCATGCAGTGAGCTCCCCGTTGAAATACGTCGGGTCACGTCGACGAACGCCGCGCCTGCCTGCCGGCGGGCTCGTGCGAAGCGTCACGCGCCTCCCGGACCTCTAAAGCCTCGCAACGCCTCGAGGCTTTTTACGGACCTCATTGGAGCAAACCTCGGCATGCCAATCTGTACGCATACCCACACTGATCGCATGCGTAACGGCGGGCGCGCCGTAAAGCCACTCGCACGCGACGTTTCAGCGCCGAACTTTTTTTCGGCGGCTTCGTTTGCGTTGCAACAGAACTGAATCAAAACCGCTTGTTTTCTGGTCGCTGCCCGAATCGCCCCGGAGCCATGTTTCAACGAGGAGCCATTTCTGAATCCCCCGCTCGACAGGGGAAATAATTCAATGAAATCAACGGCTTGCGACTTCCACTCAGGCGATGCGCAGGGCGGTGGTCCGCGAATTCGCCGTACAAAACTGAAACAAAAATGCGGTGTTTCGCCGCGCTGCCGCATGGCCGACTCGCGCTCAGCCGCTTCAATGCGTGCTTTCGCACCGACTGGCACACACCCTGCTAAAGAGAGATCGCCACACGAGCGCAGATGCGGACGAACGAAACCGCGCAGACAAACGCGAGAGTGGGACGAGGCACGAACAAGCGGGACTATGGGGCCGGCACGACGAACACAAGAGCCGCACGGGAAACGGCAGACAACAACGAGTTCGGCGCACGGAATCAAAAAACAGGAGGCGGCTCGCGCCGCTTCGCACGAGGACCAGTCATGTTAACCCTTCAATCCGATCTTCACGGCAACCATTTGCTGGGCGCCCTCCCGTCGCACGAATGGCAGGCTCTCGCCCCGCACCTCGAACTCGCTCATCTGCGCACCGAACAGTTGATCTGCGATTCCGGCCAGCGCATTCATCACGTGTACTTTCCGACTACCGCGATCGTCTCGCTGCTTTCGACGATGGAGGACGGCAGTTCGGTCGAAATCGCGGCAGTCGGCCGCGAAGGCATGACTGGCGTGCCCGTGCTCACGGGCGGCGAAACGATGCCGAACCGCGTGCAGGTGCAATGCGCGGGCTTCGCCTATCGCATGAGCGCGCAAGCCCTCAAGCAGCAATTCGCGCGCTCGGACTTCCTGCGCCGCCTCATGCTGCTCTATATGCACGCGCTGCTCACGCAGGTCGCACAGACCGCTGCGTGCAATCGTCACCACTCGCTCAGCAAGCAGCTGTGCCGCTGGCTGCTGATCGAAGTGGACCGCGTGGCGTCCAACGATCTCAGCGTCACGCAGCAGCTCATCGCCGACATGCTCGGCGTGCGCCGCGAAGGCGTTACCGAAGCGGCCGGCAAGCTGCACGACGAAGGCCTGATCCATCACAGCCGCGGCCATATCCGCGTGCTCGATCGCGAGGGCCTCGAAGCCCGCGCCTGCGAGTGCTACGGGCTCGTGCGCCGCGAATTCGACCGGCTGCTGCCGCGCCTGCACCAGGCGGAAACGGTCGAGTGAGCGCGTAATCGCGCGCGCGTTTTCGTTGCGCGCCGCGAGTTCGTTCGCGTCTCGTCAGGCACGGAACAGCATTGCACAGGATTCCGAATCGATCGTGTCTTGCGGTGCCAGCTGAAGAGAACAGGAGCGCGCCCTCTTCTCTTCAGCCTTGCGCGATTCAATTAGCCGAAGGCACGAGCGCCTGTGCAAGCGGCAAGGCGGGCAAATGCTCGCGTTCGCGCACGAACGGGTCGGTCGGCTCCTGAAGCTTCGAGTCCGGGCTCGTGTCGGCACTGCGCAACTGCACGGGTGCGCCGTCATTCTTCGCGACCTTGCGATTGTCGCCGCAAGGATGATCGGTCAGCGCGGCAGCCTCGCGGAAGTCGTCTTCCTGACACATGATGTTGAACGCAATGTCCTTGCGGTCCATGCGCCATGCCACAGCCGCATTCAAGCGCTTGTTGCAGTCCATGTCCTTGATGGTGCCCGCCGCCGTCGCGCCCACGCCCACCACCGACACCGCGGCGGAAATGCTGCCCCAGCAGGTCTCGGTCACCGAGGCCGTCAAGGCCGGCGCATAGACCGTCGGCGTCGTGCGCACATCGTAGCCGCCGTGATACGTGACGTCCGACGTACCGCCGCTCGGCAATACGACGGTATTGGAGACGGTGCTCATCTGGCTCGACGTGGACGTGGTCCCCGACGTCATTGTCGGCGTGGTTTGCGCCCACGCGGCGCCTGCAAACAGCAACACCCCGGCAACGGCCATTTTTTGTTTCAGCTTGCTCATTCTTCTCTCCGTGAACGGAAAGGGGGCGGCGCCCCCTCTCCGACGCGCTAGTGAACGGCTGACCCGTTCGGATTACCAGTGCATGCCGCCCGTGAGCGAACCCGAACCGCCCGCTGCGACGATGCCGACGCCGCCATCGGCATTGGCCGTGCCGGTGCCGTTCGCGCTCGCGTTCGACGTGAAACCCGAGCCGCCGTAGCTGCCGCTCGAACCGTTGAACGACGTGTTGATCACCGACGAATTGAAGTTCTGCGAACCCGACTGCGTGGCGCTCGTGAAGCCGAGCGTCGACGAATTCTGGTTCGTGGTCGTCGTGCCGGTCTGGCCGACGTTGCCGTTAGCCGTCTGGCCGTAAGTCTGCGAGTTGCCGTTTTGCGTCGTGTAGCTCGAACCGAACGTGAGGCTCGCGTTCGAGAACGACTGGTTGCCTTGCGACACCGTAGCGTCGATATGGCCCGGCACCGTCAGCGCCGACGTGAAACTGCCGTTGACCGACGAGGTCGAGTTCGACGTGAGTGCCGTAGCGCCAAAGCCGACACCCGCTGCGCCCACCGCCGACGTGGTGGAGGACGACGGCGCGCCCATACCGCCGGCACCGCCTGCGAATGCGGCAGCCGAAGCGAAAGAGAGCATGGCGGCGAGCGAAATGGCCTGAATCTTCTTCATGATTGTGGTCTTCCTGATAAAACAGGGGAACGTTGGATGAATGCGCGCACACTCCCCCTGATAGTGCGGGCGCATTTAACACGACTTCAATTGCAATGCCGATAAAATCACTGCATCTACTACGCGCGAATATCCCCGCGGACCAGCCCGATATAGGAAGACCGTTTAATGGAGTTACCAGATTAGATTCGCGCGCAGAACGCCACTAAGCTTTACGCATTCGCGCAAATCAGGCGATCATGCAGAATTGAAAATCCAGAGAGCAAAAAGGAATACCCCGTAAAACCCTGTGCCTTTTTTTCGGACCCGCATTGAATAGTAGTCCGACACAAATCGTTCAACACCCGCTGTTGTCATTATTTCCCCGTGCGCCACGCAGCGTACGCCAGCAACTTTCGCGCACCGCCTGACCGAAACCCATGGGCCGCCGCGCATTTTCGCGCGCCGCCCTTCCCCTGTCCGGTCGCTTCGACGTCTCTTTTAGCGAACTTTTTGCATAACGCCGCCGGACGGTGAATTTATATCTCAGACAGTCAGATTATTGCTACGTCATTCGCATTTTTGTGTGCGGTTCTCAACGTAGCGAATTGCGAACGCCTTGAATTCGGAGATTCCCTTTCAAAAATCATTGAAGGGCAAATTGAAGTCTCAGATAGATGCGCGGACAACCAGATCCGGAAAATCGCGTTCTTTTAATGATTAATCGCGACGTTCGGTTCGGCAGGCCACGCAGGCCTGCCGGATAAAGAGCGGGAGCGCACAGGCAATCAGGCGCAAGCCTGTTGCACGCGCCGCTCGCGCGAGGCCGCTCAGGCCTTGCGGTAATCGATGCGCTCGACGCCGGATTCGCCGCCGAGCAGGCAGAAGTCCGCGCCGCGTGCGGCGAACAGACCCACCGTCACCACGCCCGGCCATGCGTTGACATGCGCCTCGAGCGTGCGCGGGTCGCTGATGCGCAGGCCCTTCACGTCGAGAATCTCGTTGCCGTTGTCGGTGATAAAGGGCGAGCCGTCCTTTTGCACGCGCAGCACCGGCACGCCGCCGAGCGCCGTCACGCGGCGGCCAATGGCCGTGCGCGCCATCGGCACGACTTCGATGGGCAGCGGGAACTGGCCGAGCACGTCGACGCGCTTGCTCGCATCGGCGATGCAGACGAACACGTCCGACACCGAAGCCACGATCTTCTCGCGCGTGAGCGCGCCGCCGCCGCCCTTGATCATGGCGCCGGCGCCGTCGATTTCATCGGCGCCGTCCACGTATACGGGCAGCGATTCGATCTCGTTGAGGTCGAAAATCTTGAAGCCGTGTGCTTCGAGGCGCGCGGTGGTTGCGACCGAGCTCGACACGGCGCCGCGGTAGCGGCCCTTGCTCGCCGCCAGCGCGTCGATGAAGCAGTTCGCAGTGGAGCCCGTGCCGACGCCGATTACGACGCCTTCCGGCACGTTCGCGTTGACATAGTCGGCGGCGGCCTGGCCGACCAGTTGCTTGAGTTCGTCTTGAGTCATGGGAGTACAGCCCGAGGAGGAGAAAAACGCGGAATCCGCATAGTTTACCGGAGATGCGGGCACGGGCTGCCCGCATCTCGCAGGATCGCGAAACGGCTGATCCCGCCGGCGGTCAGCGCGCGGCCGAGCGTTGGCGCACCGCTTCGAACAGGCAGACGCCCGAAGCGACGGAAACATTCAGGCTCTCGACCGTGCCCGCCATCGGAATCTGCATGACTTCGTCGCAGGTTTCGCGCGTGAGGCGGCGCATGCCCTCGCCTTCGGCGCCCAGCACGAGCGCGACCGGACCGTCGAGCTTCGTCTGGTAGAGGCTCGCGCTCGCGTCGTCGGCGGTGCCGACCACCCACACGCCCGCGTCCTTGAGCTCGCGCAGCGCACGCGCGAGGTTCGTCACGGTGATATAGGGCACGGTGTCCGCCGCGCCGCTCGCCACCTTCGCGGCCGTGGCGTTCAGACCGACGGCGCGGTCGCGCGGGGCGATCACCGCGTGCGCGCCGGCCGCGTCGGCTACACGCAGGCACGCGCCGAGATTGTGCGGATCGGTCACGCCGTCGAGCACGAGCAAGAGCGGCGAGCCCTGGATGCCGTCGAGCAGCTCCGCGAGATTCTGCGCGAGCGCCAGATCGTGCACGCGGGCCACCACGCCCTGGTGGCGCTCCGTGTGCGCGAGACCCCAGAGGCGCGTTTCGTCGGCCGCGATCACGCGCGCGCCGGCTTCCTTCGCGGTGTGCAGGAAGTCCTGCATGCGGCGGTCGCGGCGCGTCGGATCGTAGTAGACATCCTCGACCGTGGACGCGTCGTGCCGCAAGCGTGCGGTCACCGCATGAAACCCGTAAAGAACCTTGAGACGTGACATGACTGATACAACCCCTGATGAACGTTTCGCGGCGCAGACACAGCGCCGCCAGCAACGATAGTCAGCCGGCCGCATCGTGCGGTCCGGCGTATGCAAGCCGCGCGCCCATGCGGCAAAACCCGGCGCGGCAAGCAAGTGAAAAAACCGGGCACGCGCACGGCGGCGCGGCCCGGATAGGTACTGGCTGCGGAGCGCGTTTGACGCTCCGCATGCATGGCGCTCAGCGCTTCTTGCGCGGCGCCTGCTTCTTGGGCGCCGGCTTCACGGCCGAGCGCTTCTTCGCGGTCTTGGCGGCGCCGCGTGCCGCGCGCGCCTCCTTCACCGCGACGCTCGGCGCCGGCGCAGCCTTCTTCTGGCGCGCCATGTCGCCGCCCGGCAGCGCGCGCACACGCGGTCCACCTTCCATGGTGCTCTTGTCGACCGGCATCGGCCGGTTGCCGCCCGGCTTCACGGGCGTATCGCGCACGAGGCGGAAGTCGATCTTGCGTGCGTCGAGATCCACGCGGCTCACCTGCACGCGCACGCGGTCCGACAGACGATAGCGAATGCCCGTGCGCTCGCCACGCAGTTCGTTCTTGATCTCGTCGTACTGGAAGTAGTCCGAGCCCAGTTCCGTCACATGCACCAGACCTTCGATGAAGAGCGCGTCGAGCTGCACGAAAATGCCGAACGACGTCACGCCGCTCACCATCCCGCCGTACTCTTCGCCGAGCTTGTCGCGCATGAAGTAGCACTTGAGCCAGGCTTCGACGTCGCGCGAGGCTTCGTCGGCGCGGCGCTCGTTCGCCGAGCAGTGCAGGCCCAGTTCTTCCCAGATCGCCGTGTTGGCGCCGCGGGCGCGCTTGCCGCGCTTCTCCTCGTCCTCGGCCTGCAGCGCGCGGGCGCGCGGCGAGAGCGCGGTATTGAGCTCGACGCCCTCGGGCGCCTGCGGCTGGTACTTCTTGCCCTGCAGGATCGCGTAGATCGCGCGGTGCGTGAGCAGGTCGGGATAGCGGCGAATCGGGCTCGTGAAGTGCGCGTAAGCCTCGTACGCAAGACCGAAGTGACCGATATTGTCCGGGCTGTACACGGCCTGCTGCATCGAGCGCAGCAGCATGGTCTGCAGCATCTGCGCGTCGGGGCGGTCGCGGATGTGCGCCATCAGCGCGGCGTAGTCGCTCGCGTGCGGCGTGTCGCCGCCGCCGAGCGAAAGGCCCATGCCACGCAGGAAGGTGCGCAGGTTTTCGAGCTTTTCGGCGGTCGGCCCCGCGTGCACGCGGTACAGGCCCGGGTGCTTGTGGCGCTTCATGAAGTCCGCCGCGCACACGTTGGCCGCGAGCATGCACTCTTCGATCAGCTTGTGCGCATCGTTGCGCTGGCGCGGCACGATCTGCTCGATCTTGCCTTGCGCATTGCAGACGATGTACGTCTCGGTCGTATCGAAATCGATCGCGCCGCGCTTCTGGCGCGCGGCGAAGAGCGACTTGTACACGCCATAGAGATTCTGCAGTTGCGGCAGCAGCGCCGCGCGGCGCGTGGCCTCGGGGCCCTTGGTGTTGGTCAGCACCGCCGCGACTTCGGTATACGTGAGCCGCGCCGCCGAGTGCATGACGCCCGGATAGAACTGGTAGGCCTTGATCTCGCCGCGCGCGGTGATCACCATGTCGCACACGAGCACGCAGCGGTCGACGTGCGGATTGAGCGAACAGAGCCCGTTCGAGAGCTTCTCGGGCAGCATCGGAATCACGCGGCGCGGGAAATACACCGACGTGCTGCGCTCGATCGCGTCCACATCGAGACCGCCGCCCGGCAGCACGTAATGCGAGACATCGGCGATGGCGACGATCAGGCGGAAGCCCTCGCCCTTGCCCACCTGCATCGGCTCGCAATACACGGCGTCGTCGAAGTCGCGCGCATCTTCGCCGTCGATGGTGACGAGCGGCACGTCGCGCAAGTCCACGCGATAACGAATGTCGGTGGGACGCACGGCGTCGGGCAGCTTCGCGGCTTCGTCGAGCGCGCTCTTGCTGAACTCGTGCGGCACGCCGTACTTGCGCACGGCGATCTCGATCTCCATGCCCGGATCGTCGATGTCGCCAAGCACTTCCATCACGCGGCCGAGCGGCTGCGAGTGGCGACTGGGGAAATCGGTGAGCTCGACGACCACGACCTGGCCGACCTTGGCCTTCTTGGGATTCTGCGTGACGAGGATATCGTGGCCGATGCGCTTGTCTTCCGGCGCGACGATCAGCGCGCCGTTCTCGTTGAGCAGGCGCCCGATGACACTGCGGTTCGCACGGTCGGTGACTTCGACGATATGTCCTTCCGGCCGCCCGCGCCGGTCATAGCCGACGATGCGCGCGAGCACGCGGTCGTTGTGCATGACCTTCTGCATTTCGCCTTGCGGCAGGAACAGATCGTCCTGCCCGTCGTCGCGCACGAGGAAGCCGTAGCCGTCGCGATGCCCCTGCACGCGACCGGCGACGAAATTCGAAGGATGGGCGAGCTGGTAGTGGCCGCGCGAGTCGAGCCGGATCTGCCCGTCGCGCTCCATGGCGGCGAGCCGCCTGAAGAACCCTTCACGCTCCTGGCGCTTGATGGAGAGCGCCTCGGCGATATCGTTCGCAGTGCACGGCGAGTCGCTGGTCCGCAGCACGCCGAGAATCTCTTCGCGGCTGGGAATCGGATACGGATATTTGCTCAAGGGCTTATCGATGGTTGTTCTCGTTGCGTGGACGTCGGATTTCGCGCGGCCCGAATGTGTGATACATGCGGGCGGCGCCCGGTCTTCGAGTGCTGCAATCTGCCGGCCCGTACGTGGATTGCCTGACCGCTCGCGCTGCGTGCGCCACGCTGCACGCAGCACCAGAATCACGGACTTTGGCCGGCGGAACTTCTGCGAGGCATTCTAACACCCGCATCGCACCCTACGAGCCGTGGGAGCGGCCTTGCGGCGCGACGAGACGGCCACTCCACGCGGTCTGCAACGCCTGGGCAGCCGCGCTTTATCGCCTTCCATAAAACGCTTGACAGCCGTTCCGATCCCGCTATAATTTTGATCTTTGCTGCACAACACGTTGAACAGCAAACGACACCTTGCCCAGGTGGCGGAATTGGTAGACGCACCAGGTTCAGGTCCTGGCGGTGGCAACACTGTGGAGGTTCGAGTCCTCTCTTGGGCACCAGATTCAAAAGGCCGGCTTCATGCCGGCCTTTTTCATTTCCGGCGGCAGCAGCGAGTACAACTGCCCTGCTATCGCGTAAAACGCAGCAGCCGCGTTCCCGGGATGAAGATTTTTTGAAAAGATTTATTGACAGGCACGCGAAATCGCGTCACAATCTTTTTCTAGCTTGAAGACGTGCCCAGGTGGCGGAATTGGTAGACGCACCAGGTTCAGGTCCTGGCGGTGGCAACACTGTGGAGGTTCGAGTCCTCTCTTGGGCACCACGTCTCATCAAGCAGAAGTTAGCAGCACACAGGATTCATCGAAAAAGCCCGCAAATCTGCGGGCTTTTTCGTTTTGCGGCCTGTATCCGCCTGCCTCGCTCCGTTATGTTTCATGGTATACATTGCCACACGGCACGGCGCGTGCGTGCAAACCCATGACAAGCCGATTGAGGAAGACCGTATGGAACTCGTTGTCGTCGCTGCGATCGTCGCCGTCAGCTTTGGCGCCGCCGCGACCTGGCTGCTCGCAACCCGGCTGCCCGAACACTGGCTCGACAAGAGCGCCAGTGAGGGCCGTTATGCCCATCTCGGGTTGGAAAACGAGCGCGCCGCCGAAGCGGACCCGCGTCGCGAGCAAGCCCGCATCGATACGCGGCGCGTACGGCGCTCACGCGTGCGCGCAAGAATACAGGGCGCCGCGCGGATGATGCGGGCGTTGCGCCCCGCAATCGCTCGCCGCGATCACGACCGCACCGCCCGCCCGTAACGCTTCTGGGCGCGCCTCAATCGCGCTCACTCATGCGAACCCAGCGGCGAAGGGACGAACGCCGAATCGGCAATCCTCGACTCCTCACCCGACTGAAAGATCCAGCGCCGGCGCATCGGCTGCAAGATCACCTTTGCGCTCACGCCCGCCATCATCGCCACGCAGGCGACCATGTCGAACACCATGTTCCACCCGCCGTGGATCGCGAGCAGCGTAGCGACCGGCACGAGCATCGCCGCGGTCCCCTTCGCGGTATAGAGCGTGCCCGCGTTGCCGGCCGCGTACTTCGCTCCGAACGTATCGGCGCAGGTCGCGGGAAAGTTCGAAAAGATATCGCCGTAGAACAGGAACACGAGCCCCGAGAACAACATGAAGAGATACGGGTCGTGGCCGAACGCGCGCAAGCCCAGCAGCGCGAGTCCCTCGCCGAGAAACGTGATGAACATCGTATTCTCGCGGCCGATGCGATCCGAAATCAGCCCGCACAGCGGCCGCGTAAAGCCGTTGCAGAGATTGTTGATCGAGAGCGTCATGGTGAGCAGCGGCAGCGTCGCCGCGACAAGCGTGACCGGCATCGAGGCGAAGCCGTAGCTCTTCGCGATGGGGCCGATCTGCGCCGTCGCGATGATGCCGCCCGCCGCCACGCAGACGAACATCGCATACATCACCCAGAAAACGGGCGAGCGAATCATTTGCCTCGTCGTGTAGTCGGTCTTCGTCGCGACGATGCGCTTCATGCCCGCCGCGTGAGCGGGAGGCTTCGGCCGCACCATCACCAGCGCGAGCAGCATGATGCAGGCACCCTGCAGGAGTCCAAAGAACACGAACGCGCGCTCATAGCCCGACTGCTGGATCATGTTCGAGATCGGAATGACCGTGAGCGCCGCGCCCGCGCCAAAACCTGCCGCCGTCATGCCGGCGGCGAGACCGCGCCGGTCGGGAAACCATTTGAGCGCAGTGCCGACGCACGTGCCGTACACGCACCCCGCGCCGATGCCCGAGATCACTGCCGCGACGTAGAGCACCGGCAGCGCGGGCGCCCACGCGTCGAGCACCCAGCCGAGCGCCACGCAACAGGCGCCGCCCATGACCACGGGGCGCGGGCCGAAGCGGTCTACGAGCCAACCCTCCACCGGCACGAGCCACGTTTCCGTCACGATGAAAATCGAAAAGGCGAGCTGAATCGCAGCCTGCCCCCAGTGATGCCGTGCATCCATCGGCACGACGAAGAGCGTCCACGCGTACTGCAGGTTCGCCACGAGCCCCATGCAGAGAATGCCAGCGACGAGCTGCACCCAGCGGTTGTGCCGCCGGGCCGTGTAGCCGCCATCGATACGATCGGTATATGCCACGTTGTCTGCCTCCATCTGTTGTGATTGCGCGCGGGCTGGTTGCGCATCGCCTCGACGCCGGTGCGTCCGCCACTTCCCCCGTTACAGCGAGCGCGGCAGACGTGAGCCCGCCGCGCCTTGCTTCAAACGTCAAGCGGCTTCGAGTTGCCGCAGCAGCGCGTCGACGCTGCCCTTCGCATCGCCAAACAGCATTCGTGTGTTGTCCTTATAGAAGAGCGGATTATCCACGCCCGCATAGCCGGTCGCCATGCTGCGCTTGGAGACGACCACGGTACGCGCCTTCCACACCTCCAGCACCGGCATGCCGGCGATGGGACTACCCGCATCTTCCTGCGCGCCCGGGTTGACGATATCGTTCGCGCCGATCACGAGCACGACGTCGGTGCTCGTGAAGTCTTCGTTGATTTCGTCCATTTCGAGCACGATGTCGTAGGGCACCTTCGCTTCCGCGAGCAGCACGTTCATGTGGCCAGGCAAGCGCCCCGCAACGGGGTGAATGCCGAAACGCACGCGAATGCCGAGCGCGCGCAGCCGCCGCGTGATCTCGCTGATGGTGCCTTGCGCCTGCGCGACGGCCATGCCATAGCCCGGCACGATCACGACCTCCTGCGCATCGCGCAACAGCGACCCCACTTCGTCCACGCTGGTCGGCACGACTTCGCCTTGCGGCGCCTCGCTTGCCGTGGAACTCACCGTACCGAAACCGCCGAGGATTACCGAAACGAAGCTGCGATTCATCGCGCGGCACATGATGTAGCTGAGAATCGCGCCGCTCGATCCAACCAGCGCGCCCGTCGTGACGAGCAGATCGTTGTCGAGCATGAAGCCCGTTGCCGCTGCGGCCCAGCCCGAATAGCTGTTGAGCATCGAGACCACCACGGGCATGTCCGCGCCGCCGATCGCCATCACGAGATGCACGCCGAGCGCCGCCGCCAGCACGCACATCACGATGAGCGCGTAGAGCGCGTCGCCGCCATCAGGAGCACTGACGAAGCGATAGCCGAGCGCGATGCACGCGCCCAGCACGACCGCGTTGAGCAGATGCCGCGCGCTCAGCACGAACGGCTTGCCGCTCACCGTGCCCTGCAGCTTCAGGAACGCGACGATCGAACCGCTGAACGTGACCGTGCCGATGAAAGCCCCGACATAGATCTCGGTGTCGTGAATCGCTCGCTCGACGCCGCTCATCGGGGCCTTGGGCGAGAGAAAGTTCGCAAAGGCGATGAGCGTGGCCGCAAGACCCACGAAGCTGTGCAACACCGCGACGAGCTGCGGCATCTGCGTCATCTCCACGCGGCGCGCGAGCATCGCGCCCATCCCGCCGCCCACCAGCGCGGCGATGAGCGCGATTTGCAGGCCCGCACCGCCCGTGACGAGCAGTGTGGCGAGCACGGCGATCACCATGCCGGTCACGCCATAAAGGTTGCCGCGCCGCGCACTGGCGGGATGACTCAGCCCGCGCAGACTGAGGATGAAGAGCGTCGCCGCACCGAGCCACGCCATGTTGCCGATTCCGTTGAGCATGACGTCTCCTCAGGTCCGTTGGAACATCTTCAGCATGCGCTGGGTGACCAGAAAGCCGCCCGCGATGTTGATGGTCGCGACGACGAGCGCAATGCCCGCCAGCACGGTCACGATCGTGCCGGCGTTGCCCGGATGCAGCAACGCGCCGATCACGATGATCCCGCTGATCGCATTCGTCACGCTCATGAGCGGCGTATGCAACGAGGGCGTGACGTTCCAGACCACCTGATAGCCGACGAACACGGCCAGCACGAACACGGTGAAGTGCGCAACGAACGCGGGCGGCGCGACCGCGCCGAGCGCGAGCAGCAGCAACGGGGCAACGACGAGCGCCGCGAGCGACCAGACGCCGTTGCGGCGCGCGGCCTGCGCGGCGGCTTCTTTCGCGTTGCCGGTCGCGACGGCGACGTGCTTCGCCTGTGCAACCGCTTGCGGCGTGGCCGAGACCTGCACCGGCGGCGGTGGCCAGCACAGCTGGCCGCGCTGAATGACAGTGGTGCCGCGCTGCACGACGTCGTCCATATCGACCTTCAACTCGCCGTCTTTGGCAGGCGTGAGATCGGTCAGCAGATGGCGGACGTTGGTCGCGTAAAGCTGGCTCGACTGGTTCGCCATGCGGCTTGGCAGATCCGTGTAACCGATGACGGTCACGCCGTTCGCATTCACGACTTCACCCGGGCGAGTGAGTTCGCAGTTGCCGCCCTGCTCGGCCGCCATGTCGACGATCACGCTGCCCGCGCGCATGCACGCCACCGTCCTCGCGTCGATGAGGCGCGGCGCCGGTTTGCCGGGAATGAGCGCCGTCGTGATGACGATGTCGACCTCGCGCGCCTGGGCCTCGAACAGCGCCATCTCCGCTTCGATGAACTTCGCGCTCATCTGTTTGGCGTACCCGCCCGAACCGCCGCCTTCCTCCTCGATGTCGATGCTCAGGAACTCCGCGCCCATGCTTTCGACTTGCTGGCCGACTTCGGGGCGCGTATCGAACGCACGCACGATGGCGCCAAGACCGCGCGCGGCGCCGATCGCCGCAAGCCCCGCCACGCCTGCGCCGATCACGAGCACCTTGGCGGGCGGCATCTTGCCCGCTGCCGTGATCTGCCCGGTGAAAACGCGCCCAAAATGCTGGGCCGCTTCGACGACCGCGCGATAGCCGGCCATGTTCGCCATCGAACTCAACGCGTCGAGCTTCTGCGCGCGCGAGATGCGCGGCACGCAGTCCATCGCGAGCACCGTTACCTCACGCGCCGCGAGTTGTTCGAGCAGCGCGGCGTTTTGCGCGGGCCAGACGAAACCGATCAGCGTCGCGCCGGGCTTGAGTCGCTGCACTTCTTCGCTCGAAGGCGGACGCACCTTGATGACGATATCCGCGCCGCTCAAGAGCGCTTGCGCATCGTCCACGACGCGCGCGCCTGCGGCACGGTAAGCGTCGTCCGGGTAGGAGGCACTGGCACCCGCCGTCGTTTGCACTTCGACGGCGTAGCCCAGTTTGATCAGTTGTGCCACACTTTCTGGCGTCGCCGCTACGCGTCGTTCGCCTTCGTGTATCTCACGGGGGACCGCAATCGTCATCGCCATGATGCGCCTCCCTGCTGCACAAGAGCGCGCGCTGCGGCGAGAACAAACGGAATCGGCGGCGCGCCAATGCATCTGGCGCGCCGAAAGCGTAGCCACGACTTCATGAAACGTCTCCTATGTCGGCCAGAGTTGGCGCTTCAGCGCCTTATTCTGGTCCAACGCAGTTTGGATTTTTGCCTGATGCTGGAATTCTGTATGCCGCCGCTCGATGGGGGCTTTGCCCTATGACGTGCCCAGGCTGGGCGAATTGCCGCTCTTGAGAAAAGCGAGCGCCGCCTGGCGCGCACCGGCAATCGCAGCCGCCTCGCTTTCGAATACGGTTTCGTCGACCACCCATTGACGGGGCAATACAGCCGCCGCCGGTTCGTCGGCAGCGGGCTCGACCGCGTGGATCGCGGCGAACGCGGCCCAGCCCCCGTTGTGAATCATTTGTCGGGCCGAGAGTTCGACCTCGAAATGTCCGAGTCTTTCGGTATGCATCGAAGAGCTCCCGAGGTTTCAGGATTGCTGGGCCTGTGCTTCGAGTTCGGTGATGCGTTTCTTGAGCGCGCGCTCCTCCTGGAAACGCGCCGTTTCGTCGCGGATCACGGCGACGATGCCATCGAGTTCGCCCTGCGGCGAGTGCAGCAACGCCACGGTGAAGGCAATGGAAAGCGCCTTGCCCGCCTTGTCCACGGCCGGCACGCGCAGCACGTCGTTGCCATAGCGCGTCTGGCCAGTCGCCATCGTCTTGTGATAGCCATCCCAATGGCGGCCGCGCAGCCGCTCGGGAATGATCAGATCGAGCGTCTTGCCGAGCGCTTCTTCCTGCGTATAGCCGAACATACGCGTGGCCGCCGGATTCCAGAATGTGATGTCGCCGGCTGCGTCCGAGATGACGATGGCGTCCCCGATGGCGTTTGCGAGCTGCTCGAAATCGATGGCGGATTGCATGCGATGACTCTGTGGGGGATGTCGTTTATCGGCGCCGCGCGGCACGCATTGCACATGCCGCGCGGCGTCCTGCCTGCCACTCTGGTATTGCGGTGCTGCGCGGGCGCAGCGTCGGCCGCGCCTGCTTCCTGCATTCAGCTTGCGGAACTCGACGCGGAGCTCAAACCGCGCGCACCTCGTGCAGCGCCGCGATCTGCTGCGCCGTGTAGCCGAGGTCGGCCAGCACCTGGTCGGTGTGCTCGCCGAGCAGCGGCGAACCCGTGATTTCCGGCTTCAGGTCCGAGAACTTGATCGGGCTGCCCACCGTGAGGTACGAGCCGCGCGCCTTGTGCGGCACTTCGACGATAGTACCGCTCGCGCGCAGCGACGGGTCATTAGCAATTTCCTTCATGCTGAGCACCGGCGCGCACGGAATGTCGAACTTGCGCAGGATGTCGACCGCTTCGAACTTGGTCTTGTCGGCGAGCCACGCTTCGATCGTCGCGAAGATGTCGAAGATATGCGGTTGGCGCGCCTGCGCCGTAGCGTAGTTCGGGTCGTCGATCCATTCGGGTTTGCCCAGAGCACGGCAGATCGGCTCCCACGCGTGGCCCTGCACCGTGAAGTAGATATACGCGTTCGGGTCCGTCTCCCAGCCCTTGCACTTCAGAACCCAGCCCGGTTGGCCGCCGCCGCCTGCGTTGCCACCGCGCGGCACGACGTCGCTGAAGGTGCCGTGCGGGTACTGCGGGTATTCCTCGAGGTAGCCCAGGCGGTCCAGGCGCTGCTGGTCGCGCAGCTTCACGCGGCACAGGTTGACCACGCTGTCCTGCATCGACACGGCCACCTTCTGGCCCTTACCCGTTTTGTTCCGGCCGATCAGCGCCGTGAGAATGCCGATGGCGAGGTGCATGCCCGTGTTGCTGTCGCCGAGCGCAGCGGCGCTCACCGTGGGCGGACCGTCCCAGAAGCCCGTGGTCGAGGCTGCGCCTCCCGCGCACTGCGCGACGTTCTCGTAGACCTTGAGGTCGTCGTAGTGGTGGCCTTCGCTGAAGCCCTTCACCGAAGCAACGATCATCTTCGGGTTGAGTTCCTTGATGCGCTCCCATGTGAAGCCCATGCGGTCCAGTGCGCCGGGGCCGAAGTTTTCGACCATCACGTCCGATTCGCGAATCAGCTTTTCCAGCACTTCCTTGCCTTCGGGCTTCTTCGTGTCGAGCGTGAGCGAGCGCTTGTTGCTGTTGAGCATGGTGAAGTACAGGGCATCGACTTCGGGAATGTCGCGCAGTTGCGAGCGCGTCACGTCGCCGGCGCCGGGGCGCTCCACCTTGATCACGTCCGCACCGAACCACGCGAGCATCTGCGTGCAGGCGGGACCGGCCTGTACGTGCGTGAAGTCGATGATCTTGATACCGTCGAGGGGTTTGCTCATTTCTCGTATCTCCTGGTCTACCTGATCGATCTGATCTAGCTGATTTATGGGGCTTATTTCTTCATGGCCGCGCTTTGCGGATTCAGATTCGTGAGACGACCGCTTTCGGTCCCGGCCGATTCGTCGATGACTGCGTTGATCAACGTGGGCTTGCCCGACGCGATCGCTTCGAGCAGCGCGCTCGTGAGTTCTTCGGGCGTCGTCGCCTGATGGCCGATGCCGCCGAAGGCCTCGATCATCTTGTCGTAGCGCGCGTTCTTCACGAACACCGTCGGCGCGACGTCGCAGCCGCCGCTCGGGTTGACGTCCGTGCCGCGATACACACCGTTGTTGTTGAACACGATGGTGCAGACCGGCAGGTTGTAGCGGCAGATCGTTTCCAGCTCCATGCCCGAGAAGCCGAACGCGCTGTCGCCCTCGATCGCCACGACCTGCGTGCCGCTCGTCACCGCCGCGCCGATCGCGAAGCCCATGCCGATGCCCATGATCCCCCACGTGCCCGAGTCGAAGCGCTTGCGCGGCTGGTACATGTCGATGATGCTGCGCGCGTAGTCGAGCGTGTTCGCGCCTTCGTTGACCACGTTGATGTCGGGGCGCGTCTTGAGCACGTCGCGGATCGCGCGCAGCGCGCTGTGGAAGTTCATCGGCGACGGGTTCTTCGCGAGCGTCGCGGCCATCTTTTCGAGGTTCTTGTTCTTGCGTTCGGCCACGGCATCGAGCCACTCTGCCGGCGGCTTCGGGAAGTCAGTGCCGAGACCGGCCACGAGCGCTTCCACGCACGAACCGATGTCGCCGATCACCGGCGCTTCGATGGCGACGTTGCTGTCGATTTCCGTCGGGGCGATGTCGACCTGCACGAACTGCTTCGGTCCGGCGGCCGCGCCCCAGGTCTTGCCCTTGCCATGCGAGAGCAGCCAGTTCAGGCGAGCGCCGATCAGCACCACGGCGTCCGACTCGGCCAGCACGAACGAGCGCGCGGCCGACGCCGACTGCTCGTGCGTGTCGGGCAAGAGCCCCTTGGCCATCGACATCGGCAGATACGGAATACCGCTCTTCTCGACCAGTTCGCGGATTTGCGCGTCGGCCTGGGCGTAGGCGGCGCCCTTGCCGAGCAGGATCAGCGGACGCTTTGCATTCCTGAGCACTTCGATTGCACGTTGCACCGCATCCGGTGCGGGAATCTGGCGCGGCGCCGCGTCGACGACCTTGATGAGCGACTGCTGGCCCTTCACCGCGTCGATGGTCTGCGCAAGCAGCTTGGCCGGCAGGTCGAGATACACGCCGCCGGGGCGGCCCGAGACGGCCGCGCGAATCGCCCGCGCAATGCCGACGCCGATGTCCTCGGCGTGCAGCACGCGATACGCCGCCTTGGCATAAGGCTTCGCCGCGTTGAGCTGGTCCATCTCTTCGTAGTCGCCCTGCTGCAAGTCGACGATCTCGCGCTCGCTCGAACCGCTGATGAGAATCATCGGGAAGCAGTTCGTGGTCGCGTTGGCCAGTGCCGTGAGGCCGTTCAGGAAACCCGGCGCGGAGACGGTCAGGCAGATGCCCGGCTTCTTCGTCATGTAGCCCGCCACGGCCGCGGCGTTGCCGGCGTTCTGCTCATGCCGGAAGCCGATGAAGCGCATGCCCTCGGCCTGCGCGAGACGGGCGAGATCGGTAATCGGAATACCGACAAGACCGAAGATCGTGTCGATATCGTTGAGTTTCAGCGCGTCGATGACGAGATGAAAACCATCGGTCGTTTGCTGCGCTTCCGGCACAGGGTTCTGCTGTGCCTCGTTGATGCCTGCTTCTGCCATGACGTCTCCTCTTTGGCGGGGCGTTGTGCGATCCGTGATATACAATATTCCACACACAGTATTAGTCAAGACGTTTTTTTATCCATGCCGGGTTTGCTGCACTGCATCGCGCCGCGCTGCACCGTTGCGGTCTCGTTCGGTCGCTCGCCAAGCGGCAAACGTTGATGCGCCACACCATGGGCAAACACCTACAATCGGCCCAAACGTCCCAACTAACTTGTTACGGACTCCATACTTTTATTTCAGCATCGCGACGCTCATTCAGACGACCTGCGTATCGATGCCCCTGACTCATGCGCCGAGCCGATATGAATCGGCGGATCGACGCGGCGCCCCTACGTGTCAGTCCAGAAAATCGCAGTTGGCTTCCACGAACAGCGCGAGTTCGATCGAGTGCTGCCGCACGAGCTGCTCGACGCGCTCGGTGTCGCGCGCCTCGAGCGCTTCGATAATGCGCATGTGCTCCACGATCGAGCGCGACGCGCGATCGCTCTGCGCGATCGTCATGCGCCGGATCGCGCGCACATGCATGAAGATGTTCTTGATGGTGTCGACGATGATGGGCGACTTCGATAGCTCCACCAGTGACTGGTGAAACATGATGTTCGCTTCCGAGTACTCCTCTATGTGGTCCGATGGCGTCGAATCGCCGAAGGTCGCGAACATGCGCCGCAGACCCGCGATGTCGTCGTCCGAGGCGCGTTGCGTGGCGAGGCGCGCGGCGATGCTTTCGAGCGCGGCCCACATATAGATCATCTCCACGATCTCCTTGCGCGTCTTGCGCAGGATGTAAACACCGCGGCGCGGCACCGTGCGCAGAAAGCCCTCCTGTTCCAGCAGCGTCATCGCCTCGCGAACCGGCGTTCGGCTCACGCCGAGCTTCTCAGTCAATTCCTTCTCGTCTAGCCGGATCTCGTCTCGCGAGCGGTAGATGTCGGTTTCGGCAATGGCCTGCTTGAGCTTCGCGTAAGCCTGATCGCGCAGCGAAGCGGTTGCGTTGATCGGCTCCAGCGTCAAGGTGACCGGGGGCATCCCGGTGACGAATTCTCTTTCGGCGGACATCGGTCGTTTGTCTCCAACGTTCTGTTTAGCCGGCGCTGCTGGGTAATTTCATATTTCCAATACAATATATCAGTACAGCGCTCATGGCTAAGCGGGGTTTACGCGGACCGGATGCAGGTCTCGCTAGATTGGCCAGCCAATCCTCAATCCATACAGCCTTACTTATATTTTTCTAAAAAAACTTTAACTATCGGTTATTCATTGGCGCTTCTACTCTTGCTTCACGCCACTCGACATGAGGAGACAGCGATGAGCCACCTGGACACCCGCCAAGATCGTCAACTGGAAGCGCAGCTGTGCGCGTTCAATACGGCATTCGCCGAACTCGGCCTGCGTTTTCGCTGGGATGCACGTACGCTCTACTCGCTCGCATCGATCGCCGGCGAATATGCGCGCGTCGCCGCCTATATCGAGACGAATCACCCGCATCTGCTGAAGGCGTACAGCATGGAGTTCCTGTGCGAGGCGATCCTTGCTCGCAAGAACGCACAGGCGCCCGGTGAATGGCCGCTGGCCGCGCCCGCTCAACGCGGTTCACAGGAATGGGGAATGGCAGCCGCGATGGAGCAGGATTGGCGCGAAGGCGGATTGCCTGCACTTGCCGGCGCCTGATGCGCAAGGGCGAAGTGCGAGCCCGATAAAGACGAAACCCGGCTGGATTCGCGCGCGTTAGCGCGCTATCCAGGCGGGCTCGATATTGAAGGACAACGAAGGAGAACTGCGCGTTCAGGCGTTGCGGCGCACCTCGGCCTCTTGTTCCTGCAGCTTGCGCCACAGAATCTTGCCGCTGCCCGACTTCGGCAGGGCGTCCACGAACTGCACGATGCGCGGCGCTTTGTACGCGGCCATGTTGTCGTGCGCCCAGGCGATGATGTCGTCTTCGTTCACGCTGCCGGCCTGTTTCGGATCGAGCACAACCACGGCCTTCACGGTCTCGCCGCGGCGCGCGTCCTGGGTACCGATGATGCACACCTCGTTGATCGCCGGATGCCGGTACATCAGCGCCTCGACCTCGGCCGGCCAGACCTTGTACCCCGACGCGTTGATCATGCGCTTGAGGCGGTCGGTCATGAAGTAATAGCCTTCTTCGTCGCGCCGCACGAGGTCGCCCGTGCGCAGGAAGCGCTTGCCGTCGCGTTCGATGAACGCTTCGCTCGTCGCCTTGGGGTTGCGCCAGTAGCCCTGCATCACTTGCGGCGCATGCATGATCAGCTCGCCCGATTCGCCTGGCGGGACCTCCTCCAGCGTGATCGGATCGATCACGCGCGAGTCGACATCGAATACCGGAATGCCGAGACATTGCGGCTTGGGACGCTGCGGCGGATTGATATGGGTGCCTGCCATCGTTTCCGACATGCCGTAGCCCTCGACGAAGTCGAGCCCGGTGAGATCCTTGAGCTTCTTCACGACTGCGTCGGGCATCGTCGCGCCGCCGCCGCGCATCCAGGCGAGGCTCGACAGGTCGTACTCGTGAATGCGCGGGTTCGAGATGAAGTCCACCACCATCGTCGAGATCGCCTGCCAGCCGTTGATGCGGTAATGCTCGATCGCACGCGCTGCAGCGTCGCGATCCCAGCGCGGCAGCAACACCACCGTCGAGCCGTTGTAGATCGGACTGTTCATGCCGCCCTGCATACCGGTTACGTGAAAGAGCGGCAGCACCGAAAGTTGTACGGCGTCCTGATTGCTTCCGAACCAGTTGCAGCCGCCCACGGCCGTCGCCATCACGCTGCGATGCGTGTGCATGCAGCCTTTGGGCTTGCCCGTCGTGCCCGAGGTGTACGGCATCACGCAGAGGTCGTCGGGACCGGCGGTCAGCGCGCCGGGTACGCAGCGCGCCTCGAGCACGTCGACCCAGTGCGCAACGCCCGGACCGCTCACAGTGCGCGGTGCGCTCACGAACTCGGGCGGCGGCGAAAACGGCTCGCACTTCAGATAGTCGCTATACGTCGCAACGAGCAGATGCTGCAGGCCCTCACCTTCCTGCACGAGCGGCGCAATACGCGGGTAGAGGTCCTGCGCGACGAAAGCCGTGGTCGCGCCGCTGTCTTCCACGTAGTGCGCAAGTTCCTCGGTGAGGTTCATCGGGTTGACCGGCACGACCACGGCGTTGGCGCGCAGGATGCCGTAGTAAGCGATGACCCACTGGGGGCTGTTCTGCATGTAGAGCAGCACGCGGTCGCCGGCCTTCACGCCGCATTCCTGCTGCAGATAGCCGGCTACGCGCTCGGCCTCGTCCTTGAACTGCGCGAACGTGACGGGCGTGTCGTAGAAGACGATGAACGGCTTGTCGGGATAGCGTGCCGCCGACACCTCTGCGTTATAGAAGAGGTTCGTTTGCGGAATGCTCAGATGCGGGGAAAGATGCGAGGGCCAATGCGGCGAGGCCGGCAGCGGCGATGACGGTGAATGTGCAGAAAGCGTCGGGGCGGACGTGGACATGGCGGGCTCCGTCGGGCAAGACTTGTGAAGAACGCGGCCGCCAACTGCTCGCTGAGCGCTGGCGCCGCGTACCGTGCGCAATCAGACGATGCTCGCGCCGCCATCCACGGCGAGATATTGACCCGTCATATGCCGCGACGCCTGGCTCGCGAGAAACACCACGGCGCCCTTGAGATCGTCGTCGTCGCCGAGACGGTGCAGCGGCGTATGGTCGATCACCACCTGTCCCAGCTTGTCGAGCAGGCCCGCCGACATCTTCGAGGGAAAGAAGCCCGGGCAGATCGCGTTCACGTTGATGTTGTACTTGCCCCATTCGGCAGCCAGCGCACGCGTAAAGTTGATGGCCGCCGCCTTCGAGGTGTTGTACGCGATGGTCTGCATGGGTCCGAGCGCCCCCTTCAGGCCGGCAATCGAAGCCACGTTGATGATCTTGCCACGCTGGCGCGGGATCATGCTGCGCTTGCCCACTTCGCGCGCGAGGAAGAACGGCGCGTTCACGTTCAGGTTCATGACCTTGTGCCACGCCTCGTCGGGATAATCCTCCGCAGGGGCGCCCCACGTGGCGCCCGCATTGTTCACGAGAATGTCGATCTGCCCGCCGGCCGCCAGCGTCTCGTCCACGAGCGGCTTGACGGCCTCGGCGCGCTGCAGGTCGCTCACGATCGTGGTCGCCTTGATGCCGAGCGCCTGCAGATGGGCCGCCGCCTCGGCCAGCTCGTCGGCCTTGCGCGCCGTGATCACCACGTGGCAGCCCATCTCGCCGAGCGCCTGCGCCATCTGCAGACCCAGCCCGCGCGAGCCGCCGGTAATGAGTGCGACCTGACCGCCCAGCTCGAACATTTCCCTGACCCGCATGCTTTCGTCTCCTTGATGTCTGTCGACCGGCCGACGTTCCGGATTGCGGAACGCGATGAGATGCCAAGGATTCTAGCGAGGCCCGCTAGTCAGGAAAATAGGGAAAAGCACGACCGTTCATTAAACGGCATTTGTGCTTTTGCCGCAGGCGATATGCGGGCTGAGTCGGCTGAAAAAGCAAACATGCGGCGAGTTAATTGCGCGCGCAACCGTTGCAATCGCGCGACAGCCAGCGTTTTCACCCCTTCACCAAGCGTCTATCATCGGCCCCCCGGCCGGCATCCACTGGCCCGGCATACGAAAAATTCGGGCCCCGGCACCCCGGCGGCCCGACGCACTGACAACACGCAGCAGAAGAAAGGATTCCACCGTGAGACATACCCAGATCGCATCCGCCGTCGGCGGCCTCGCCCTCGCATTGGCTTGCCAGCACAGCTTCGCGCAAAGCTCGGTCACGCTGTACGGCATCGTCGACACCAGCATCCGCTACCTCACGAACGCCAACGCGCACAACGACAACGAGCTGCAGATGACGCAAGGTCCGGTCACCGGCAGCCGCTGGGGCCTGAAGGGCTCCGAGGATCTGGGCGGCGGCCTCTCGGCCGTATTCCGCCTCGAGAACGGGTTCAATCTCTGGAACGGCCAACTGGCCAGCTCGAATACGCTGTTCAGCCGGATGGCGTACGTGGGGCTGTCGAGCAACAAGTACGGCACGGTCACGATGGGCCGTCAGAACACGCCCCTGTTCGATCAACTGGGTAACACCTTCGACCCGCTGACCGTAGGCAACTTCGACCAGGACGGCTGGCTGCCGGGCGCACTCGGCTACGGTCTGCGTGAGAACAACTCGGTCAAGTACGACGGCAAGTTCGGCGGCCTCGAAGTCGAAGGCATGTACAGCTTCGGCGGCGTGGCAGGCAGCGTCGGCGCGAGCAACATGTACGGCTTCACGGCCACCTACGCAGCCGGTCCGGTCTCGCTGCTCGCGGGCTACCAGCAGAATAGCGACGCACACAACAACAAGTACCGCGTGGCCAACCTCGGCGCGGTTTATGCGCTCGGTCCGGTGCACCTGTACGGCGGCTGGCTGTGGGGGCAGGACAATACGGGCGTGGTCGACCAGTACATGGCAGCCGCAAACTCGCCCGCGGCGATCAACTTCGTGACGCCCGTGACGAAAACCAACCGTATCGACAACGGTCTCTATGCGGGTGCCACGTGGCAGGTCAGCTCGCCGCTGTTGCTGACCGCAGCGTACTACTACGACCACGCAAAGAACGGCCTCAATGAAGACAGCGTGACGCTCAGCACCGGCGTGCGCTACTCGGCAGTCCTGCTGGCCGAGTACTCGCTGTCGAGGCGCACCGAAGTCTATGGCACGGTCGACTTCATGCGCGGCACCGGTTCGGCAACGGCCGACTTTCCGGGTCGCAACAACCAGACCGGCGTCGCCGTCGGCTTTCGCAACATCTTTTAGTAGCGGATTGCCTCGCCGGGTCTGATGACCGGCACGGCGGCGGCGGGGCATCTGGATAGCGCACACGAGTGTCAATGCGCGCCTTCTCAACGCAAACGAGCGGACAAATGCCCGCTCGTTTGCATTCATTCATGCGCATCGATTAACTCATTCGCACATTGAGTGACCTTCATTTAAATTACATTTAAATTACGAATAAAACAAAAAGCTTTCGCATTTGGCTGAATCCCCCAGGGATTACTACGGGTTCCAGTCAACATGCATGCAAATGTTTAACGCCGGGCGTACACTGCTGGCGCGTAGCCCATTGCGGGGGGCCGCTCCAAGCACACAATCAAGCCACACAAGGCAATGCCGACACATGCATGAGATCGCGCGAAGTGCGCAAGCGCCAATTGCGATCGACAGGAGACATGGCATTGCCCCAGTATCACAGGAGAATAATCAACATGAGCTGGACGCGTGAACAGAAGAACGTCACGATCGCGGCGTACCTGGGATGGACGCTCGATGCATTCGATTTCTTTCTGATGGTTTTCGTTCTGAAAGACATCGCCACCGAATTCAACACCAAAATCCCGGCAGTGGCTTTTGCCATTACGCTGACACTGGCCATGCGCCCGCTCGGCGCGCTGATATTCGGCCGCCTCGCCGACAAATACGGCCGTCGTCCCACGCTGATGGTCAACATCGCGTGCTACTCGATACTCGAACTGCTCACGGGCTTCTCGCCCAACCTCGCGACCTTCATCGTCCTGCGTGCGCTCTTCGGCGTCGCGATGGGCGGCGAGTGGGGCGTGGGCTCGGCGCTCACCATGGAAACCATTCCGCCCAAGTCGCGCGGCATCATTTCCGGGCTGCTGCAAGCGGGCTATCCGAGCGGCTATCTGCTCGCCTCGATCGTGTTCGGTGTGCTGTACCAGTACATCGGCTGGCGTGGCATGTTCTTCGTCGGCGTGCTGCCCGCGCTGCTCGTGGTCTATGTGCGTATGCACGTGCCCGAGTCGCCGGCCTTCAAGGAGATGGAAAAGCGCCCGCGTCCGAGCCTGCTCACCACACTCAAGCACAACTGGAAGCTCTCCCTGTACGCCATCGTGCTGATGACGGCGTTCAACTTCTTCTCGCACGGCACGCAGGATCTGTATCCGACCTTCCTGCGCGAACAGCATCACTTCGATCCGCACACGGTTTCGATCATCACCATCGTGCTCAATATCGGCGCGATCGTGGGTGGCCTCTTCTTCGGTCGGATTTCCGAAAGTATCGGCCGCCGCAAGGCAATCTTCATCGCCGCGCTGATCGCGCTGCCGGTGCTGCCGCTGTGGGCGTTCTCGCAAGGGCCGGTGCTGCTCGCGCTCGGCGCGTTCCTCATGCAGATTTCGGTGCAGGGCGCCTGGGGCGTGATCCCGGTTCACCTCAATGAAATCTCGCCTGACGAAGTGCGTGCGACCTTCCCGGGCCTCGTCTATCAGCTCGGCAACCTGTTCGCTTCGGTGAACGCCACGCTGCAGGCGTCGCTCGCCGAAACGCACAACCAGGACTACTCGATGGCCATGGCGATCGTCGCCGGCACGGTCGCCATCGTGATCGCTGTGCTGATCCCGTTCAGCCGCGAACGTCGAGGCATCGACATGACGCAGACCGCAAAAGAGGTGTCGGGCGTCTGACGTGCCCGCGGCCCCGTAACGCCGCACCGCAGCAACACCATGAAAGGCTGTGCCGGGTTCGCCCGCACGGCCTTTTTTGCTGGTTTTGACGATGGTCGAACACCCGCTTGCGCACACCGGGTAAGACCTCCTGGCCGCACGGCGCGCGGCGTTGCATGATGAAAGGCACTCGGTTGCCCTACCGTCCGGAGATCCACTATGAGCGACACGCCCCAGCCCGATCCGGCGAGCCCGGTGGCAGCTTGCGCACCTCAGGCGGCCCCACCTCAGGTGGCCCCTCCCAACACCGACGGCATCTGGTACGCCTCGTACCCTCCCGGCGTGCCGCGCGAAATCCCCGCAAGCCAGTACGCCTCGCTCACCCATTACTTCGACGACTGCACGGCGCGCTTCAGCGAGCGCGTCGCCTACGTGAGCGCCGGCTCGCCGATGACCTACGCCGCACTCGCCCGCAAGGCCACGGCGTTCGCATCCTGGCTGCAAGGTGCGGGCGTGCAGCCAGGCGAGCGAGTCGCGATCATGCTGCCCAACACCTTGCAGTATCCGGTTGCCCTCTTCGGCGCGCTCAAGGCCGGCGCCGTGATCGTCAACGTCAACCCGCTCTACACCGTGCGCGAGCTCGAGCATCAGTTGCAGGACAGCGGCGCGCAGACCATCGTCGTGTTCGAGAACTTCGCCGCCACGCTCGAAGCGGCGCTGCCCGGCACACAGGTGCAACGCATCGTCGTGACGGCGCTCGGCGACTTGCTGGGCGAAGGGTTAAACCTCAAGGGCCGCTTCGTCAACGTCATGCTGCGCCACGTGAAGAAGATGGTGCCGCCCTACCACCTGCCGCGTGCCGTGCGCCTGCTCGATGCACTCGCGCAAGGCGCGCGCGCCCCGCACGCGCCGGTGGCGACCCACGCCGACGATCTCGCGTTCCTCCAGTACACGGGCGGCACCACGGGTGTCGCGAAGGGCGCGATGCTCACGCACGGCAACGTGCTCGCGAACGTGCAGCAGGCAAAGGCGTGGATTGGCAACCAGTTCGACGCCAACGCCGAGACGGTGCTTACGCCCTTGCCGCTCTATCACATCTATTCGCTCACCATCAATGCGCTGATCTTCCTCGCACTCGGCGGACGCAACATCCTGATCGCCAATCCGCGCGACATGAAGCGCGTGATGAAGGTACTGGAGCACGAGACGTTCAGTTGCATCAGCGCGGTCAACACGCTCTATAGCGCGCTGCTCGACAACGCGGCGTTCCGCCAGCGCGACTTCTCGGGCCTCAAACTCGCGATGGCGGGCGGCATGGCCATGCAGAAGGTCGTTGCCGACCGGTTCCGGGCCGTCACGGGCAAGCCCGTCGTGGAAGGCTACGGTCTCACCGAGTGCTCGCCGATCGTTTCGATGAATCCCGTCGATATCGCGCATGCAGAGGGAGACGAGGCGCATCCGGAAGGCTCGATCGGGCTGCCCGCGCCGTCCACGCAGGTGCGCTTTCGCAGGGACGACGGCACGTGGGCCGGCATCGGCGAAGCCGGCGAGCTCTGTGTCAAGGGTCCGCAAGTGATGAAGGGCTACTGGAATCGCCCGGACGAAACGGCAGAGGTGTTTGCCGACGGGTGGCTCACGACCGGCGACATCGGCATGATGGATGCGCGCGGTTATATCCGTCTCGTCGACCGCAAGAAGGACATGATTCTCGTGTCGGGATTCAATGTGTATCCGAACGAGATCGAGGACGTGGTAGCGATGCACCCCGGCGTGCGCGAGGTGGCGGCGATCGGCGTGCCCGATCCGGTGCAGGGCGAGCGCGTGAAGGTGTTCATCGTGAAGCGCGATCCCGCGCTCACGGAAGCCGCGCTGATCCAGTTCTGCCGCCAGCAGCTCACGGGCTACAAGGTGCCGCGCATCGTGGAGTTCCGTGAGTCGCTGCCGCAATCGACCATCGGCAAGATCCTGCGCCGCCAGCTGCGCGACGAAGAAATCGCAAAAGCGGCGAAGAAGTCGCAGACATGAGCTGTCGATGCGCTATTGCTAAGGTTGCCTAAGCGAAGTCGCGCAGCGTCACCCCACGCGCGCTGGCTAGCCGCGCGAGTACGAATCGGTCCGAGGGACGCAACGCGCCAGTCAAGGCCGCGCCAGGCTCGAGGCGCCGGGCGATCCGCGCGTGCCACAGTGTGCCGATGTCGCTATCGGCCGTGTCGGCGCAGCCGTCGCCGATGGCCCACGCAACACATCCCGCGCGCGCCGCTGCGCGCGCGAGCACGCGGCCCTGCTCGAGTGCCGGGTCGAACACTGCGGCGCCTGGCGCATCCAACGCTGCACCCGCACGAGGCGCGCGTACGCCCAACGCAACGCTGAGCGCATGCGCCTGCCAAGCCGCGCCGAGCGCCACGGCCCCGGCATCGCAGAGAAAAGCCCGCCTGTCCATCGTGTCCTCCGTACGCCTTGCAACGAATCCTTCCCGCCAATCGCTACGCAGTCTTGATTAAATCGATCACGTATAGCCGCGCTCCGCACGCCACGCCTCGGGCCAGATGCCCTGCTTGCCCGGCGAGAGGACGCCCTGCGGATCGAGTGCGTCTTTCACGGTTTGCGCGAGACGCAACAGCGCGCCGTCGTTGAAGGCGTACTGTGCCGCTGCGTAGTCCATGTAGAGCAGATGCGAGCGGTAGACGCCGTAGCCGGCCGCGCCCGCGTCGCTCATCAGCGCGCGCAGCAGGTCCCCCGCGCGGGCTGCATCGTCGCGGCGCTCGCGCGCGAAGATCGCCGCGAATACGTGATGCAGATAGCGCCCCGCCGCGGTGAAACCGCCGTAGTAATCGAAACCGTACTCGGCCGCGCGCGCCTTGACGAGCGCGTACTGGCGCAGCGCGTCGCGGCCATCGGCGGGACACAGCGGCGAGAAGTCCACGTGCGCGCCGTCGCCACCGCGCCAGTCGAGCATGCGAAACGCGCTCATCGCGGGAATGCCGGCGAGATTGCGGTCAGCGCCGCCCCGCGGTTCGTCGCCTTCGGCATAGCGACGCGCCGAGAAACGCACACCCGGTACGCCGGCAAACGCACGCTCGACGATGCGCCGTTCCACGTCGATCACCTCGGGCTCGCCATAGAGCGCATAGTGCAGATTCCAGCGGCCCACGCCCAGATCGCGCTGCATCGCGGCGACGGCGGCCTCGGGCATCGCGCCCTCGCCTTCGTACCAGCGAGCGCGAGGCGCGAGGCTCGCGGCGCGGCGGATCACGCCTTCGATCGCTGCGTGCTGACGTATCGTGCCGCCGAGCTGCAGCGCGCGCAGCGTATCGACGAGCACGCCGAGATCGCCCTCACGCGCGAACTGGATCTCGCCGATCACGAAGGCCCGCGGGGCGGGCATGAGCCAGAGCCCCATCTTCGTGACGACGCCGTAGTTCGACTGCGTAAAGAGCGCATCGAACGAAGGCCCGTAGCCCGGCCGGTAGAGTTGCCACGCCGTGCCGTTTTCGATCGCACCCATGCCGGTGCGCACTACATCACCGTTGGCGAGCACGACCTCCATGCCGCACTGCGAGGCGGCGTGGTCGCCATAGGCGGTCGTCCCGAAGCCGCGCTCGAGCGTATTGCCGACCACGCTGCCCCAGCCCGCCGCGGGCGGATCGACCCACAGGCGCAGATGCTGTTCGCGCAGATGTGCGTGCAAATCGAAGTAGCTCACGCCCGGCTCGACGCGCGCCCATGCGAGGCGCTCGTCCACTTCGAGGATCCGGTTCAGGCGCTGCAGGTCGAGGACGACCGAACCCGCCAGACGCGGCGCGGCACCGCCATAGGCGAAGTTGCGCCCCGCGGAAACGGTCCACAGCGGCACGCGCGTGTCGTTCGCGACACGCAGGATCGCGCGGATCTCTTCGACACTTGCGGGGAGGATCGCAGCGGAAGGGGCGAAGGCGTGCGCATCGGCGAGCGGTACGAACGGATCGAAATACGGATCGAGCGCTGCGCCGCCACGGCAGACGTTCGGCGCGCCCACGATGCCTTCGAACGCCGCGAGCGCACGCGCGAAACGGGCCTCGTCGATGCCAGGAGGCAAGGTGGGCGCGGCACGGCGCGCGGGGTCGCTCATGGGCCTGCTCCGCCGGCGTCGCGCATCACCACTGCCCGGGCTTGCCGCCCAGCGCGCCGCATACGTCCAGCGCGATCTCGCGCAGCTTCGGTTCTGTCTGCGGCCCCGAGAGCGCATAGCCCGTGCGTTCGGTGCTCCAGTAGAACGTCCGGCGGTTGCCATCGCGCAAGAGGCGCACGGGATCCCGGTCCCTGGCCGAACTGGCCACGTAGAGCGTGAGGCGCTCGCCCGCATCGTTCTCGTACATGAATTGCGCGGCCGGCCCCGTGTTGCCGGGCAAGAGACGCCCGCCCACCAGCGTATAGCCGTATTCGGCCAGCGACGGCACCGAGAGCGGCTTGCCTAGCCGCCTGGAGAGCCACGCGACGAGATGCGCCTCGTCGGCCGCGCCCACTTCCACGGGATGCCGCTGCTCCGGCGAATACACCGCGTAGGCGATGTCGGCGCGGCGCGCAAACGCTTCGGGCGTTTCGCTGCGCGCGGCCGCCGGCGCGGAGACGGCTGCCAGTTCTGGAGCCAGGCCCGGCGCGAGCCGCGGCACGAGCGCCGTGGCCGCCACCGCGAGCCCCGCGCCCACCGCCACCCACGACGCCGCGATGCCGGCGCGCCGCCACCACGGCTCGCCCGCACGCAGGACGAACACGGCGGGCGCGCTGCCTGCCGGTTCGGCTGCGCCGGACGCCGCATCCTCGCCCGCGACGCGCGCGCCTTCGCACAACGCCTGCAGCGCGGCCTTCTGCGCGCGATAGGCCGCGACGCGCGCCGCTGCACGCGGATCGTCGGCGAGGCGCGCCTGCAGCGCCTCGCACTCGCCCGCGGGCAGTTCGCCGTCGACGAAAGCGCCCAGCATCGTAAGGTCCTCTTCTGGCGAAGCAGGCGGCACGCCTTCGCCGTCGCGTTCGTGGCCGAGATCGTTGTCGTTCATCGTAGCGTCCCCACCACCCTGAGCGGCGCCGCGCGTTGCGCCGGATCGCGCCCCGGATCCTGCACCGGCCCCGTATCGAGCAACGCTCGCAGATGCTCGCGCGCTCGCGACAGGCGCGACATCACCGTGCCGGCCGGCACCCCGAGCACCGCCGACGCCTCGCTGTAGCTCAACTCCTCCACGCACACGAGCAGCAGCACCTCGCGCTGCGCCGCCGGCAACGCATAGAGCGCGCGCTGCAGATCGCGCAGCACGAGGCCGTCGACCTCGCCGTGCGGCGCCTCGAGCGTGCGCCACGGCGCAGCTTCGTCGTCGACGGCAATCTCACGCCGGCCGCGCAACTGATCGATATACAGATGGCGCAGGATCGTGAGCAGCCACGCGCGCAGATTGCTCTGCGGGCGAAACGAAGTCCAGCGCGAAAGCGCACGCTCCGCGGCGTCCTGCACGAGGTCGTCAGCCCAAGCGGCGTCGCCCGTCAAGGCGCGCGCATAGCGGCGCATGGGTCCGAGCTGCGCCACGACCTGCGCTTCGAACTCCGGCGACGGATGACGCAACACGCCACACGCCGCTCAGTAGCCGCCGCCCGACGAGCCGCCCGAACTGCTCGACGACGCCCCGCCTGAATTCATGTCGCTGCAAGCCGTGAGGCCGGCTCCCGCGACGCCTGCCAGCGCCACACAAACGAGACACGCGAGACCTTTGCGAAACCGCTCCATGATCACCTCCACTGGGTTCATCACCGATATCGCGTTAAACGTTGCAGCGGGTGCGCTTATTCCGCGCAGGCGGCGATTTCGCTTTTCGTGTGCCGCCGCACGGAACGAAGCCCTCGGGCGCCGCGAGAATCATCGCAAGCGGATCGAAAACCATCGTGTAATCGCGTATAAGCGTGTGATCCGCCTCGAATCGGTCGAGCATGGCTGGCCGTCTTGGACTACGCTGTGTGAGTGAGTGCATGCGCGTCGAAAGGTCGCGCGGGTCTGTCAATCCGCGGGCCTATCGTCGGCAGGCCTCTTTCCGAAAACCGCTGTCGCTGCCCATCGCTACCTGTCATCCGGACACGCCCCTTCCCGGCAGCCGACGACAAGGGACGCAGCGATGCATTTTTCGTCAATCTGCGGTCGCGGCCGCGAGCCGGTATAGTTCTGCAGTAAGCTTACTTTCCCGCACGCGCGCTTCGCCGACACAAGGTAGAATCGCGGCGAGCAAACGTTTCCAACTGATTGCGGCATTGCGCCGCCTGGCCAAATCTAGTCCATGCCTTCCGCAGAATCGCACCCGCAAAACGACTTCATGAACGCCGCGCGTAAGGAAAGAAAGCGCGTCGAAATCTATCTGGTCAACGGCATTCGCCTGACCGGATGCATCGAGTCGTTCGATCAGTATCTGGTGATGCTGCGCACGCCCGTTGGCCTGCAAGGCATCTACAAGCGCGCCATTTCGACCATCCAGCTCGACACCGGCACCCGTCCGGGTCCGCGCCCGGGCGGCGCTCGCAGCTCGCACGGCGAGCATACGAGCCGCGGCCCGCACGGCAGCCACGGTGGCCATGGCCCGCGTGAACAACGAGAACCGCGTGAACCGCGCGAGCCACGTGAAAACTGGTCGGCGCCGTCCGGCGCGCCGTCGGGCGCATCGAGCGCCCCCGGCAATGACCGTGGCTCTCAGGACGGCCCGGTCGTCGTCACGCGCCGCCGCCGCCTCTACGGCGCGGTGAACAACGGCGGCAACGGCGGCGAAGGCTCGGGCAACAGCTAAGCCGCTGCTGGCTGGCGTACTCGCTGCACGGTACGCCGATCACGCCGACATTCAGTACAGTACGGGCGCGCCTTGGCGCGCCTGCTTGTTTGTGCGCGCGTTTCGTACAGCTACGGTGCGGTTGCGTTCAGTTTCGTTCCACCGTCTTCCGACGCGCTCTGACAGCCGTGACTCGCGGTCACGATTCCGGCTTTGCGTTATTCTGGGCGTGACGCATATCGCAACGGAGACCGCCATGAGCGCATCCAAGCCGAAAGCCCCGCAACCCTCGCAACAAGACCCGCTCGACGAAGCGCTCGAAGAAACCTTCCCCGCGAGCGATCCGATCGCCGTCGACCCCTCGCCTGCCGGCTCTCAACCGAAGCCCCATTCCGCAGACGAAACTCGCAAGGGCCGCGACACGCATCGCCACGGCAAGCACTGAGCGCGACCCGAACGATCGCACCATGAAGAAAGGCGGAGCGCCTATGACGCTCCGCCTTTTGCGTGCCGCATACGCGTGTTCCGCGCAACCCGTTGCACAGCCGGGCGCCGGGTGAGCACGCTGGCCACACCGGGCACCGGCGATTAGCGGATCGGCAGACCGCCTTCCACTTGTTGCTGCAGTTCGCGCACTTGACGCTGGACCGTGCGCAGTTGCGCCTGGGCGGCCGTCTTCTGTGCCTGCAACGCGTTCGCCTGATCGCGGCCCTGCTTCTGCCGGTCGGCGACAAGCGCCTGCTGCTCGCGCGCGATAGCCAGATCCGCCTGGAGCCGGTTCGCGTGGTCCTGCGTGAGCGCGATCATGCGGTCCGTGAACGCCTTCTGCGCTTCGAGGCGCGTGCGGCGAATTTCCACTTCGGCGAGCTGGCCCGACTTCACCGCGAAGTCGCGATAGATGGCTTCAGCACGCGTCTCGTCGCTCGTCTTGATCACGCGCCAGAACGTCTTGTTCTGGAACAGCGTCACGTAGTACGTCATTTCCTTGCCGTAAAACAGCAAGCTTGCGCCATACGAGCCGTTGTAGGTCGTGCGCAGTTCGGCGAGATCCGAGCCTCGCAGCATCTGCTGCAGCTCGGCGACGTTGCCCGCGGCGTTCTGCTTCGCTTCATCCGGCGTGAGTACGCCCGGCTGGCTCGCTGCCAAAGGCAACGCAGGGGTTGCGGCCTGATCGTCCTGCACTGCGGGTGCGGCGGTGGTCTGTGCTACGGGCGCCGCTGCTGCTGCATTCGCTGCTGCTGAATTGTCAGGCGGCGTCTGTGCGCAGCCCGTACCGATTCCCCCGATTAATACCAGCGCCGCCAGAGCGGTGCGACGAACTCTCCACTTGTAGTCCATGTAGTACCTGCTTTGAACAGTTCTAATTTTTACAAATCGGCACAATTATTACTCACTTTCACGTGTTTCGGGCCACTCGTAGAAAATTTGCCGATTACGTATCTTTTCCCACAACACATAGCAAGAATTTCCTGGGAATTGCGCGCTGTCCTTGCATCGCCAGCCGTTTTGGTCCAGCGCGGCCAGGGCCGACCAAACTAGAGTTCCTTCTCTCAAACGCGCGCGATGCTTTCCAGTATCCTGCCCTGACCTTGCGGCTTGCCAGGCGTGCCTGGCGCGACGCACGGTCAGCGTCGACACGACAAACAACATCAGTGGAGGAAGACATGAATCGAGTCATCGGACGCGCGGCGCGCCACGTTGCGCTTGCGAGTGCACTGCTATGCGGCGCCCTCGCCGCGCACGCTCAAACCGACACGCCCGTCGGCGTCTGGCAGACCATCGACGATCACACCGGCCAGCCGAAAGCGCTCGTGCAGATCAGTGCCGACGCCAACGGCGACCTGAGCGGCAAGGTCATCAAGGGCCTCGGCGCGACTGATCAGCCCGATCGGCGCTGCACGGCCTGCACCGACTCGCGCAAGGATCAGTTGATCCTCGGCATGACGATCATCGACAGCATGAAAAAGACCGCTGAGGGGTATGACGGCGGGCACATTCTCGACCCTGAGAACGGCAAGGTGTACCGCTGCAAGATGCATACGGAAGACGGCGGCCAGAAACTCGTCGTGCGCGGCTATATGGGTATTTCGCTGCTTGGCCGCTCGCAAACCTGGGTGCGTCAGCAGTGACTGCGTGCGTGAGCGGATCGACCTGAGGACCGGTGCACAAACCAGCCAGGGGACCTGGGAGACGAAACCGGCCGAAGCGCGCACATGAGCCGCTTCGGCCGGACTTCATCAGCGCCGGTATTACGCTGTGTGGCGATACACGGAGCGACAGGTGAAAGGCTGCGACTGCGCGGACGCGCTCGCCACCAGGACGAACGGCGAATTGCGCGGCACGTTGCGCGCCGCTTCCTGCCTGCGCGCCGCTTTTTCTGCACGGCTCGCGTGCTTGCGCATGCGCGTTTCGATGGTGTCGCACAACCTCACGCCGTCTTCGCCGAACAACTCGCCCATCACGCGCTTGAGCGCCCCGTTGTAGTGCCAGGTCTTGAAGCGGCGATGGCAGGTTTGATACGAGGGGTAGCGGCGCGGCATGGCCGACCAGTTCGCGCCGCTATACATGACCCACAGCACGCCGTTGAGCACCGAGCGCGTATTGGCGAGCGGCCGTCCACGCAACTCGGTGCGCGGACGCAGTTCGGGCAGGAGCAGCATCACGCGCTGCCACTCTTCGTCGGTAATATCGCGATGCGGGGTCATGGAAGGTCCTTTGTCAGACGGTGTGCTGACAAACGATATCCACTCACCCCCGCCATCCATATCAGACGAGTCCGAATCTTGAAAAGGGTGCCGCCGCGCTCTTTTGAGACTGGCTCGACGCCTGCGTGACACTCCCTGGACCGGCGCGGACGCCGTGCGCTCAGGTCAGGGCCGTATCGACGATGCGGCGCGGCGTTTCGAGATATTCCTTCGACTGCATTTCGACGATGCGCGACACCGTGCGCGTGAACTCGTTGGCCATCGGGCCTTCCACATAGAGTTCCTCGGGCGGCACCGCGGCCGACATCAGCAGCTTGACCTTGTGGTCGTAGAACACGTCGATGAGCCAGGTGAAGCGGCGTGCTTCGGACTGCATACGAGGCGTCATCTGCGGCACGTCGGAGAGGATCACCGCGTGAAAGCGGCTTGCCAGCTCCAGATAATCGTTCTGCGAACGCGGACCGCCGCACAGCGTCGCGAAATCGAACCACACCACGCCGTCGGCCTTGCGCAGCGCCTTCAGTTCGCGCTTTTCGATGCGCAGCAGCGGGCTTTCGTCGGGGACGGCGGCCAGCTCCGCGAACGAGTGGCGCAGCGCCTTGTCGGCGGCGGCGCCGAGCGGCGTGTGATAGACCTCGACCTGCGCGAGCGTGCGCTGGCGGTAGTCGACGCCCGCATCGACGTTGAGCACGTCGAGCTTGCTCTTGATCAACTCGATCGCAGGCAGCATGCGGTCGCGATGCAGCCCGTCGGGATAGAGCAGATCGGGATCGTAGTTGGACGTCATCACGAACTGCACGCCGTTCTCGAAGAGACGGTCGAGCAGACGGTAAAGGATCATCGCGTCGGCGATGTCCGAGACGTGGAATTCGTCGAAGCAGATCAGGCGATAACGCTTCGCAATGCGGCGCGCGAGTTCGTCGAGCGGATCGGCCTGGCCCTTGAGCTCTTCGAGCTCACGGTGCACTTCGCGCATGAATTCGTGAAAATGCAGACGCGTCTTGCGCTGCAGCGGCACGACAGCATAGAAGCTGTCCATCAGGAAGCTCTTGCCGCGCCCAACGCCGCCCCACATGTAAACGCCGCGCGGCAGGTCCGGGTGAATAAGAAACTTCTTGAAGGCGTTCGAACGCCGCGACTTGTATGCGACCCACTCGTCGTAGCACCGCTGCAGCCGGTCGATCGCGGCGCGTTGCGCCGTATCGGGCTTGTATCCCCGCTTCTGCAGTTCGTTTTCGTAGTATTCGGTGACGTTCATTTTCTAGGCCGCAAATGAGCAAAGGCGGGAGAGCAAAAGCCCACCCGCCTCCGTACGTGATGCTGGGTACTGCGGGGCAGCGTGGCCAAAAAAGTCGGCCGCCCTGCCCTTGGCGCTTACATGTTGAGCGCGCGCTTGTCAGTGGCGAGTGCAGCTTCGCGCATGACTTCGGACAGCGACGGGTGCGGATGGCAGATGCGGCCGATGTCTTCGGCGGCAGCCTTGAATTCCATCGCCACCACGGCTTCCGCGATCAGGTCCGATGCGTTGGCCGAGATGATGTGCACGCCGAGCAGTTCGTCGGTCTTCGCGTCGGCGATCATCTTCACAAAGCCGTCGGCCTTGTTGATGCCGAGCGCGCGGCCGTTCGCCATGAACGGGAACTGGCCCGTCTTGATGTCGCGGCCTTCCGCCTTGAGCTGCTGCTCCGTCTTGCCGACCCATGCGATTTCCGGCTCGGTGTAGATCACCCACGGAATGCAGTTGTAGTCGATGTGCGGCTTCTGGCCGTCGATGATCTCGGCCACCAGCACGCCTTCGTCTTCTGCCTTGTGCGCGAGCATCGGGCCACGCACCACGTCGCCGATCGCGTACACGTTCGGCACCGACGTTGCGCAGTGGTCGTCCACGTCGATGAAGCCGCGCTCATTGGCCTTCAGCCCGATCGCTTCGAGACCGAGGTTGTCGGTGTTCGGCACGCGGCCAACCGACACGATCAGGCGGTCGGCTTCGAGCTTCTGCGCGTTGCCGTCCTTGTCCGTGTAGTTGATCGTGACGCTCTTGTCGGTCGTCGTCACTTCGCCGACCTTCACGCCAACGTGAATGTCGAGACCCTGCTTCTTGAAGAGCTTCGCGGCTTCCTTCGCGAGCGCCTGGTCAGTCGCGCCGAGGAATTCCGGCAGCGCTTCGAGGATCGTGACGTCGGCACCGAGACGGCGCCACACCGAGCCGAGCTCCAGACCGATCACGCCTGCGCCGATCACAGCGAGCTTCTTCGGCACGCTGTCGAACGTGAGCGCGCCTTCGTTGTCGGAGATGATCTTGTTGTCGACCGGAATGCCCGGCAGATGGCGTGCTTTCGAGCCCGTCGCGATGATCACGTTCTTCGCCGTGACGACTTCGGTTTCGCCTTCGCCGCTCACTTCGATCTGCACGCCGGCTTCGTTCTTGCCGGTGAACTTGCCGTGGCCCTTGAGCCACGTGATCTTGTTCTTGCGGAACAGGAACTCGATACCCTTCGTCATCTTCTCGACGATGCCTTCCTTGCGGGCGATCATCTTCGCGACGTCGATCTTCACGTCGCCCACGCTGATGCCGTGGTCAACGAGATGATGCGCGGCATTTTCGAACTCTTCCGACGAGGCGAGCAGCGCCTTCGACGGAATGCAGCCGACGTTCAGGCAGGTGCCGCCGAGCTTCAGCGCGCCGGCCGGGTTCTTCCACTTTTCGATACACGCAACCGACTTGCCGAGCTGTGCGGCGCGGATCGCCGCGATATAGCCGCCGGGGCCGGCGCCGATCACGACGACGTCAAATTCTTTGGACATGGTCATCCTTTCGAGACGTGAGCGCGGCACGCGGAGCCCGGTTTCCGGAATCCGCGCGCACGGCGCTCAGTGTGAGACTTGATGCTTGATGAGGCCGATCTTTACAGGTCGAGCAGCAGACGAGCCGGATCTTCCAGCGCATCCTTCATCGCGACGAGCGACAGGACGGCTTCGCGGCCGTCGATGATGCGGTGGTCGTACGACATCGCGAGGTAGTTCATCGGGCGGATCACGATCTGGCCGTTTTCCACCACAGCGCGTTCCTTCGTCGCGTGCACGCCGAGGATCGCCGACTGCGGCGGGTTGATGATCGGGGTCGAGAGCATCGAGCCGAACACGCCGCCGTTCGAGATCGAGAACGTACCGCCCGTCATTTCTTCGATCGAAAGCTTGCCGTCCTTGGCCTTCTGGCCAAATTCGGCGATCTTCTTCTCGATGTCGGCGAGGCTCATCTGGTCTGCGTTACGCAGGATGGGCACCACCAGACCGCGCGGCGAGCCGACCGCGATACCGATGTCGAAGTAGCCGTGGTAGACGATGTCGTTGCCGTCGATCGACGCGTTGACGAGCGGGAACTTCTTGAGGGCGTGCACTGCGGCCTTCACGAAGAACGACATGAAGCCGAGCTTCACGCCGTGTTCCTTTTCGAACTTGTCCTTGTACTTGTTGCGCAGGTCCATGACCGGCGCCATGTTCACTTCGTTGAACGTCGTGAGGATGGCGTTGGTTTGCTGCGACTCGAGCAGACGCTCGGCGATACGCGCACGCAGACGCGACATCGGCACGCGCTGTTCCGGACGGTCGTTGAGCCAGTTCGCAGCCGATGCCGGTGCGTTGACTTGCGGCAGCGCCGGCTTGGCGGCAGCCGGCTTCGCAGCCGGGGCGGCTGCGGGAGCGGCCTTCGGCGCGCCTGCGCCGAGCACGTCCTGCTTCGTGATGCGGCCGTCACGGCCCGTGCCGGCGACGTCGCCGCCTGCGAGACCCTTCTCTGCCATCAGCTTCGTCGCTGCGGGCGAGGCGACCGTGCTGCTTGCCGTCGTTGCGGCGGCGGCAGCCGGTGCAGCTGCGGGAGCCGCGGCGGCAGCCGGCGCGGCTGCGGCTGCGGGCGCTGCAACGGCGCCAGCCTTGGCTTCCGTGTCGATCCTGGCGATCACCTGTTCGCTGGTGACGGTAGCGCCGTCGCCCACGATGATCTCGGCCAGCACGCCGGCAGCCGGCGCGGGCACTTCGAGCACGACCTTATCGGTTTCGATCTCGATGACAACTTCGTCCTGGGCGATAGCTTCGCCCGGCTTCTTCTTCCACTGCAGCATCGTGCCTTCCGATACCGACTCCGAAAACTGCGGAACTTTGACTTCTACGATAGCCATGTGATTTTCCTGAATACGTATCTGGGTACGAACCGGGTCGCGCACGTGAGCGCGGGAAAGCGCGCGTCGTTCAGCACGCCTTCCCGGTTCGATTTGCTCTAGTGCTTACTTCGCGACCTGCGCGCCCTTCAGGCGGCCGAATGCACCTTCGATCAGCGCCTTCTGCTGCTCGTAGTGCTTCGCGTAGTAGCCGACAGCCGGCGATGCGGAAGCAGGACGGCCGCTGTACGCGAGCTTCATGCCTTCCTTCATGCCTTCCTTCAGGTGGTGCTCGATGTAGAACCACGGGCCCTGATTCTGCGGCTCGTCCTGCACCCAGACCACTTCGGTCGCGTTGTCGTACTTCTTCAGCTCGGCTTCGAACTGCTTGTGAGCAAACGGATAGAGCTGTTCGATACGGATGATCGCGACGTCGTTCGCCTTCGCTTCGCGGCGGTGTGCCACGAGGTCGAAGTACACGCGGCCCGAGCAGGCGACCACGCGCTTGACCTTCTTCGCGTCGATGGCTTCGTCCACTTCGCCGATGACCGGCTGGAACGTGCCCTTCGCGAGTTCGGACAGGTCCGACACGGCTTCCTTGTGACGCAGCAGCGACTTCGGCGTGAAGATGATGAGCGGCTTGCGGAACAGGCGGATCATCTGGCGGCGCAGCACGTGGAAGATCTGGGCCGGCGTGGTCGGCTGAACGACCTGCATGTTGTGCTCGGCGCACAGCTGCAGGAAACGCTCGATACGCGCCGACGAGTGCTCCGGACCCTGGCCTTCATAGCCGTGCGGCAGCAGCATCGTGAGACCCGAAACGCGGCCCCACTTCACTTCGCCCGACGAGATGAACTGGTCGATCACGACCTGCGCACCGTTGACGAAGTCGCCGAACTGGCCTTCCCACGCGACGAGCGTGTTCGGCTCGGCAGTCGAGTAGCCGTATTCGAAGCCCAGCACTGCCTCTTCCGAGAGCACCGAGTCGATCACCGTGAACTGCGCCTGGTTCTCGCCGATGTTCTGCAGCGGCACGTACGTGCCGTCGTCCCAACGCTCGCGGTTCTGGTCATGCAGAACGGCGTGGCGGTGCGTGAACGTGCCGCGGCCCGAGTCCTGGCCCGTCAGGCGAACTGCGTAGCCCGAGGCGACCAGCGACGCGAACGCGAGGTGCTCGCCCATGCCCCAGTCGAGCTTCGCTTCGCCCTTGCCCATCGCGCGGCGGTCGTTGATGACGCGCTCGACCAGCGGGTGAACCTTGAAGTTCTGGGGGATCGTGGTGATGCGCTCAGCCAGACGCTTGAGTTCGGCGAGCGGCACTGCCGTATCGGCTGCGTCGGTCCACTTGCGGTTCAGGAACGGAACCCAGTCCACCGCGTACTTGCTCTTGTAGTTCGAGAGCACGGGGTCGACCGTGTGGTGGCCTTCGTCCATCGCGGCGCGATAGGCCTTGACGTAGTTGTCCGCGTCCTCAGCCGTGATCACGCCTTGCTGCACGAGCTTTTCGGCGTACAGCGCACGGGTGCCCGGGTGCTTCGCGATCGTCTTGTACATCAGCGGCTGCGTGACCGCGGGCGTGTCCTGCTCGTTGTGGCCCAGCTTGCGGAAGCAGATGATGTCGACGACGACATCCTTGTGGAACTGCATGCGGAATTCGACCGCGAGCTGGATCGCCAGCACGACCGCTTCCGGATCGTCGCCGTTCACGTGCAGCACCGGCGCTTCGATCATCTTGACCACGTCGGTACAGTAGAGCGTCGAACGCGCGTCGCGCGGGTCCGAGGTCGTGAAGCCGATCTGGTTGTTGATGACGATGTGCAGCGTGCCGTGCGTGCCGTAGCCGCGCGTTTGCGCGAGGTTCAGCGTTTCCATCACGACGCCCTGGCCTGCGAAGGCCGCGTCGCCGTGGATCTGCACCGGCAGCACCTGCAGGCCGTCTGCATCGCCGCGGCGATCCATACGGGCCTTGGCCGAGCCTTCGACCACCGGGTTGACGATTTCGAGGTGCGACGGGTTGAACGCGAGCGACAGGTGGACCGGACCGCCTTCGGTCGCGACGTCCGACGAGAAGCCCTTGTGGTACTTCACGTCGCCTGCCGGCAGGTCGTCGACGTGCTTGCCTTCGAATTCGGCGAAGAGGTCAGCCGGCATCTTGCCGAGCGTATTGACCAGCACGTTCAGACGGCCGCGGTGAGCCATGCCGATGACGATTTCCTGCACGCCCTTCGCGCCCGCGTGACGAACGACTTCGTCCATCGCGGCGATGAAGGACTCGCCGCCTTCGAGCGAGAAGCGCTTCTGGCCGACGTACTTGGTGTGCAGGAAGCGCTCGAGGCCTTCGGAGGCCGTCAGGCGCTGCAGGATGTGCTTCTTCTTGTCGTTCGAGAAGTTCGGCGTCGAGCGGATCGACTCGAGACGCTCCTTCCACCAGCGCTTCTGTTCAGGATCGCTGATGTACATGTACTCGGCGCCGATCGTACCGCAGTACGTATCGCGCAGCGCCTTGACGATCTCGCGCAGCGTCGCGCGCTCGAAACCGAAGTACAGGTTCGTCGCGCTGAACGTCTGGTCCATGTCGGCTTCGGTGAAGTCGTAGAACGCAGGCTCGAGTTCGGGGATGTTCGGACGTTCGCGACGCTTGAGCGGATCGAGATTGGCCCATTGCGAGCCGAGGAATCGATAAGCGCCAATCAGGGACTGAACGTAGACTTGCTTGCGTGCCGTGGCGAGATCTTCGCCGCCGCCGCGCGGAACAAATGCATTGGCCTTCGCGCGTTGAGCGAAGGATTCGACGATCGGCCCGTGGGCGATGTCGTTGTCTGCCGTGCCACTCGACGACGGCACGTTTTGCAGTGCGTCGAAGTACTCACGCCAGTTGTCCGGAACGGACGCAGGGTTATCAAGATATGCTTCGTATAGCTCTTCGACATACGGAGCATTGCCGCCGAACAAATAGGAGTTCAGCTGGAATTGCTTCATCGTTTCCGACATTTACGCTCACCTTTCTTCGAGTTTCTCGAGAAATAGCGGGTTACTCAACCTTCCGCGCCACGGCCTGACCGTTTAGCGGATTGCGAATCAAGTCTGCTTGGAAGGACCTAAATCATGCATCCGCGGAGTATAGCGCATATGCGCATCTCGCCACAGGATGCAATGCGACCGAACACCACGCGGGAACCCTTTTTCCACGGGCCCTTGCGGCATTCGCAACGCACTCTTCCCGCACCGCAATACAATCCCCGCCAGACGCAAAAAAGCCGCCCTTAAAGCGGCGGCTTTTCTGTGAGTCTTTGTGCATTGCAGTGCAGAAAAAAGCGCTAAAAATGCCAATTACTCGGCAGCGCCTTCGCGGCTCGCGCGGCGACGCTCGTGCTCTTTGAGGTGACGCTTGCGCAGACGGATCGACTGCGGCGTGACTTCCACGAGTTCGTCGTCGTCGATGAATTCCACGGCGTATTCGAGCGACATCTGGATCGGCGGCACGAGGCGCACGGCTTCGTCGGTGCCCGAGGCGCGCACGTTGGTGAGCTGCTTGCCCTTGATCGGGTTCACGACGAGGTCGTTGTCGCGGCTGTGAATGCCGATGATCATGCCTTCGTACAGCGCGTCGCCCGGCTTCACGAACATGCGGCCGCGGTCCTGCAGCTTCCACAGTGCGTAGGCGACAGCGGCGCCGTCGTCCTGCGAGATCAGCACGCCGTTGCGGCGCTCGCCGAGCGAGCCTTCCTTGATCGGACCGTAGGCGTCGAACACGTGGCTCATCAGGCCCGTGCCGCGCGTGAGCGTCATGAATTCGCCCTGGAAGCCGATCAGGCCACGCGCCGGAATACGATACTCGAGACGCGTGCGGCCGCGGCCGTCCGAAGCCATGTCGAGCATTTCGCCCTTGCGGCGGCCCAGTTCTTCCATCACGCCGCCCTGGTGGCCGTCTTCGACGTCCACGGTCAGCATTTCGTACGGCTCCTGCTTCACGCCGTCGACTTCGTGCAGCACCACGCGCGGACGCGACACGGCCAGCTCGTAGCCTTCGCGGCGCATGTTTTCGATCAGGATCGTGAGGTGCAGTTCGCCACGGCCCGACACTTCGAACGTGGTTTCGTCGCCGGTGTCCTTCACGCGCAGCGCGACGTTGTGGTTCAGTTCTTTCGTGAGACGGTCGCGGATCTGGCGGCTCGTCACGAACTTGCCTTCGCGGCCGGCGAGCGGCGACGAGTTCACGAGGAAGTTCATCGTCAGCGTGGGCTCGTCCACCGTGATCATCGGCAGCGCTTCGGGGGTGTCGACCGCGCAGATCGTCGCGCCGATGCCGATGTCTTCAATGCCGTTGATCAGCACGATGTCGCCGGCTTCGGCCGATTCGACCTGCACGCGCTCGAGGCCGCTGAACGACAGCACCTGGTTGATCTTGCGGTTCATCACTTCGCCTTCCGGGCCGAAGCGCAGCGCCACCGGCTGACCCGGCTTGATGCGGCCACGCTTGATACGGCCCACGCCGATACGGCCGACGTAGGTCGAGTAGTCGAGCGAGGTGATCTGCAGCTGCAGCGGGCCTTCCGGATCGGCGTCGCGAACCGGCACGTGCTCGAGCACGGCTTCGAACAGCGGGCGCATGTCGCCTTCGCGCGCATCCGGCGACAGCGAAGCGTAGCCGTTCAGGCCCGAAGCGTAGACCACCGGGAAGTCGAGCTGCTCTTCGGTCGCGCCGAGCTTGTCGAACAGGTCGAAAGTCTGGTTGATCACCCAGTCGATACGGGCGCCCGGACGGTCGATCTTGTTCACGACGACGATCGGCTTGAGGCCGAGCGCGAGCGCCTTCTTCGTGACGAAACGCGTTTGCGGCATCGGGCCTTCGACGGCGTCGACGAGCAGCAGCACCGAGTCGACCATCGACAGCACGCGTTCCACTTCACCGCCGAAGTCGGCGTGGCCCGGGGTGTCGACGATGTTGATGTGGGTGCCCTCGTACTCGACGGCGCAATTCTTCGACAGAATCGTGATCCCGCGCTCTTTTTCGATGTCGTTCGAGTCCATGACGCGTTCGGCGATCTGCTGGTTGTCGCGGAAGGTGCCGGACTGGCGCAGCAGTTGGTCGACGAGCGTGGTCTTGCCGTGGTCGACGTGGGCAATGATGGCGATGTTGCGAAGAGCGCGGGACATAGGAACCTGGGTACAGTTGAGTGCGTCGCGCATGCCCTGCTGGCAGGCCCGGCGAGGGCGCGCGGCCGCCGCTTCGACCCGCCCCGGACTTGCTGCCGGCGGGTCAATTCAGCATCGCTGCGATGACGCACTTTTGGGAACCTGAAATTATAGCACGCGCAGATGAATTGATCTCGCGCATATCAGGAAGCACCCTGGATCGGGGCGGCCGGCGTCGCAACCGCGCAACGCGGGTAAAAATTCGACGGGCGCCGCCGCGCGCCGTTCACGCCGGATTTTCCCATGCCCACGGGGCCGGATTAAGCCCCTACTCTGCAAAGGTTTCTCGGCAAAGGCAGAATAAACCTTGCCGCGTCAACTAACCGCCCCTATAATCCCTGCCTGGTCAACCATTGCACTCGCAGCTGAATCATGACGGATCCGACTCCCACGCCCCCGCCCGAAGTCCGCGACTACGACCTCGGCGAAAGCGTCGGCTACCTGATCTCGCGGGTGAAATCGACGATGTCGAACATGGTCACCCAGCGCGCCGTCGCCGAACTCGGCGTCACGAGCCAGCAGGCCAGCATCCTCTTCATGGTGGCGACCGGCAAATGCACGCTCGCAGCCGAACTCGCCCGCGAGTACGGCATCGACGCAAGCGCCGTCACACGTCTCGTCGACCGGCTGGAGAAGCGCGGGCTCCTCAAGCGCGTGCGCAGCTCCGAAGATCGCCGCGCGGTGCGCCTCGCGCTCACGCCCGAGGGCCTTGCCATCGCCGCGCGCATGCCGGCGATTTTCCGCAGTGTCACCGAGCATCTGTCGGCCGGATTCACGCCTGAGGAAGTGGGCTTCCTGAAGAGCATGTTGCGGCGGATTCTTTCGAATAGCTGCGAAGCTAGCCAGAGTTCGAACCCGAATCCGCCCGAGAATTGATGACGGGGCAAGCAAATTTGAAATCGCCGAACAAGAAAATAGCTGCAGCGTCCAGTATCACCACACACTCTCACGCATCGAGACGAGCAATGAAATCCCAAACCGAGTTTGCGCCAGTTCCGGCCGTGCGGGCACTGTCCTGCCGGGCGGCGGTCGCCGCCGCGGTCGCGGCGCTCGCCCTTGCGGGTTGCGCGAACTACATCGGCATCAAGAGCGACAAGACCATCGATCAGCCGCAGCAGTTCGAAAGCTCGCAGAGCATTCCGGCGCAAGGCGGCCAGTGGCCGACGCTCGACTGGGCAAACCAGTTCGGCGATCCGCAGTTGCCCAAGCTGATCGACGAGGCGCTCGAAGGCAGCCCGACCATCGCTCAGGCGCAGGCGCGCCTCGCCAAGGCCTCGTCGTATATCGAAACCTCGCGCTCGGCGCTCTTCCCGAAGGCCAACCTGAGCTACTCGTGGACGCGCGAGCTGTACTCGGCCAACGCCCTGTTCCCGCCCCCGTATGGCGGCACCTGGTATAGCGAGAACAACGTGCTCGCCAGCGCCTCGTGGGATCTGGACCTCTGGGGCAAGAACCGTCAGCGCCTCGCGCAAGCCGTGTCCTCGCAGCGTGCCGCCGAGGCCGACATGCAGCAGGCGCGCATCACGCTCGCCTCGTCGGTCGCCCGCACGTACAACCAGCTCGCCCAGCTCTACGAGCTGCGCGACATCGCTGTGCACGAGATCGACAACCGCAAGACCATCGGCACGATCACGAACGGCCGCGTGGTGGCGGGCCTCGATACCAACGTCGAGAAACAGACCGCGAACGGCAACATCGCGACGAGCCAGGCGAACCTCTCGCAGATCGACGGCCAGATCGAATCCGTGCGCTACCAGCTCGGCGCGCTGCTCGGCAAGGGCCCCGACCGCGGCCTGCAGATCGCGCAACCGGTCCTCAACCCGGTCGCCAACGTCGCCCTGCCCGACAATCTGCCCGCCGACCTGCTCGCGCGCCGCCCCGACATCGTCGCCGCGCGCTGGCAGGTGGAAGCCGCGATGCACGACGTGAAGGAAGCCAAGGCCGAGTTCTATCCCGACGTGAACCTTGCTGCCGGCTTCGGCTTCGACGCGTTCGGCTGGGGCAAATTCCTGAACTTCACGAGCCGCCAGGCGAACATCGGCCCCGCCGTGCATTTGCCGCTCTTCGACGCGGGCGCGCTGCGCGCGCAACTGAAGGGCCGCTACGCAGACTTCGAGCTCGATGTCGCGAACTACAACCAGACGCTGATCGGCGCGTTCCAGGACGTGGCGACCAACGTGTCGACGATCCGCTCGGCAGACCGGCAACTGGTGGACGCCGATCGCGCGCTCGACGCGTCGACCAAGGCCTGGCAGCTCGCGGTGATCCGCTACAAGGCGGGGCTCTCCGAGCAGCTTCAGGTGCTCACCGCCGACCAGAACCGCCTCGCCGCGGAGCAGACGGTGTCGAACCTGAAGGCGCAGCGCCGCGACCAGCAGATGGCGCTCATCAAGTCGCTTGGCGGCGGCTTCGAAGCGCAAGGCGCGGGGCTCACGCCGCCGGCCGAAGTCGGCAGCGAAGCGCGGGGCCAGAGCGACGTGAACGGCGCACCGTGGCGCGGTACGCGCTCGCCGCAGAACGCGGCAGCGGCGGCGAACGCTGCAAACGCCGCGCCCGTGTCGAACTGAGCGCCGAGCAGCACACGAACATCAAAAACTGAACGAACAGCACGCAAGCATCCGGAGATCCTTCCATGAGCACCCCCCAGCAGCCGGCGGCCAACCCGCAGCCGAACGCGAACAGCGGCAAGCGCAAGCGCATGATGACGCTGCTTGTCCTCGTGATCGTGATTGCAGCCGTTGCCTACGGCCTCTACTACTTCCTCGTCGCACGCTTCACCGAAAGCACGGACGACGCCTACGTGAATGGCAACGTCGTGCAGATTACGCCGCAGGTCACCGGCACGGTGATCGCACTGAAAGCAGACGACACGCAAACCGTGAACGTCGGCGACCCGCTCGTGCTGCTTGATCCGGCCGACGCACGCGTAACGCTCGAGCAAACCGAAGCGCAACTCGCGCAGACGGTGCGCCAGGTGCGCGGCCTCTTCGCCGACGACAGCCAGTACGAAGCGCAAGTCGCCCAGCGTCAGTCCGACCTCTCGCGTGCGCAGGACGACCTGCGCCGCCGCATGCAGGTCGCGCAGACGGGCGCCGTCTCGCAGGAAGAGATCTCGCACGCACGCGACGCCGTGCGCAGTGCCGAAGCCGCGCTCGAAGCCGCACAGCAGCAGCTCGCCGCAAACCGCGCGCTGACCGCGAACACGACCATCGCCAATCACCCGAACGTGGAAGCCGCCGCCGCCAAGGTGCGCGACGCCTATCTGGCGAATGCGCGCAACACGCTGCCCGCACCGGTTACCGGCTACGTGGCCAAGCGCTCGGTGCAGGTGGGCCAGCGCGTCTCGCCGGGTAATCCGCTCATGTCGGTGGTGCCGCTGAACTCGCTGTGGGTCGACGCCAACTTCAAGGAAGTGCAGCTCAAGCACATGCGCATCGGCCAGCCGGTCGAGATGACGGCCGACGTCTATGGCTCGTCGGTCGTCTACCACGGCAAGGTGGTGGGCTTCTCGGCGGGCACGGGTTCGGCCTTCTCGCTGCTGCCGGCGCAGAACGCGACGGGTAACTGGATCAAGGTGGTGCAGCGCCTGCCGGTGCGTATCTCGCTCGATCCGGAAGACCTGCAGAAGCACCCGCTGCGTATCGGCCTCTCGATGCAGGTGGACGTGAGCATCCGCAACGATTCGGGCACGCAGCTCGGCAATGCGCAGAACACCGTCTACGAGACCGATGTGTTCGCCAAGTACGGCGCGGAAGCCGACGCGGAAATCGCGCGCATCATCGCCGAAAACGCCGGTCCGAACGCGCACAAGGCGGCTAGCGTCAGCAACAACGCCAGCGGCGCGACCGGCAACGCATCCGCAAAGGCGCAGGTGTCGTCCGCTCACGCGGCGAAGCCGGGCGCAAAAGGCTGATTGAAGCCCTGATAAAAGCACTCGCAGACGCCGGCGCGGGCTGATCGTCAGCCCGCGCCGCTTTGTTTCGCGCGGCCTCCAACAGGTCAACAAGAAAGGACGCCATGGCAGCAGCACAACAACCCGTCGCGCATCCGCCGCTACAGGGCGCGCAACTCGTGATCGGCACCATCGCGGTGTCGCTCGCGGTGTTCATGAACGTGCTCGACACCTCGATCGCGAACGTGTCGATCCCGTCGATCTCGGGCGACCTCGGCGTGTCGTCGGACCAGGGCACGTGGGTCATCACCTCGTTCGCGGTGGCCAACGCGATCTCCGTGCCGCTCACCGGCTGGCTCACACAGCGTTTCGGCCAGGTGCGCCTGTTCATGGCGTCGATCATCCTGTTCGTGATCTCGTCATGGATGTGCGGCCTCGCGCCCACGCTGCCCTTCCTGCTCGCCTCGCGCGTGCTGCAAGGCGCCGTCGCCGGCCCGATGATCCCGCTTTCGCAAACGCTGCTGCTCGCGAGCTACCCGCGCGCGAAGGCGCCCATGGCGCTCTCGATGTGGTCGATGACCACGCTGATCGCGCCGGTGGCCGGCCCGATTCTAGGCGGCTGGATCTCCGACAACATTTCGTGGCCCTGGATCTTCTACGTGAACATTCCGGTGGGCATCGTCGCGGCGCTCGCCACGTGGGCGATCTTCCGCAATCGCGATTCGGAGGTGAGGAAGGCGCCGATCGACGGCGTGGGCCTCGCGCTCCTCATCATCTGGGTGGGCTCGCTGCAGGTGATGCTCGACAAGGGCAAGGACCTCGACTGGTTCTCGTCCACCACGGTCGTCGTGCTCGCGCTCACCGCCGTGATCGCATTCGCGTTCTTCGTGGTGTGGGAGCTGACCGCGGATCACCCTGTGGTCGACCTGTCGCTGTTTGCGCGACGCAATTTCACGGGCGGCACGATTGCGCTTTCGGTGGGCTACGGGCTGTATTTCGGCAATCTCGTGCTACTGCCGCTGTGGCTGCAAACCACCCTCGGCTACACCGCAACGGACGCGGGCCTCGTGATGGCGCCCGTGGGCTTCTTCGCCATCCTGCTCTCGCCGATCACGGGCAAGATCTTGCCGCGCACCGACCCGCGTTATATCGCGACGACAGCCTTCATCGTGTTTGCGCTGTGCTTCTGGATGCGCTCGCAATATACGACGGGCGTGGACACGTGGGCGCTTACGCTGCCTACGCTCATCCAGGGCATCGGCATGGCGGGTCTGTTCATTCCACTCGTGTCGATCACGCTGTCGGGTCTGCCGGGCCATCGCATTCCCGCGGCCTCGGGCCTGTCGAACTTCGTGCGGATCATGTGCGGCGGTATCGGCACCTCGATCTTCGAAACAGCGTGGGATCACCGGACGACGTTTCACCACGCGCGCCTGAACGAAGTGGCTACGCCGACCAACCCGGTCTTCAACCAGTCGATGCAGCAGTTCCAGGGCGCGGGTCTCGATCCTTCCCAGGCGCACGGGCTCTTCGACCGGATGCTCTCGCAGCAGGCCGCGCAACTCGGCGTGAACGACCTGTTCTGGATTTCCTCGATGATCTTCATCGTGCTGATCGCACTCATCTGGATCACGCGGCCCGAGCGTGCCGGTGGCGCGGACGCGGGTGCAGCGGCTTCGGCAGCGCACTGAGGTCGATGCGCTAGTGCTTGCAGGTGTCCATAGCAAAACGGCACGTCCGGTTCCTCACCGACGTGCCGTTTTTTTTCGTGCGCACCAGGCGTGACGCAAGCGTACTCAGGCTGCGCCGCTGACCACCAGCCGCTCCGGCGCAAGCACGCCGTTCGCGGCCTTCGCGACGCCAAGCAGGCGCCCATCCTCTGCATAGACGCGCACGCGTTCAGCCGCTTCGCAAACCGCGCGATCGAGCACCAGCTCGTTGAGCGGCAAGCGCTGGCCATGCGTGAAGCGGCGCGCCGCCTCTACATTGAGCGTCACGGCGGGGAACGTGGAGAGCAGCGCATCGACGGGACGCAGCCAGGTGTCGCGCTCGGGCTCGTCGGCGGCGGTGAGTGCGTCGAGCGTCACTGCATGCTCGAGCGTGAGCGCGCCCACACCGGTACGCCGCAGCATCACGAGATGCGCGCCGCAGCCAAGCGCCTCGCCGATATCTTCGGCAAGCGTGCGGACGTACGTGCCCTTGCTGCAGGTCACGCGAAACGTCACCTCGGGAACCTCGGGAAGCGCGCTGGCGATCATCTCCAACGCAAGGATCTTCACCTCGCGCCCTTCCCGCTCGACCGTCTGGCCCGCACGCGCATATTCGTAGAGCGGCTTGCCGTCGCGCTTGAGCGCCGAATACATCGGCGGCACCTGCACGATGTCGCCGAGGAAGCGCGTCATCGTCTCACGCACGGCGGCTTCGTCGCAGGTGACCTCGCGCGTTTCGATCGCCTCGCCTTCGGCGTCGCCGGTGGCCGTGCGAATGCCGAGGCGCATGGTCGCCTCATAGGTCTTGTCGGCTTCGAGCAGATCCTGCGAAAACTTGGTCGCCTCGCCGAAGCACAGCGGCAGCAGACCCGACGCGAGCGGGTCGAGCGTGCCGGTGTGGCCGGCCTTCTTCACGCGGTACAGGCGCTTCGCACGAATCAACGCGTCGTTGCTCGAAAGGCCAACGGGCTTGTCGAGCAGCAGCACGCCGTCGAGCAGGCGGCGCGGGACTCTCGGTCGCGCCGCATCAGATCGCTGCCCGCCATGATTCTGTTTCGATGATGCAGTCATTGCCCGCGTCAGTCGTCCTTCGCGCGCGTCGCGTTCGCCTCGTCGATCAGGCGCGACATCTCGACACCCTTCTCGACCGACTGGTCATAGTGGAAATGCAGCGTCGGCACCGTGTGAATATGCAGGCGCTTGAAGAGCTGGTTGTGCAGATGACCTGCGGCGTGATTGAGCGCTTCCTGCGTGGTCTTCGGGTCGCCCGTGAGGGTCGTGAAGTAGACCTTGGCGTGCGCATAGTCGGGCGTGAGTTCCACGCTCTGGATCGTCACGAGCCCGATTCGCGGGTCCTTGACTTCGCGCATCAGCTCAGACAGATCCCGCTGGATCTGATCCGCGATCTGCACGTTGCGATTCGGGGAAGTACGTTTTTTCGGCATGATGGTTCCACCTCTTTATCTGCGAGGCATTCGGGCGGCGTTGCGTCCATGAAGGCGCACACGGCCGCGCAAAAAACAAAACGGGCGGGGCTGGCCAGCGCCTGCCCCGCCCGTTATCGGCAAAACCGCGGCAAACCCGCGGTCAGGCGGGCGACCCGAAGGTCTGCCCGCAGGCGCCGCTGTATTACAGCGTACGCGCGACTTCGGTGATCTCGAACACTTCGAACTGGTCGCCTTCGACGATGTCGTTGAAGTTCTTGATCGACATACCGCACTCGAAGCCTTGCTTGACTTCCTTGACGTCGTCCTTGAAGCGCTTGAGCGAGTCGAGTTCGCCGGTATGGATGACGACGTTGTTGCGGATCACGCGCACCGACGACGAACGCTTGACGAAACCGTCCGTGACCATACAACCTGCGATCAGGCCGACCTTCGGCACGCGAATCACCTGACGCACCTCGGCCATGCCCGTGACCGTCTCGCGCTTCTCCGGCGCCAGCATGCCCGACATCGCCGCCTTCACCTCATCCACTGCGTCATAGATGATGTTGTAGTAACGGATGTCGATGCCATTCGCCTCGGCAACCTTACGCGCCTGCGCATCTGCACGCGTATTGAAGCCGATGATGACCGCCTTCGAAGCCGTTGCAAGGTTGACGTCCGACTCGCTGATCGCACCGACCGCGCTGTGCACGATCTGCACGCGCACTTCGCTGGTCGACAGTTTGAGCAGCGATTGCACCAGCGCTTCCTGCGAACCCTGCACGTCCGCCTTGACGATGAGCGGCAGGTTCTGCACTTCGCCTTCGCCCATCTGCTCGAGCATGTTTTCGAGCTTCGCGGCCTGCTGCTTCGCGAGCTTGACGTCGCGGAACTTGCCTTGACGGAACATGGCGATTTCGCGCGCCTTGCGATCGTCCGGCAGCACGATGACTTCTTCGCCCGCGCCCGGCACTTCCGACAGACCCTGGATCTCGACCGGAATCGACGGGCCCGCTTCCTTCGTGGGCTTGCCGGTTTCGTCGAGCATGGCGCGCACGCGCCCGTAGGCGCTGCCAGCGAGCACGACGTCGCCACGGTTCAGCGTGCCGGACTGGACGAGGATCGTTGCAACCGGCCCCTTACCCTTGTCGAGCTTCGCTTCGATCACGAGACCCTTGGCCGGCGCTGCGACCGGTGCCGTGAGTTCCAGCACTTCGGCTTGCAGCAGCACGTTTTCGAGCAGGTCGTCGATGCCTGCGCCGGTCTTCGCCGACACCGGCACGAACGGCGAGTCGCCGCCGTACTCTTCCGGCACGACGCCTTCTGCGACGAGCTCCTGCTTCACGCGCTCGAGATTCGCGTCCGGCTTGTCGATCTTGTTGATCGCCACGACGAGCGGCACACCCGCAGCCTTGGCGTGCGCGATCGCTTCCTTGGTTTGCGGCATCACGCCGTCGTCGGCTGCGACCACCAGAATGACGATGTCGGTTGCCTTCGCACCGCGAGCACGCATGGCCGTGAAGGCCTCGTGACCCGGCGTGTCGAGGAACGTGATGACGCCACGCGGCGTTTCGACGTGGTAAGCGCCGATGTGCTGCGTAATGCCGCCCGCTTCGCCCGCGGCAACCTTGGCGCGGCGGATGTAGTCGAGCAGCGAGGTCTTGCCGTGGTCGACGTGACCCATGACCGTGACGACCGGCGGACGCGGCAGTTGCTCGGCGTCCGTAGCCGTGCCCTGGCCTTCGACCAGCAGCGCTTCCGGATCGTCGAGCTTCGCGGCAACCGCACGGTGGCCGAGTTCCTCGACGATGATCATCGCCGTTTCCTGGTCGAGCATCTGGTTGATGGTGACCATCTGGCCCATCTTCATCATCGCCTTGATGACTTCCGATGCCTTCACGGACATCTTGTGCGCGAGGTCGGCCACCGTGATGGTTTCCGGCACGTGCACTTCACGCACGATCGGCTCGGTCGGCGCCTGGAACGTCGACGCGTCCTGGTGACGGCCACGGCCCTTCGGGCCGCCGCGCCAGCCGCGGTCCACGCCGCCCGACGAGTCGCCGCGCGTCTTGATGCCACGGCGCTTGGCCGCGTCGTCCTGCCAGCCGCCCTTGCCTGCGCCCGGCTTCTTGTTGCGGTCGCCCGCACCGGCACCCGGCGCGCTCGTCGAAGGCGCGGCCGTCGTGGCCGGCTTCTTCGCCGCGGCGCCTGCTCCGGCGGCCGGACGTGCCGGCGCACCTTCCGGACGGGCCGGCTTGTGCAGCGTGCCCTTGGCTTCGGCGGGCTTGGCCGGCTCGACGGGCTTGGGCGGCTCGGGCGCCTTCACCTGCGCCTTGCGCGGCGTGTTCATCATTTCGCGGATCGCGCGCGCTTCGGCTTCCGCAGCCGCGCGGCGGCGGGCGATCTCGTCCTGTTCCTTCTGCGCCTTATCGGCGGCTTCGCGCGCGGCGGCTTCGGCCTTCTGGGCCGCCTCGCGCTGCGCGGCGCGCTCGGCTGCGGCGCGCTGTTCTTCCTGCTGATCCTGCGCTTGCTTCACTTCTTTCGCTTCCGCTTCGGCATTGCGCTGCGCAGCCACGGCCTGAGCGGCCAGTTCGCGAGCGGCGGTATCGGCCGCTGCCCTCTTCTTTGCAGCTTCTTCTTCGGCGCGGCGGCGTTCGGCCTCGGCGGCCTCTTCGCGCGCACGGCGCTCCGACTCTTCACGGGCGAGCAGTTCCTGGCGCTCCTTGAGCTCCTGGGCCTGACGCTCGAGCAGTTCTGCCTCGCGGCGCGCTTCTTCCTCGCGGCGCTGCAGCTCCGCCTCTTCGGCGGCAGCAGCTGCGTCGGCTGCATGATTCGATGCCTCCGCCTCTCCGGCGGACTCGTCGCGGCGGACGAACGTGCGCTTCTTGCGCACCTCGACCTGAATGGTGCGTGCCTTACCCGTCGAATCGGACTGCTTGATCTCAGACGTATGCCGTTTCGTCAGCGTGATCTTGCGTTTGTCTGCATCAGTCGAGCCGTGAGACTTGCGCAAGTGATCGAGCAGACGCGCCTTGTCGGTCTCCGACAAGGCATCGCTCTCGCTCGCTTTCGTGACGCCCGCCGCCTGCAGCTGCTCGAGCAGCACGCCGGCAGGCATTTTCAGTTCCGCGGCAAATTGGGCTACGTTGTTACTCGCCATTCATTCCTCTTAATGCAAGGACCGATTCCTTGCGGTTGACATCGGGTCATGCGGCCTTCGGTGCCTCGCGTTCTGCAAGGCTCCGCCGCGTTCAGTTCAGTGGGTCATGGTCGCTTCCTGCTCGTCGCGCCCTGATGCAGTTTCCCGTTGGCGGGTTACTGGAACCAGTGCTCACGTGCCTTCATGATCAACGCCTTGGCGGCGTCCTCTTCCATTCCCGTCATTTCGACCAGTTCATCCACGGCCAGCTCGGCGAGCTCGTCGCGGGTGTGAACTTCATGCTGCGCCAGTTTCGCGAGCAGATCCGGGTCGATACCGTCCAGACTCTTGAGGTCCAGCGCGGCGCTTTCCACCTTCTCCTCGTTCGCGATCGCCTGCGTGAGCAGCGCGTCGCGAGCGCGGTTGCGCAGTTCGTGCACGGTGTCCTCGTCGAACGCCTCGATTTCCAGCATTTCGTTGAGCGGCACGTAGGCGATCTCTTCGAGGCTCGTGAAGCCTTCGTCGATCAGGATGTCGGCGACTTCCTCATCCACGTCGAGACGCGCCATGAACAGGTCGCGCAGCACCGTGCGCTCCTGATTCTGCTTTTGCGCGGATTCGTCCGGCGTCATGATATTGATTTGCCAGCCGGTCAGTTCGCTGGCGAGACGCACGTTCTGGCCGCTACGGCCGATCGCGACCGCGAGTTCACTCTCGTCGACCACGACGTCCATCGAGTGCTTTTCCTCGTCGACGACGATCGACTGCACGGCAGCCGGCGCGAGCGCGCCGATCACGAACTGGGCGGGATCCTCCGACCATAGCACGATGTCGACGTTTTCGCCACCGAGCTCGTTGCGCACGGCCTGCACGCGCGAACCGCGGATGCCGACGCAGGTGCCGATCGGGTCGATGCGCTTGTCGTAAGCCACCACGCCGATCTTGGCGCGCACGCCCGGATCGCGCGCCGCCGCCTTGATCTCGAGGAGGCCCTGTTCGATTTCGGGCACTTCCATTTCGAACAGCTTCATCAGGAACTCGGGCGCCGTGCGCGAGAGTTCGATCTGCGGGCCGCGAGCGGTGCGATCGACCTTGCCGATCCACGCGCGCACGCGGTCGCCCACGCGCAGGTTTTCCTTCGGAATCAACTGGTCGCGGCGCAGCAGCGCTTCGACACGGCCGGATTCGACAATGAAGTTGCCCTTGTCCATGCGCTTGACCGTACCGGTCATGATGCTTTCGCCGCGCTCGAGGAAGTCGTTCAGGATCTGCTCGCGCTCTGCGTCGCGCACCTTCTGCAGGATGACCTGCTTGGCGGCCTGCGCGCCGATACGGCCGAACTCGACCGAAGGTACCGGCTGCTCGACGAAACCGTCGATCTGCGCTTCTGGGTCTTGCTCGCGCGCTTCGAACAGCAGGATTTCCTGGTCCGGCTCCTGCAGGCCCGCCTCGTCCGGCACGACGCGCCAGCGGCGGAACGTTTCGTGTTCGCCGCTTTCGCGATCGATATGCACGCGGATATCCGCATCCTCGTCGAAGAGTTTCTTGGAGGCCGACGCAAGCGCCGCTTCAAGGGCGGCGAACACCACGTCCTTGTCGACATTCTTCTCGCGTGCCAGCGCATCCACCAGCATCAACACTTCGCGACTCATTGTTTGCGGCTCCTAAAGTCAACTTTGGGGACAAGGCGTGCTTTGTCGATGTCCGCGAGCGTGAAATCGAGCATCGCGGGACCCGCCTTCCCTTCGAATTCCAGACCGATGGATTCGCCTTCGGGAGCATGCACGATACCCCGGTACGATTTCCGTCCGTCCAATGGCTTTTTCAACGTGATTACCGCTTCGCAGCCTGCGAAGCGTTCGAAGTCCGCCAGTTTCTTCAGCGGACGGTCGAGACCGGGCGACGAAACCTCGAGTCGCTCGTAGTCGATGTTCTCGACCGTCAGAACGTGCTGCAGCTGACGCGTGACCTTCTCGCAGTCCTCGATCGCGATCCCCGCGGGCTGATCGATGAAGATGGTCAGCATGCCGCGCCCGGTGCGCTCGAGGTCGACCAGCTCGTAACCGAGCCCGGTGACCGTGGTTTCAATCAGTTCCGTCAGTTGCACAATGCCCACTCCAGATGTTCTGCGCAGCGGGCCAGCAACTTCCTTCGCTCTAATTCTTGCTTCGCTAGGGATTCGCGGGCCGCGCGCCAGGTGAGCGCGCGCGCTTCTCACCTACCTGCCCCACGATGACGAACGACCCGGATGATTGGAGGCCCCAAATTGACAATGCCGAACGTGAAACGTCGGCATCTGTTGGTATCCAATTTGGGGCGAACCAAAAAAAAATGGGCGAAACGCCCATCTTCTCACTTAGCCAGGTGGTCGCACCTGGGGCGCGTATTACAGCGCAGAAAACAGCCGCACGCCCAGCGACTTTGTGATTCTAGCCTTTTTTGCACATTAACGCAAATCACCGGTCAAGCCCAAGCCGCCTTTTGCCGTTATTTATGGGCTAGCAAGGGGATTTTCCGGTGTTTTATGCGCGAACCGCGCGCATTGCCGCCGTTGCATCGCCGCGACGCCCGCCGCATGTCGCAGCCGGGCGTCGCGCGCTTCACGCGTCAGTGCCCGCGCGTGCGATTGCGCGGCGTGCCACGCGGGCCGCCACGGCTGTTGCCGCCCGCGCGGTTGCCGTTGGGGTTGGCATTGCCGCCGTTGCCGCCGTTGCCGGGACCGCTGCGGCGGTTGCCGCCGGCATTGCCGCCCGCACGCTTGCCCTGCGCGCCCGGCGCACGGTTGCCGTCGACCTCGCGGCCGCCCGCACGGTTGCCGCCACGGCCGCCGAAACCGGAGCCCGCGCCGAAATTGCCGTGACCGGCACCCGCGCCGCCGCCGAAGCCGCCCGCTGCGCCGCGCCGTCCCTGGCCCTGACGCGGCTGACCCATCGCCCCGTGCGAACTCAGCACCGGCTCGCGGTTGATGAAGCCCATCGACGTCTGCATCGGATCGGGCTGGCGACGCTCCTGCTCCTTGCCGCCGCGACCGCCCTTCTCTTCGCTCGGCGCCTTCAGGCCGACCGCTGCCATCAGCGCGCGCACCTGGTTGTCTTCGAGCTCTTCCCAGCGGCCGCGCTTGAGACCCTTGGGCAGCGCGATCGGGCCGTGGCGCGTGCGGATCAGGCGGCTCACCATCAGTCCCGCCGCCTCGAACATCCGGCGCACTTCGCGGTTACGGCCTTCGGCCAGCGCGACGTGATACCAGTGATTCGTGCCTTCGCCACCGCCGTCGCGGATGCGCAGGAAACTCGCGGGGCCGTCCTCGAGCTCGACGCCCTTGAGCAGCTTCTGGCGATTCCCCTCGGTCAGCTCGCCCACCACGCGCACGGCGTATTCGCGCTCCACGCTGTAGCGCGGGTGCATGAAACGGTTGGCCAGATCGCCCGAGGTGGTCAGCATCAGCAGACCTTCGGTGTTGAAGTCCAGACGGCCGACGGCCAGCCACTTCGCCGTTTTCATCGGCGGCAGGCGATCGAATACCGACGGACGGCCTTCCGGATCGGCGTGGCTCACGATTTCGCCGGTCGGCTTGTGATAGATCAGCACGCGCGGCGGCTTGTTCTGCAGCTTGCGCTTGATGGGCTTGCCATTGATGCGGACCTGGTCGGTCGGCAGAATGCGCTGGCCGATGTGCGCGGGCTCGCCGTTCACCGAGACGCGCCCGGCGATGATCAGCTCTTCCATGTCGCGGCGCGAGCCCATGCCCGCATCCGCCAGCACTTTGTGCAGCTTCGGTGCGTCGTCGTCCGGGCTCAGCACGCGCTTGGGCTGCTGGGCACGGCCGCGGCGCAGCATCGGCGCGCGCACGCCCGAACCGGCGCCGTTGTCGGCGTCGAACGCCGGCGACGTCACGTACAGGAACAGGTCGTCCTGCGTGGACTCGCCCGCGGCGGCGGCCGGCTGGCCTTCGCCTCGCACCTGGCCCTTCTGTCGCTTGCCCGCGCCTTGCTGGCGCTCGCCCTGCTGGCGTTCGCCCTGACGCTCACCTTGAGCGGCAGCGCCCGCATTCTGGCGGCGGCCCGGCTTCTTCGCGCCTGCGTCCTTGTTGCGCGGTGCGCGCCCGGCAGGAGCACGCTCAGGCGCCGCTTGCGGCGCGTCAGCGGGCGCTGCGGGCGCGTCCGCGCCCTCCGCGCCTTCTGTGGCCTTGGCCTTCGCACCCGCGCGGCGGCGCGCGATCAGGCTGCGCGGCCCGCGGCGCAGGCCGCGGCGCGGACGCTCTTCGCCCTCGCCGCCCTGTGCTTCGCCTTCGACCTGCGAAGCCCGCGTGTCGTCGTCGCGCGCGGAGGACGCGTCGGTCGAATCGGTGTCGTGGATATCAGTCAAAACAACCTCAAAATGTCAGGTTGCGCGCCCGCTTGCGGGGCGCGTCAAAAATGCTTGTTGCTTCAGATGCCGCGTCGTGCGGCTTCGTCGTCCGTCGTCGAGACGGGGTCGTCCTGCGCCGCGTCGCGGCGGTCTTCGTGTTCTTCTTCGCCCGCCGCATCTGCTGCGTGCGCGGCATCCTGCGCGTGAGCGTCCGGGGCTGACCCGTGCAGCGCGAGGCTTGCTTCGTCATGTACCGCTTCGCCCGGGGCATCGGCTGCGTATGCAACGTTTGCGCCTGCCGCCTCGTGCGTTGATTCCGCTTCTTCCGTTGCGTGCGTCTCGTGCGCTTCGCTTTCGGGCTGTGCGGGCGTTTCATCGCCCGGTGTTTCGCCTTCCGCTACCGGCGTCAGCGCATCTTCCGCGCCCGCGACACTGGAGGCAGCCTCGGGCTGGCCTTGCGCAACGAACTGTGCCGCAGCGCTATCGGGAAACTCGATCGCATGCTGGGCAAGCAGTTGCTCGCCGAACTGGCTCGACGGATCGTCGAGCGGCGGCAATTCGTCGAGCGACTTCAGGCCGAGATCGTCGAGAAACTCCCGTGTCGTTGCATAGAGTGCCGGGCGGCCCGGCACGTCACGATGACCGATGACTTCGATCCAGTTACGGTCCTCGAGCTGTTTGACGACCTGCGTGTTGACCGTGACGCCGCGAATTTCCTCGATATCGCCGCGCGTGACCGGCTGCCGGTACGCGATGATCGCGAGCGTTTCGAGGACCGCGCGCGAATAGCGCGGCGGCTTTTCGGGGTGCAACCGGTCAAGGTACGTCCGCATGGCCGGCTTGCTCTGAAAGCGCCAGCCCGACGCGAGCCCCACCAGCTCGACGCCGCGCCCGGACCATTCATGCCGCAGGTCTTCGAGCAGGTTGCGGACCGTGTCGGCCGAAATGTCGTCGGCAAACAGTTTGCGCAGTTCGCCGATCTTCAACGGCTCCTGCGTGCAGATCAATGCAGTCTCGAGGACGATTTTCGCCTCTTGGGTATTCATGCAGCCAGGTCAGACCCTAAGTAAGGTAAATCAGGTTCAAGGAACCGGATCAGACAGACGAAAGACGATATGGAACTTGGAGACGCGCTCGCCCGATTCTGATCGGTCATATTGATGGGAGCACGCACCGGGGGGCCGAAATTCAGGCAAAGAGCCAGACCCAGCCGGAGGGAGCCGCGAAGTTCCCGCAGGGAATCGCTTGACTGAGCGCCATATTACGCAAAAACGCCGGGTGCGTAAAGACGCCATTCCGCATGAGGGGCCTCATTTTAATCCGGGCCCCGTCACCGCTTTATGCCCGCTGGCGCCACGCCGGTGCATGGCGCGGTGCAAGCCGCGCCGACGCACGCTCAATGCGCTCCCACCGTCTCGAGGTAGCGCGCGAGTCGCTCGACGCCGGCGTCGAGCCGCGCGGGGTCGCACGCATAGCACCAGCGCACGAAGCCTTCCCCTTGCGGTCCGAACGCGCTTCCCGGCGCGAGGCCGAGGCCCACGTCGCGCACCAGCGCCTTGCACAACTCGAGGCTGTGCTGCGCGCCCGCCAGCCGGAAAAAAAGGTACATCGCCCCGTGCGGCACTTTCACATCGACGCCGGGCAGCTTCGCCAGCGCCGCGGCGAGGTGGTCGCGCGAGGCGCGCAGATCGGCCACCAGCGCACGCGTGAACGGCTCGCCGTGCTCGACGGCCGCAATGCCGGCCTGCTGCACGAACGAGGGCGCACACGAGGTGTTGTACTCGACCAGCTTGCCCAGATCGTCGGTCAAGGTGCGCGGCACGACCATCCAGCCGAGCCGCCAGCCGGTCATGAGCCAGGCCTTCGAGAACGAATTGACGCAGATCAGGCGCTCTTCGCGCGACGCAAGATCGAGGAACGAGGGCGCGGTGCGCTCGCTCGTGGCGCCGTAGTAAAGGCGCTCGTAGACCTCGTCGGCGACGATCCAGATGCCGAGGCGCCGGCAATGCTCGAGCACCACGCGCTGCTGGTCGCGCGTCATCGCCCAACCGGTCGGATTGTTCGGCGAGTTGATCATGAGAAGACGCGTCTCGGGCGTGAGCGCCGCCAGCAGCCGGTCGAGATCGAGCGTCCAGCCGCGCTCACCGTAGTCGAGCGAGACCGTCTCGACCGTGGCGCCGAGAATCTTCGGGATTTCGACGAGGTTCGGCCACAGCGGGGTCACTGCCACCACCCGGTCGCCCGCGCCGACGACGAGCTGCGCCGCCAGCATCAACGCGTTGACGCCCGCGCTCGTGACCGCCACGTTATCCACCGACGTTGCGCCGTGCAGTTCGCTCACGTAGCGCGCGAGCGATTCGCGCAGCGGCGCGATGCCGAGGTTGTGCGTATAGAACGTGTCGCCGCGCCCCAGCGCGTCGGCCGCCGCCTCGCGGATGAACGGTGGCGTCACACGGTCGGACTCGCCGAACCAGAACGGCAGCACGTCGGGAACGCCGAACCCGGCGTTCGCCACTTCGCGGATCTGTGACGAGCGCAACGCACGCACCGCTTCACGGGGCAGGGAGACGGAGGACGACGGTTCGAAATCGCTCATCGGGGTTCCGGGTGGCACAGAATGTGGGAAAGCATGCAGTGTATCGCGCGGCCCCGCGCGACGAGCTCCGCGCCTCCAGGCGTGCGCGTAGCGGTTTCAGTGCCGCGCTTCGGGCTGGCCGGCAAGTTGACGGATCAGCGACCAGACCGCCTCGGCGGCCGGCGAAAGCGAGCGGTCGCGCCGCCGCACGAGTTCGACGGTGCGCTGCGCGCGCGGCACGAGCGGCCGCGCAAGCAAGGGAGCACCCGCCGGCACGGGCAGCGCGAGCCAGGGCAACACGCTGATGCCCACCCCCGCTTCGACGAGTCCGAAGACCGTGGCCGGATGGCCCAGCTCCTGCACCACGCGTGCACGCACGCCCTGCTCGCTCATCACGGCGTCGATGAGCGGGCGGCTGCCCGAAGCGTAATCCAGCATCACCAGACGCTCGCCGTCCAGCTCCTTCCACGCGACTTCCTGGCTCAGCGCGAGCGCGTGATCGCCGCGCACGACCACGCAGAACGAGTCCGTGGTCAGGCATTCGGTTTCGAGATCCTCAGCGGCAAAGGGCCCGATGATGACGCCGAAGTCCACCTCGCCCGAGCGGATCTTGCGCACGACGTCGCTCTGCACGTCGTCGCGCAAGCCAAGCGTGATGTAGGGAAACTGCCGCCCGCACGCGGCGACGACCTGGGGCATCAAGCGGCACGCGACCGTCGGGCTGGCCGCCACGACGACGCGGCCGCGCCGCTGCTCGCCGATCTCGCGAATTTCACGCAGGGCGTCATCGAGATCGCCCAGCAGGCGCGGAATGCTCGCGATCAGGTTCGCGCCGACATCGGTGAGCTGCACCTCGCGCGTGGTCCGGTCGACGAGCTTCACGCCAATCTCGGCTTCGAGCTCGCGTACACATCGGCTCACCGCCGACTGCGTGAGCCCGATTTCGTCCCCGGCCCGGCTAAAGCTCTGCAGCCGGGCAACCTCGATGAAAACCCGCAACTGCCGCAGCGTCACATTCATCCGCTTGCCTCATGAATTGTCCGTTTTCATGCAATTTTATGCCGGTCACCCCTCGTTACGTGTAGAGGAACCTCGCCACCCATTATTCGCCGCAATGCAGCAATACGGCGCAAACGCACGGCAGACGGGCTTGTCTGCACAAGATTGGTGATTCTCCCGATTTTCTCGATAAGTGTTTTCGAGTCTTATACGCCCCTGGCAATCTCCCGCGCGGGCTTGGCGCCACGCGGCTTCAAGACGAGAACGTACGTGCTGGCACGGTTTTCGCATTAAGGCACGCACAGGTTCGATGGACGTACCGGAAGCATGCAGTCCGGGACGATCCAGCCGGGCCCGCCTGGTACTCCGGCATCCGGCCGGGAGTCCATGAAGAGTGCGCAGCGCGGGGCAGCGCACCGGAGATAGCTTCGCTGAGGTGAAACATGATGCTGTTCGACGATTTGAGAGACAACGAATGGGCGCTGGTCGAGGCGTTGTTCTGTGCTGAACCGGCACGGAGCGAACGGCGCGGACGGCCTCGCGTCGAAGCGCGTGCTGTGGTCAACGCGGTGCTCTGGGTGCTTTCGACGGGTGAAGGCTGGTCCAAGCTGCCGGGCCGCTACCCCTCGCCGCCGACTTGCCGCCGTCGTTTCGACGAGTGGCAGGCAGACGGCACGCTTGCAGAGATCGTCAAGCGACTGAGCACGAACGGGCGTGAAATTTCGCTGCGCGGCCGTATCGGCGCCACGGCGACCAAGCCGCCCGCACCGCCCAGCCGTGATCGCCTGCGCGGCGCGTTCTGGACCAATCCGGAATCGTGGCGCGCGCCGGTCAAGATGGCCTGAGCCGCGCTTGAACTGCTTTCCCGCCGGGCGCATCGTGCGCCCGGCGTGTTTTTCTCCCCATCCTTGCGTATTTCATGGCCGCTGCAGACCGCTTTCCGGTCGTGCCAGCAGCGCCACCCCTCCCCACTGATGCGGGCCGCATCGACGTCGCTGCGTCCGCAACCAGGCGATCGGCATCGCGCGATACATCTCTTTACTAATATTTACAGCGCGCTTTCGTGCCCGACGTTAGCTTAGGAGCATGTCCACTAACGTCAAGAAACTGGATTGACGGGGAACCACCATGAAATCCATGAACCTGCACATCCGGGGCATCATGGTTTCGCTGTTCGCCCTCGCCCTTTTCGCGCCGACCGCTTCGTTCGTGTCGTTCAGCGCCGCGGCCCACCCGCCGCATGCCTCCGTACCGACATGGTCGATCGCGCGCACCGGCGCGCACGCCATGCCGCCCGTAGCGCCTGGCCCGAACGCGAGCAAACCGCCAGTGCCGCGCGGCGACTTGCGGGGCGATATTGCGGACAATGCCCGCCGCAGCGCGTCGCAGAGGCAGGAACCAGCGCAGCGCCGGTAAGCCGGCCAGCGAAACACCATCGAGAGGACGGCCGGAACCGACGAACGAGCAGCGATGACGCAGGACGGTAAGAGCGTCCGGCACGTCGCGGGCTCAGCAAATACCCTGCCCCGGGGAACCACCGCGCTTCATGTGCGGTCTATCCTTACGCCATCAAGCACAGCGTGGCAGCAGTAATTCCGGTAAGCCCGTATCTTTCGATGCGGGCTTTTTTTTGGCGGGACGAAGAGGACGGGGGTACAAACGGGGGTACTACTGGCTGGCTTCGAGGCCGGATTGGGGTACGCGCTCCGCGACATAGTCGGCCACGCGATGCGCGCTCCACTGCACCGTGCGCTCGTCGCGAGCGAGCCGGGCGAATTCGGCGCGGCCGCGATCGGTCAGCACCGCGATATCGACCGGCGCATGGAAACCCGGCGCCGGCGCAACCGTGCGCTGCCGGACGATGTCCATCATGCCGAGATCGCGCAAATACTGGAACACTTCAGGACGACGCGCCCACGGGACCTGCCGATACTGCACCCGCCTCAGCGCTTCGAGTACTGCTTCGTTGGAATACGTGGTCATCTCACTTCTTTCTTAAAATGCAGTCCTGCGATCATTGAGTCTCACGCGAGCCGGCTGCGGCGCAACGCGGACCTGAGAATGGCGCAGTCTGTGCCCTGGCGGGCCCACGCGCCCTATCCGTGCGATGAGCAGCGGCAGGGACTGCAGGTTATCCGGGCCCCCGTGAAAGCGGCTTCACCGCTTCCCGCACGGCCAACGCCGCGCCACGCTCGCGGCGCAAAGGTCGGTTGGACGCGCATTTTCCCGAAAACAATACGTTACCTCATCCAAATTGATTCTATTCGTTTTGTTTGTGCTATTTGTTGCGCTCGGCCTGCTGTGGCGCAGCGCGCGCTGGCGTGTCGCGGTCTGCGCGGCCGCGGTCTTCTGGCTGCTCGCGACCGGCTGGCTCACCGCGGTGCTGCTCGATATCGCCCAGCCGGAGTTGTATCGCACTCCCTACGATCAGGCGAAAATCGGCCCGGCGCACTTCGGTGCGCGCACCGCCATCATCATGCTGGGCGGCGGCACCGAATCGGACGGCGGCCGACTGTTCCCCGCGCGCGACGTCTACGCACGCATTGCGCTTGCCGCCGAGTTGTACGCACAGTGCGCGCGCGCGGGCGGCACGTGCCGCGTGATCGTGAGTGGCGGCAACCCGGAGCACCATGCGAGCGCCGAGGCCGACAACTACGCGCCCTACCTGCTGCGCGCCGGTGTGCCGAGCGCCGATCTCGTGCTCGAAAACCAGAGCCTCACGACGTATCAGAACGCGCGCAACGTCGCGCCCATCGTCCGCGCCGGGAATGACGAAACGCTCCTGCTCGTCACGTCCTCGTACCAGATGCGCCGTGCGATGCTCGATTTCCGGCGTTTCGACATGGACCCGCTGCCTGCGGTTTCCAGCGTGCGGCATGTCGAGCGCGGCCTGCTTCCGCGCCTCGCAAATCTCAAGTCCGCTGAAACGGCGCTCCACGAATCGATTGGGGTTGCCCAGTTCTATGTGTATCGGATGATCGGCTGGTTCTAATATGACCGTTAGGCGACGTTAGATGTAACGAGATGTAACTCCCGCACGAACGGCTTACGTGATGTCATCTGGAGCGAGTATTTGATCGTTAGAATGGGGTGTCCATCCTGCTTGGACAGGCACCGGCTGGGTCCATAAACCGCTCCTTCGGAGGTAGAGATGAAAAAAGTGTCCCTCGCAGTCCTGATTTCACTTTCCGCACTGGCGGGCGCTGCGCATGCGCAGTCGGATAACGGCATCACGATGAGCACCGACCCGGCCAAGGCCGACGACGTCCTGCAACGCGCGCAGGCGCTGCAGCAGCAACAGGAAGCCGCGCCTGCGCCGGCGCCCATGATGCATCACAAGTCGGGGCATCCGCATCACAAGAAGGCCCCTGCCCAGTAAGAACGGACGAGGCTGGCCGCGCGCAGCCCAGCGCACGCGGGCGACGCCTTCCCGGGAATGAAGCCGATGCCGGTTTAGCCGCCATCGGCTTTTTTCTTCGCCGCGCCACTTCGCTGCGTTTGTGGCCTCGCGCGCAGCGGCCCGCGCCGACGCGCCGGCGCGGTATGCTAAAGTCGCGCACCTCGAAAACGCCGCGGTTGGCCAGTTGCGGTCGGCCAGACGCGGTCGGCTAGACGCGGTCGGCTAGACGCGGTCGGCAGACCCAACCTTTTGTGCGCGCCACGCGCGGAGAAACGCAATGAGCAACATCCAGCTCGACATCGAATGGACCGAAGCGGCCTCACGCAAGATCGAAAAACTGATGCCGCGCGGCGGCAACCAGGATGCGTATCTCGCGCTGCCCCCCATCGAATGCCTGCCGATGGAAGGCGACGTGCTGTTTCTCGGCCCGGCCGGCAAGCAGCAGCCGTTCATCGTGGCGGAGCGCCAATACCACCACGAAGGCGACGCGGACTGGACCATCATCCTGATTCTCGACGTGCCCGACACGGCGCACTGAGCGGCAAACCCAAGCCGCCGGCAGTCGGCATACGAGGCGCTCGCACCGAAGGCGAGCGCCCGCTTTGGAAGGCAGTTGCGCGGCCCTGGTGGTAGAGGCGCCCGCGAACCGCCCGCGCCGCCGTCCGTCCCAAGCCATGCCGAACCCGACTTCGGTGCGGGCTTCTCCAATTTCGACCGCGTCTGGCGCACATGTTGTGCGCGGACTTTCCGCCCGAGCACGGGCCGCGCGAGCGCCCGTGGCGCGAGCCGGGTCAAGCCGCCGCGTGATCCGGGTCGCTAGTCGGTGACGCGCCGACGCCCCGCCTTCAGCTCACCGGTGCGCGCCTTGCTGTCGAGCCGGCGCAGCTTCGAGGCGCGCGTGGGACGCGTCGCCACGCGCGCCTTGCGCGTCACGCTCACGCTGTCGACCAGTTCCTCCAGGCGCGCAAGCGCGGCCACGCGGTTCTGTTCCTGGGTGCGGTATTCCTGCGACTTGATCACGACGACGCCCTCGCTCGTAATCCGGCGGTCGGCGAGCGCGAGCAGGCGCATCTTGAGCACCTCGGGCAACGACGAGGCGCGAATGTCGAAGCGCAGATGAATCGCGCTCGACACCTTGTTCACGTTCTGGCCGCCCGCGCCCTGCGCGCGAACGGCGACGAGTTCGATTTCCTGCAACGGGATGGGCGCGCGTGCGGTCATGGGCAACGAGAAAGAAAGCAGGCCGGATCGGGCCGGACACGCGGCAGTGTCGCACAGCGCGGCTGAATCGGCACAGGCATGACACAGGCGTGACACCTCCTCGCGCAAGGGGCAAGCCGATCCGCCGTCGGCCGCTGTGCAGCCAGTTTGCCGCCGCGCGGCGCATGAACCATACTTGCGACATTCCCTTGGGCGAACCCACAGGAGCACGCACCCCATGAAGCTGCGTCCCGCATTCGTTGCCGAACTGGCGGTCAATCTCCTGCTTCCCTGGGTCGCCTACCGTCTCGCCGAGCCGCACTGGGGCGAAGTCGGCGGCCTCATTGCCTCGGCCGCGCCGCCGCTTGCCTGGAGCATCGTCGAACTGGTGCGCTTTCGGCGGGTGGATGCGCTCTCCGCCGTCATTCTGCTCGGCATCGTGCTCTCTGTGCTCGCCGTGGCATTCGGCGGCAGCCCGCGCGTGCTGTTGATGCGCGAAAGCCTCGCCTCGGGCGCGATCGGCGCCGCGTTTCTGATCTCGCTTCTCGCCAGGCGCCCGCTCGTGTTCTATCTCACGCGAGCGACGGTCGCGCGTGAGACGCGCGAGGGCGTCGCGCGGCTCGAACAGCTCTGGAAGGAAAACACGAGCTTCGCGGCGGCCATGCGGCTGCTCACGTTCATCTGGGGCTTCGGGCTTTGTCTCGATTCCGCGCTCCGCACGTACCTGGCCGCCACCTGGCCGATCGAGCGCTTTCTCGTCGTCTCGCCGATCATCGGCTATGGCGTGTTCGGCGGCCTGATGGCCTGGACCTTCTGGTATCGCACGCGCATGCGGCGCATCAACGGCACGCACGGCCTGCTCGGCGACGCGGCCGCCGCAACGAACGCGAGCACACTCAGCGTGGACTGAGACGCCGGCGCCAGCTTCGGCCCGTTCCGGCATGCATCGACGGTCAGATCGCGCCCGAAATACGTTAGACTCAGCGCCACAGTCCGCGGCGTACCGTCCGCTCTCGAACTCCCTCGGCAGTCGATGCGCTACTCCGTAGAAATCAGGAAATTCCTCTATAGCCAGTACTTTTACGGCGGCCTGCGCATCGCGATCGGCATCTCGCTTCCGGCCGTCCTGTGCCTGTTCGTCCTTCACAAGAGCGAGCTGGGTTTCACCATCTCGACCGGCGCGCTCGGCGCCTGTGTGGTCGACATGCCGGGGCCGCTCAAGTACAAGCGCAACGAAATGCTCGCGTGCAGCGTAATCGGGTTTCTCTCCGCTTACGCCACCGGCCTCGCCACCTTCAGCCCCGTCGCGCTCTGGGCCACCGTGGTGCCGCTCACCTTCGTGCTCTCGCTGATCGTGGTCTACGGCAACCGCTGGCCGCAGATCAGCTTCGCCACCCTCTTCATGATGGTGATGACGCTCGAGGAGCATTTCACGCCGCACCTCGCGCTCGTCAATGCGCTGTGGATCCTGCTGGGCGGCCTCTGGTACACGGCGTGGTCGACCATGATCAGCCAGCTCATGCTCGATCGCATCGAGCAGCAGGCGCTCGCCGAAAGCGTGTTCGCCTGCGCCGACTATCTGCTCGCGCGCGCCCAGTTCTTCGACCTCGACAACGATCTCGACGAGTGCTATCGCAACCTCGTCGCGAAGCAGATCGCCGCCGTCGAGCGCCAGGACGCGGCGCGCGACATCGTGCTGCGCAACCTGCCCAAGCTTAGGGCCGGCAAGGTCGATGCGCGGCGCGCGATGCACTTCAACCTGTTCATCAACACGGTCGATCTGCACGAGCTGTTCGTGGGCGCACACACCGACTACCCGCTCGTGCGCAACACCTTCGGCGGCTCAGACCTGCTCGTGTTCTACCGCGACCTGATCCGCAAGGCCGCCGCCGATCTCGAAGACATCGGCCTTGCAGTGCTGCAAAACGAGGCGCCGCGCGCGAGCGTGAATGTCAAAGCCGAGTTGCGCGCCATCGAATACGAACTCGAGCTGCTGAAAAAGCGCGACCTGGCCGCGACCGACCCGGAGGCCTATGCGGCGATCTCTGCGTCGTTCCGGCGTATCTGGAGCGCGACACGCCTGATCGACCGCATGCGCCGCAGCCTCGCGAGCGAAGTGCCGACGACCGAAACCGAACTGCGCATCGACGAGGCGCTCACACGTTTCGTGACGAACCGCCGCGTGTCCTGGCTGCAGATCTTCTCGAATCTCACGATGGCCTCGCCTAGCTTTCGCCACGCGCTGCGCGTGACGATCGCCGTGGCGGTCGGCTTCTGGCTCGGGCGGCTTCTGCCACTCACCAACGCCTACTGGATCGTGATGACGAGCATCATCATCCTGAAGCCCGGCTACTCGCTCACGCGCCAGCGCAACGCGCAGCGTATCGTCGGCACGCTGATCGGCTGTATCGCGAGCATTGCGCTGATCCTGCTCGTGAAGCAGCCGCTCGTGCTGCTCGTCTCGATGTTCGCGGCGATGGTGATGAGCTACAGCCTCCTGCTCTTCAACTACACGGCGAGCGTGGTGTTCACGTCGGCCTATGTGCTCCTGATGTTCCATCTGCTCGCGCCGGGCAGCATGCGCATCATCGGCGAGCGCGCGATCGATACGGTAGTGGGCTGCATGATCGCCATCGCCGCGAGCCATCTGTTTCCGTACTGGGAATACCGCCTGATGGGCAAGCTCGTGCACGACATGATCGCCGCGACGCGCAGCTATCTCGAAGCGAGCTGGTGGTGGAGCGGGCGCACGAGCGCGCCGCAGCCGGCGTTCGCGGGGGCCCGGGTGAGCGAGGCCGGCGCGCGCGTGGCCGCCCATGCAGCGCCGGCGGCGACGCGCGCAGGCGACGCGGGCGGCGTGGCGAATCCGGTGACGAGCAGCGTGAGCGCCATGGCGAGCGCTTCGGCGAACGCGGCGAGCGTCATCGACGAACCCGCAGCCGCCGCCGCGACCCTCGACGACTCGCCCACCGCCGGCGCTCCCGGCTCGCCCGTGTCGGCCGTGGGCGCGAAAACCGCTGCACAGACCGCGCAAGCCACGGCGAGCGTAGCCGCAGCGGCACCGTCGCTCGCGCGCGACTTCCGCTACCGGCTCGCGCGCAAGAACGTGCACGTGGCATTCGCGAATCTCGGCCAGGCGTTCCAGCGCATGATGCTCGAACCGAAGGCCGCGCAGAAGTTCGTGCCCGAGCTCAACGACCTGCTCGTGCGCAGCCACGTGCTCGCCTCGCAGATCACCGCCACCGCCCCGCTCCTGCGCAGCACGGCGCGGGCCGACCAGCCGGAGGTCAAGCTCGACGCACTCGAGCGCGCGCTGTCGTGCGTGCGCGAGAACCTCGTCGCCGCCGAAGCGGGCACGCCTGCGCCCGCCGATCAGGCCGACATCACGAAGCAGCTCACGCGCGAACTCGATGCGATGGTGGTGGAAGCCGAGCGCGCGCTCGGCGCCTCGGCGGAACTGCCGCAGGAACTCAAGCTGCTCGCCCACCAGTGCAAGCAGATGATCACGGCGTCCTGGTTGATTCGCCGGGACGCGAGCATCATCCGGCTACCGGAGGAATAAGAAGAAAACGGCCCGGCGCGTCACTGCGTCGAGCCACCGGCTTGCGACGCGGCCGTGCTCGCGGATGCGTGCGCCGCGCCGGCGCCCACGGTCTCGTCGTACTCGCGCTTGCTTTTCAGTGCGTTGAACAGCACGGTGCCGATCACGAACAGCACCACCACGACGATGAGCACGGCAACGCCGACAGTGGGGTTCTTCCTGCGCGGTTCGTTCATCGGTCGTGCCCAGCCTCGAGTTGGATGACAGGAACGGGCATTCTACGCCGCCATGCCTTGCAGACGGCTTGCGGCGCGAGCCGCGGGGTCCCGCCAGATGCCGCTAGATGCCGCTGCGCACCGGCAGCGCCGTAGAATATTTGAGCTGCTCCATCGCGAAGCTCGAACTGACGTCGAACAGCGGCACGGCGCGGATGAGCTGCTTGTAGACGCGGTCGAAGTCGTCGATATCGGAGACCACGATACGCAGCAGATAGTCGGTCTCGCCGCTCATGCGATACGCCTCGACGATCTCGGGAATCTCCTGCACGGCGCGCGTGAAGGTCTGCGCCCATGCCTCGGTGTGCTGGTTCGTGCGCACGGCGACAAACACCGTCGTCCCCACGCCGAGCTTGCGCGGGTCGCACAGCGCGACCTGCGCGCGGATCACGCCCGTTTCCTTCAGGCGCTGCACGCGCTTCCAGCACGGCGTTTGCGAAAGATTGACGCGCTGCGCCAACTCCGCGACCGGCATGGTCGCGTCCTGCTGCAGCAACTCAACCAGCTTTCTGTCGATGAGATCCATTTCCGCACTCCCCGAAGCGTAGAAATTTATTCTACACGATGGGCAAACGGGAAAAGAATAGGAAAACGCTTTCCAGGCGCGAACGGCTATAAATCTTCTTGTAGAAACCGGAAGAAGAACACGCCATGAACGCCCCTGCCGAACTCGCCCTGCTGAGCGCCTTCCACACCGCGGAGCAGCACGCCGCCGCCGTCGCCCGCTTCACCGCCGCGCTCGACGCCGCTTTCGATGCCTGCGCGACGCCCGGCGACCCGTCGCGCTGCGCCCGCTTCGCGCGCGGCCTGCGCGCGGCGCTCACGCGCGCGCTCGCCGATCCGGCGCTCGTCACTCCCGCGCAGCGCGAAGGCAGCGCGCACACGTATCGGCGTCATGTCATCGCGGCCGACAGGCGCGGCCGCTACACGGTCGCGGCGCTCGTCTGGCAGCCGGGCCACGCGAGCCCGATCCATGCGCATCACACCTGGTGCGGTTACGCCGTGCTCGACGGCACGCTGACCGAAACGCTCTACGCGTGGGACGACTCACGCCAGGGCGCCGACGTGATGCGCTCGCATCGGCGCGCGAGCGGCGCCGTGTCGTTCGGCGGACGCGGGCGCACCAGCATTCACCGGCTGTCGAACGGCAGCGACGCGCAGGCCGTCTCGCTGCATGTCTACGGCGTCGCCGCCGAGCACATCTCAACGCAGGTCAACGACGTGCTGCCGCTCGTGCGCAAGACGGCGCTCGTGTCTTAACGCGACTGGCCCCTATCCATCGAAGGCGTCACAGGTGATTTGAGTTTGAACTGAGCGGCGCAGACCTTCAGCCGCGGCTGCCCGCCGTGGGAATCTGGGGCGGTGCGCCCTCGGGGCCCGCCGTCGGCGGCGGCGCGGGCCGCGGCTCGTGCGAGGCATCGCGTGCCACGCCGCCGCCCACGTGCACGCCATGCGGATGCGGATGACCATGCGGCTCCTCGACATCGCCGCCGCGCGAGGACATGTGCACCTGCATCTGCGGCACCGGCATCTCGATGCCGGCTTCGTCCATGTGGCGCTTCAGGCGCGCATTGAACGCGCGCGCCACACTCCACTGCTGCAGCGGCCGCGTCTTGATCTGCCCTTTCACGACCATCCAGTTCGGGTCGAACCGGTCGAGCCCCCACACTTCCACGGGCCCGAGTATCTCGCGGCGATAGCGGAAGTCGGCCACGAGTTCCGCGCCGGTCTCGCGAATCATGCGCGTGACCGTATCGAGATCGACCGAGAACGGCACGCGCACTTCGAACACGGCGAACGCGAAATCGCGCGAAAGGTTCTTCACGATCTTGATCTGCGAGAACGGAATCGCGTGGATCGCGCCCTGCCCGTCGCGCAGCCGCACGGTGCGGATCGACAGATGCTCGACCGTGCCCGCATGCCCGTTGTCGATGTCGATCCAGTCGCCCACCGAAATCGTCTCTTCGATGATGATGAACAGACCGGTGATGAGATCGGCCACGAGCGACTGCGCGCCAAAGCCGATGGCGAGACCGATCACGCCCGCGCCGGCGAGCAGCGGCGTGACGTTGATGCCGAGATTCGCCGCGGTGGCGATGCCGGTGATGGTGAGGATCGTCACGAGCACCGCGTTGCGCACGAGCGGCAGCATGGTGCGTGCGCGCGTGCTGGGCGCGCGGCCCTTGGTGCGCGGACCGCTCGGATTGAGCGCTTCGAGGATCGCAGTATCGACCGTGATCCACACGAGCCACGCGAGGAACACCGTCGACACGATCGCGAAAATGGCGTGCGCGATGCCGCGCGCGGCCACGCTCGCCTCGATGATCGCGGCGAGCGAAATGTCCCACAGGCGTGCGCACGATTCGAAGTACGCGAACCAGATGAACACCACGAGCAGCGTGCCGGCAAAGCGCAGCAGGCGCCGCAGATACGGCGAGCGCCGCCGCACGCGCGCGGGGTTCGGGCGCGTGATGCGCAGCACGACCGCCGAGAGGAAGAACGCGAGCACGAGCAGGAGCGCGGAGACCACGGAAATCTGCAGCACGTCGTCGCGGCTGCCGATCCCGCCGAACGTGGCGACGATCGAAGCGCCGGCGAGCAGCAGCATCGGCAGTTGCCAGAGCGAGGCGAGCACGTCGAGGACTTCGGTGAGCGCCTTGTGGCCGTGGCGCAGCGAATAGCTGCGGTTGCGGATGAGATGCGCGACCGGGCGCCGGAAACCAAAGGCGAACACCACCGTCAGCACTGCGGCCGCCATGTTCGCGGCGGTGCTCACCAGTGCCGCCGTGTTCGCGCCCAGCTGGCGCGCGACTTCGAAATTGGTCGCGGCGTCGCCGAGCGCGGCCAGCACGCCGATCGCAAAGAGCAGCCGGCGCGAGCGCGCGATCAGCAGGCGCACGGCCGCGCGCCGGTGCCCCGAACCGAACAGCGAAAACATGATCAGGCAGATGGACGAGAACACCGCGCCCGCGACGATCGCGTAGGCGATCACGAGGGCGAGCGTGCGCCCGAGCGCGTCGGGCAGCGAACGCTCGACCACGAGCGCGCCGAGGAACGCCACGATCCACGGCGCCGCGCGATGCACGACGAAAATCAGCAGATCGATGGTGCGGGGATCGGGCCGCAGGCCGGTCTCGACATCGAAACGCCTGAGCAGCCGCCGCTCGATCCAGCGCAGCACCGCGGCGCATGCGCCCCAGCCGGCCAGCATGGCGAACAGATCGAACACGATGCGGCCGAGGCTTTCGCCTTCTCCGCCCGAGGCGATGTCGTAAAGCTCGACGCCGGCTGCCCTGAAGCGCCCCGCCCAGTAGTGAAACGGACTGCGGCCGCGGCGGGCGTCCGCCTCGACCGAGGCGAGCCCGGATGCGATTGCGCCCAGCAGCCCCGCCGAGTTCGCCGCCGCGCCCGAAGCGGGCGCGGGCGCCACGTTTTGCGACGCGCTGCGCAGCTTCTTGAGCTGATTCAGGAGCGCGGTGCGCTGGCGCTCGTTGTCGAGCGTATTGATGACGCTGTCGAGCGAGCGCGTGAACTCGGCCTGGCTCGCCGGTGACGGCGCAGAGGCCGCCTCGGCCGCCGAAGCCCCCGAGGCAGCCGCCGGCGCCCCGGTGATGATGCTCTTGAGCACCGGCAGCACGGGCGCCGGCGCGGCTTGGGCGGCGGCCCGCAGCGGCGCGGCGAGGCACGCCGCGAGGCATGCGAGGAGCATGAGTGCGCGCAGGAACGCGCGTAGACCCGGGCGCGCCGGCGCGGCGCGTGAAAGAAGTGCACGATCCGCCGGGTCGATGCGCATGCGCGACGGCCCGGCGCCCGCGCCATCGCGTCCGATGCTGGTATTCATGGCGGAGGGGCATAAACAGGACGTTCCAGTTTAGCCGCACTCCACCTCGCCGCGCCGCGCGCGTGCGTAACAGTTTGTCAGCGCGCAGGACGCGCCGCGTCGCGCCTCAGTAGGCCACCGTTGTGATCTGACGAATGAAGCGGCCCTGCTCGAGTTCGTCGACGAAGGCGATTGCGTAGTCCTCGGCAGAAATGCGGCTCTCGCCCTTCGCATCGGCGATCAGCGTATTGGCGCCCGTGCGGAATGTGCCCGTGCGCTCGCCGGGCGCGATGATCGCGGCCGGCGCGAAGAAGGTCCAGTCGATGTCGGTGACGGTACGGTAGTAGTCGAACGCCTCGCGATGGGCGAGCGCGATCGCCCTGTAGGCGTCGGGGAAGCCTTCGGTATCGACGAGCTGCTTGCCGGGCGCCACTTCCAGCGAGCCGGCGCCGCCCACCACGACGAGACGCTCGAGCCCCGCGGCGCGCACGCCTTCCACGAGCGCGCGGCTCGCGACCAGCAGGTCGCCAAGCTGATCCTTGGGCGGCGCATAGGCGCTCGCCACCACATCGTGACCGCGCACCGCGGCTGCGACGCTCGCCGCGTCGAGCAGATCGGCCTTCGCCGCGTGGACGTTCGGTGCGGCCGCAACGCGCTCGGGCTGGCGCACCAGCGCGCTCACCTGGTGGCCGCGGCGCGCCGCTTCGGCGGCGATGCGAGAACCGACCATGCCGGTTGCGCCAAAGAGGGCGATTTTCAGCGTCTTGCTCATGAACTGACTCCTGTTTTCCGTAATTATGTAACTAACGAGGTTACATTTCGGGGGTGAAAAAACGGGGCAATGCCCCGCTGATGATTCTGCTTGCGCGCAGCCCGCTCAGGCCCGCCGCGCCCGCGCGCGTTCGAGCTTGCGCTCGCTGCGCGTCATGTCGTCGACGACGTCCGCGAGCGTGCGCGTGGCGAGCGACGCCTCCATGGCGCGCTGTGCGTCGTCGATCACGCCGCGCAGCGTCTGCTGGATGTGACGCCCGACGAGGCAGGCCGGATTCGGCTCCTCGCGGTGCATGGCGAACAACTGCGCGTCGTCGACTGCATGGTAGACGTCGAGCAGCGTGATTGCCTGCGGCTCGCGTGCGAGCAGCGCGCCACCGCCCGCGCCCAGTTGCGACGACGTGAGGCCCGCGCTGGCAAGCATCGACAGGAGCCGGCGGATCAGCGCGGGATTGGTGTTCACGCTGCCCGCGATGATCTCCGACGACAGCGGCACGCCCTCCTGCTGCGCCAGCAGCGCGAGCACGTGAACGGCAAAAGCGAAACGGCTACTCGTATTCACGGCAAACCTGCCACTGCTGTGCGGCGCACGAATGGTTCGAACCACGCGCGCCAAAAAGTGTAACCATCATAATTACATTAATTCGTAGCGTCAACCCGTCAGCCGCGGCCTGCACGGCTGCGGCCTTACTTCGAAGCATCCGATGCCGGCGCCGACGCGGCCGCGTTGCTCGCCCAGCGCTGCAACGAATGCCCCGCACTCGTCAAACCGGTCCCGGTGGCCGCGGCGGCCTGCCCGAGCAAGGCCTGCGCCGTGCTTGCCGCGCCGCGCAACTGGCCCTGCGCCGCCGAAGCCAGCTCGGCCGTGGACGCGCTCGCCTGTTGACCTTGCGAGGCCGCCGAATCGAGCTTCTGCTGCGCTGCACCGAGTTGCTGGTTCACGAAGCTCGCGGCCTTGTCGAGCGTTTGCGCAGCCTGCTGCGCGGCCTGGTTGGCGGCGTCCTGCGTGGCCTGCTTCACGGCGTCGGCGGACTGCTTGCTCAGATCGGGTGCGGAAGCATCGTGCTTGTTACAGCCGGCGAGCGCCGCACACACAAGCAGGGAGACCAGCGTCAGCCTTTGCGTCGAAACCTTCGAATACATGGTCATCCTGAAAAATTCGCCGCATGAAGCGGCTTGCATAGATGAAAACGCGGCAATGATACGCCGTCGCGCAACACCGACTCCGACGAAATGAGCGAAAAACCCGCGCGCTCGAAAATCGGCCGCGACACCGCGCTCGCGTCGGCACTCAATACCGTCGAGCGGGCCTCGCGCGCGAGCGCTTCGAGCCGCGCCAGCGACAGCGTCGCGAGGCCGCGGCGCGACCACACCGGCGCGACGTAAAGCATCTCGACGTGATCGAGCGGAAAGAGCTGCCCGAACGCCGCTGCCGCGCCGTCACAGTACGCCACGAGCGTGACCCCGCGAGAAAGACGCGCGTCGAAGTCCGCGAGATCGTCGGCGGCCGCAGCCCACGCGCTGCGCTGCGCCGCGTCGTAGAACGAGGCAGCGAGCGTGGTCACGGACGCGCGGAACAACGCGGCCAGCGCGCTCGCATCGCGGCCCGGCACGTAGCGCCGCCAGTCGATGGTGTGCAGTGCGGCGCCCGCGACGCCGTGCTTTGCGAAATCGTCAAACATGATGGAGTAGACTGCCCACGCGCACGATCTGTTCCACCGTCCACCTCCGGAGACAAACGATGGCCGTCAAGAAGATCCTGTTCCTCACCGGCGATTTTGCCGAAGACTATGAAACGATGGTGCCGTTCCAGGCGCTGCAGGCAGTCGGCCACCGCGTCGATGCGGTATGCCCCGGCAAGAAGGCTGGCGAGCGCGTGAAGACCGCCATCCACGATTTCGAGGGCGACCAGACCTACACCGAAAAGCCGGGACACCAGTTCGCGCTCAACGCGACTTTCGACGAAATCGACGCCGCCAGCTACGACGCGCTCGCCATCGCAGGGGGACGCGCGCCCGAATATCTGCGCCTCGACCCGAAGGTCATCGAGATGGTGCGTCACTTCGCCCAGGCGAACAAGCCCATCGCGGCGATCTGCCATGCGGCCCAGCTGCTCGCCGCGGCCGAGGTGATCCGCGGCAAGCGCATTTCGGCCTATCCGGCCTGCGCGCCCGAGGTGCGGCTCGCGGGCGGCGAATATGCCGACATCGCCATCGACAGCGCCGTGACCGACGCGCCCTTCGTCACCGCGCCGGCGTGGCCCGCCCATCCCGAATGGCTGCGCCAGTTCCTCGTGCTCCTCGGCACGCGCATCGAGCCGTGAGCGAGCGCTGATCCACGCGCGCGCCAGCCGCCAATTCGGGCAGCTCCGATAGAGCGCGCTTGTCTGGACGTCTAAGCGCCTGCCGGTGGTCGCAACGCCGTTGCAGGCGCCGCCCGCGATTCGCTTCGCTCGCTTGCCTTCGCATTCGCGCCACCCGCGCCATCGCCCGCACCCTATTCCGCAAGGCTACTGGGCGAAGCCTCCGAGCGCTCCGCGCGTTCGAGCGCGCTGATGATCTGCTCCGCGTCGCCGGGCAACGGCGGCGCGACCGCAAGCGCATCGGGCAGCGACAGATAGAACGTCGTCCCCTCGCCTTCCGTCGACTCCACCCACACGCGCCCGCCGTGCCGCTCGACCACGCGGCGCACGAGCGCGAGCCCGATGCCCTCGCCTGGCGCCACGTTGCCGTGCATGCGCTGAAACGCCTGAAAGAGCCGCGGCAGGCCGACCTCGGGAATACCGAGCCCGTTGTCGCGCACATAGAAAATCTGCAGCGACTCCACGCCCGGCGGTGCATGAGCCGTGCCGATCTCGACGCGCCCGTCGCGCGCCGGATCGAGATAGCTGAGCGCGTTGCCGATCAGGTTTGCAAACACCTGTTCGAGCGCAGTAGGGTCGCCCCATACGTCGGGCAGCGTTTGCACGCTCACCTGCGCGCCGCGTGCGCGGATCGACGCGTGCATCGCGTCGACCACGCGCTGCACCAGTTCCTGCACACTGATACGCTGTCGCCGGTACTCCACGCGCCCCGCGCGCGCGAGCCGCAGCAGCGCGTCGATGATGTGCGATGCGCGCAGCACCGCCGTTTGCAGATAGCGCAGCGCCTCGCCGATATCCTCGTTGATGGTGCGCTCGATGCGCGCGCGCACCTGCGGCGAGAGCGAAGAATGCGCGATACGCTCGCGCAGGTCGTTGCACGCGTGATTGAGCTCGCGCGAAAAGCCCTGCAGGTTCACGAGCGGCGCGCGCAGATCGTGCGACACGCCGTGGATGAACATCTCGTTTTCTTGAGTCTGCTGGCGAAGGTTTTCGTTGATGCGTGCGAGCTGGTCTGCGCGCCGTGCAAGGTCGGCCTGAAAACCGAGCCGCAGCCGCTCGGCTTCGATCAGCCGCTGGCTGATCTGGTGCAGCGTGAGGTCGAGTTCGGCGATTTCGTCGTTGCCCGCCGTGAGCGGCGCAAGCGGTTCGTTCGCGGCCAGCCGGTTCGCGTTGTCGGAAAGCGCATCGAGCCGCCCGCGCACCCCGCGCGTAAAGACCCAGACGGCAAGCGCAACCAGCACGATCGAACCAAGCACTGCCGTCATCACGAGCGTCTGCTGCTGGGCGCGCGCCGCTTCGGCGGCGGACACCCGTAATACGTCGAGGCGGCGCTCCTCGGTCTGGAACGAGACGATCTGCGTGCGCACGCGGTCGAGCACGTCGGCGGCCATGAGCGCGCGAAAGCGCTCGGCCAGGTCGGCGCGGCGGCCAGAACGCAAGAGGTCCTGCACGCGGTCCGACCATTGGCGATAGTTCTGCACGGCGTGGCGAATCTGCACGGCGCGCTCGACCTGTGTGGGATTATCGGCCACGAGATCGACGAGCCGGTCGATGCGGCGGTCCACGTCCATCCACATCGAGACCGGCGTGGCATAGCTCGTGTCATTGGCCGCCACCGCACCGCGCAGCTTGACCGACTCGACCAGCACCGGTTCGAGCACGCGCGAAGCCTGCGCCAGCACCGCCTGGCTGTGCTGGCCCCAGCGCTCCGCGGCGGCGGCGTCGGTCTCGGCCTTCACGATGGCCGACAGCAAGCTCAGTTCGAACACGGCGGGAATCGCGATCAGTAGAAGCCCTTTGGTCGTGAGGCGCATTGCGTGGCGGGTACCGGGCGGCCGGACGTGCGTGAGGTGGCAATCTGGCCATTATGTCGGCGTTTGCGCCCTATGTGCGCCCGAAATTTATCCTCGCGAAAACGCAAGAGGATTTCGATTCGCCGACAATCCATTGATGTGGAAAGGAAAATCGAATTAAGCGCCCTAACTTGGCGCGCGAGTTCCCCACCTTTGCGCGGGAGCCCCGAGGTTGTGCCGGAACGTGGTGCATGCGCCCCGGAAATCAGCACCGGCACCGGCGATACGGCGCCTGCCATTTTTCCGCATCGGTGCACGGCCGCACCGGCTTGACGCCTGCTTTCGCTGCGAATTCACCAGTTTGGCGCTGAAGCTGGCCCATATCTTGCTCACTATGCGCCATTTTGGGCAAACTGGGTACGCCAGATGGACAATCTAAAAACCGGCACCGACACGCTATTCCTGCTGCTGGGCGCCGCCATGGTGCTCGCCATGCACGCGGGGTTCGCGTTTCTCGAACTCGGCACCGTGCGCAAGAAGAACCAGGTCAATGCGCTCGTGAAGATCCTCGTCGATTTTTCGATTTCGACGATCGCCTACTTCTTCATCGGCTATACGCTCGCCTACGGCGTGCAGTTCTTCTCGCACGCCGACGTGCTCGCCGAGCACAACGGCTACGCGCTCGTGCGCTTCTTCTTCCTGCTCACCTTCGCGGCGGCCATTCCGGCCATCGTGTCGGGCGGCATCGCCGAGCGCTCGAAGTTCAATCCGCAGCTGTTCGCGACCTTCGTGATCGTCGGCTTCATCTACCCGTTCTTCGAGGGGATGGTGTGGAACAACCGCCTCGGTTTCGAGGATGCGATGACGCACGTGTTCGGCGTGCCGTTCCATGACTTCGCGGGCTCGGTAGTCGTCCACGCGTTCGGCGGCTGGATCGCCCTGCCGGCCGTGCTGCTGCTCGGGCCGCGCCACGGCCGCTATACGCGCGACGGCCGCATCGCCGCGCACCCGCCTTCGAACATCCCGTTCCTCGCGCTGGGCGCATGGGTGCTCGCGGTGGGCTGGTTCGGCTTCAACGTCATGAGCGCGCAGACCATCGACAAGATCAGCGGTCTTGTTGCCGTCAACTCGCTCATGGCGATGGTGGGCGGCACGCTCGCCGCGTGGTTCGCAGGCCGCAACGATCCGGGCTTCACGTACAACGGGCCGCTCGCGGGGCTCGTGGCCGTGTGCGCGGGCTCGGACATCATGCATCCGCTCGGCGCGCTCGTGACGGGGGCGGTTGCCGGCGCGCTGTTCGTCTATATGTTCACCTGCGTGCAGAACCGCTGGCGCATCGACGACGTGCTCGGCGTGTGGCCGCTGCACGGCCTGTGCGGCGCATGGGGCGGCATCGCCGCGGGCATTTTCGGCCAGCGCTGGCTCGGCGGCCTGGGCGGCGTCTCGCTCGGCGCGCAGATCGTCGGCACGATTGCGGGCATCGCGATCGCCTTCCTTGGCGGGCTCGTGGTGTACGGCCTGCTGCGCAAATTCGTTGGGCTGCGCATCGATCGCGAACAGGAATTCAACGGCACCGACCTGTCGATCCACAAGATCACGGCCACGCCGGAACGCGAAACGGTTTCCTGACCGACGCGCAGTACGCTCACGCGGGCGGCGCCCTGCCGCCCGCATTCCGTACGCATCACTAACGGATCATCAAAGCTGGCCCATGCCGCCGGCGACGATCACTTCGGTGCCGATCATGAAGGCCGATTCCGCCGCGCTCAGATGCAGCACGGTCGACGCGATCTCTTCCGCCGTCGCAAAGCGCTTGAGCGGCACCAGCCCACGAATCGATTCCTCGGCCGCCGCGAGCGCGGCGGCATCCATGCCGAACTTGTTGTAGAGCGGCGTCTTCACGGGCCCGGGGCTCACCACGTTCACGCGAATGCCGCGCGGCAGCAGTTCGGCCGAAAGTGTCTTCGCGAACGAGATCAGCGCGGCCTTGCTCGCCGCATACACCGACGACGTGGGCATGCCGATATGCGCGTTGATCGAGCCGTTGAGCACGATGGCCGCACCGTCGCCCAGCACCGGCAGGAGCGATTGAATCTGGAAGTACGCGCCCTTCACGTTGGTGTCGAAGGTGACGTCCCAGAGCGCTTCGTCCACTTGCTCGAACGGCGCGAGCTTCGCCACACCCGCATTGATGAACACCGCGTCGAGGCGCAGGCCGGCGTCGCGCACGGCGGCGGCCAGCTCGCGCGCGCCGGTGATCGAGGCCGCGTCGTTGCGCCATGCGTGCGCGTTCGGGCCGAGCGCGCGCCGCGCGGCTTCGAGGCCGGCTTCGTCGCGGCCCGTGACGATGACGTGCGCGCCTTCGGCGGCATAGGCCTGTGCGGCAGCGAGGCCGATACCGCTGGTTCCGCCGGTGACGAGGACAGTTTTGTTTGCAAAGCGGTTCATGACGTTCTCCTTGAAGGGGATAGTCTCGATCTGAGACTGTGATGCCATATTGCCGGGCGGCGCGCTTTCTGCCGTACGAAGGTTTTGGCGCAGACGTTCGAAGCTGTCGAACGTTTTGCACGGGCAGCCGGCTTCAGCCCGTGACCTCGATTCCGTCCACGAGGCGCCTGGCAAGACGCGGCTCGCGCAGCCGGTCGATCCACCATTGCAGTGCGCGTCCCACGTGTTCACCGCGCCACGCCACGTAAAGCATGTTCGGCTCGCGCGGGTTCGCCGTGACCTTCGCGACCAGTTCACCGCGCTCGATGAGCTTCGCCGCGCGCCGCCGCGGCACCCAGCCGACACCCAGGCCCGCGCGCTGCGCGAGGATCTTCGCGCGCATCGACGGCACCGCCAGCACCTCCTGCCCCCCGAGCAGCCCGTAGCCGCGGCCCGGCGTGAGCCGTGCCGAATCGCCGACCGCTACGCCGCGCTCAGCCAGCATGCGCTCGCGCGTGAGCGGCGCCTTCTCGCCCGCGAGCCGATGGCGAGGCGCCACCGCGAACACCCACTCCATCACGCCGAGTTCGAACCAGTGCAGGCCGTCGATGGCGGGCGGTTCGTTGGTCGCACCGACGATGAGATCGGCGCGGCCGTCGCGCAGCGCCTCCCAGGTGCCGGAAAGCACCTCGTGCGTGAAACGCAGCTTGACGCCCGACTGCAGCGCGTCGAAGTCGCGGATCACCGGCATGAGCAGTTCGAATTCGAGAATCTCGTCGGTGACGATCCACAAGCGGTCTTCCCAGCCGTTCGCGACCTGGCGCACGCGCTGCGTCATGCGCGCGACGTCCTGCATCAGGCGGCTCGCCTCCTCGGCGAGCAGATGCCCGGCTGGAGTGAGCTGCAGCCGGTAGCGCCGGCGGTCGAAGAGCAGCGCGTCGAAGCGCGCCTCGAGTTGGCGCGCCGCATGGGAGATCGTGGAAGGCGCCTTGTTCAGCCGTGCCGCCGCGCGCGACAGGCTGCCGGTTTCGCGGATGGCGTCGAGCAACGCCAGTTCCTCTTCGGAGAGCATGTGCGACTCCATCGAACGGGTGATGAGCGATGGTATGGCAGAAAGGGAACGTAGGTCGGTTCACATGACGCCGCGTCCTTGGGGGCGAGCTGTCAAAGTCGCCTTGACGGTCTGTCCAACAAAATTGTCGTTGCCTGGCGCAATGACCAGCCCGAGAATCGAACGCACGTTCACAAACCGTGAAGCGTGCCCGCGCGCCCATCAAAAGGGAGACCATTGCGCAAGAGAACTGCATCACGCCCGCGAAAACATCTTTCCAGTGAGGTATGAGGCCATGTCCGTGCAGTCCCCGTCCCCCGACTCCCCGTTCGTCGACTTGACCGCCATGATTCGCCAACGCACGGCGGAACACGGCGCGCGCGCGGCCATTGTCTGCGAAGACGAGACCGTCACGTTCGCCGCGCTCGATGCGCTGATCGACCGCTGTGCGGCCGCGCTGCAGCGTGACGGGCTGGCACCCGAAGACGTCGTGGCCATTTGTGCGTCGAGTTCCATCCCCTATGCCGCCGTTTTCTTCGGCGCGCTCCGGGCAGGACTCGCGGTCGCCCCGCTGTCGCCCTCCACGCATGCGGACAGCCTCGTCGCCATGCTGGAGAACTCGCGGGCGCAAATCCTCTTCGCCGATGCGGCGGTTTGCCAGTTGCTTGCGGGCGTCACGCTGCCGCCTGCGCTGCGCGTCGTCGACATCGGTGCAGCCGGGCAATTCGATGCCTGGCTCGCGCCCGTGGGCGCCGCGCCCTCGCACGTGGAAATTCGGCCGGAGTGGGCGTTCAACATCATTTACTCGTCCGGCACGACGGGCGCGCCCAAAGGGATCGTCCAGTCGCACGCGATGCGTTACGCCTATACGCTGCGAAGTCTCGAGCGCGGATACGGGCCGCACGCCGTCACCTTGATTGCGACGCCCCTCTATTCGAACACCACGCTGGTGAGCTTCTTCCCGACGCTCGCGCTCGGCGGAACGGTCGTCCTCATGCCGAAGTTCGATGCGAAGCAATATCTCGAGCTTGCCGAGCGCAAGCATGTCACGCACACCATGCTGGTTCCGGTGCAATACCAACGCATCCTCGGTCATCCGGACTTCGATCGCTACGACCTGTCCAGCTTCCACTCGAAGTTCTGCACGAGCGCGCCGTTCGCGGCGGCCCTCAAGGCGGACGCCCTGCGCAGGTGGCCGGGCAAACTCACCGAGTTCTATGGCATGACCGAAGGCGGCGCGTCATGCGAGCTTTGCGCGGACGAGTTTCCCGACAAGCTGCACACCGTTGGCCGCCCGCTGAACGGCCATGAAATGCGCCTGATCGATGCCGACGGACGCGAGGTCGCCGCCGGGGAAGCCGGTGAAATCGTCGGGCGCTCGCCTGCCATGATGACCGGCTACTACCGGCAACCGGACAAGACGGCGCAAGCCGAGTGGTACGACGGCGATGGGCGGCGCTTCATTCGAACCGGGGATGTCGGCCGCTTCGACGAAGACGGCTTCCTCGTGCTGATGGACCGCAAGAAGGACATGATCATCTCGGGCGGCTTCAACATCTATCCAAGTGATCTGGAACAGGTGCTCGCCCGACACCCCGAAGTCGCCGAATCCGCGGTGGTTGGCGTTCCATCGGCGCGCTGGGGCGAAACGCCGGTGGCGTTCGTCACGCTCCGGCGCGGTTCGGCATTGACCGCCGACACGCTCGCCGCTTGGGCCAACGGGCAATTGGGGAAGTTGCAGCGACTTGCCGACGTGGTGATCGTCGACGCGCTACCGCGCAGCCCGATCGGCAAGGTGCTCAAGCGTGAGTTGCGGGAGCGCTATAGCGGCGAGGTCGCCTGACCGGCCGCCTGGCGCACGTTCGTGGATTTGGAGCCGGCGGAAAAAAAAGCGCCACGTTTGCACGTGGCGCCTTGAAAAGTTCTAGCCATTCCGAGGGCCGTGCTAGAACCTGAGAGCCGGTATTCGGATGCGCCGTGCCGTCGGAAAAAGATGCGCAATTATGCGAATTGCATACCGCATGGCACATTAAAACCCCGCAATTTTGCGGGGTCGAGGCGGATTGCCGAAATCGCATTCCATTTTTTACCTACATGCTGACTAAGTCAAGCAAAATCTCGCCAAAATGCGCCAATCGTCGAGCTTCTGGCATCCATTACAATCGTCTGAGAATTAGCGCCCTAATTTAGGGAGCGCCGCATTGATCGAACGCAAACGGCTGTATCGCGCGGCACGCCCGCGCTGACTTTGTAACGGCTCGCGCGAAATCTCAAAACTGAAATCCTGTTTCGGAAAATTGTCCCGCCAATGACTTCCGCACCCGATTCGCGCCTTCCTGAAGACGCTCCGCGAGATAAAGACGGCGGCGCCGACGAAGTGACGGCGCTCGCGCGCGGCCTTGCCGTCCTGCGCTGCGTCGCGGCCGCCGACGCGCCGCTCAGCAACCGCGAACTGACCGAACTGACGGGCATTCCCAAGCCCACGCTTTCGCGCCTCACGGGCACGCTCGTGAGCACGGGCTTTCTCGCCCGGCTGCCCGACAGCGAACGCTTCGTGCTCACTTCGTCGGTGCTCGAGCTGTCCAACGGCTTCCTGCGCAACGCCGACATCCGCAGCCGGGCGCGGCCGTTTCTCACGCGGCTGGCCGAGCGCACCGCGCTCTCGGTGCACCTGACCGTGCGCGACCGTCTGGACATGGTCGTGATCGACGCGATCCGCCCGCGCACCGCCGTGCTCGTCACGCGCCTCGAGGTCGGCTCGCGCATCGACATGGGCCGCACCGCCGTCGGACGCGCCTACCTCGCCGCGCTCGACCCGCACGCGCGCGCGGAACTCACCGCCGCGCTGCAGACTTCGACCGGCAACGACTGGGGCGTCTTCGGCAGCCGTCTCGACGCCGCGCTCGCCGAGACCGCCGCCCACGGCTACGGGCTCGCGATCGGCGAATGGTACGAAGGGCTCAACGCCATCGCCACGGCGTTCGCGGGTCCCAACGGCGAGATCTACGCCATCAACTGCGGCGGCGCCGCGCAGCAGTGCCCGCGCGAGTGGCTCGTCAGCCACGTCGTGCCGCTGATGCGCGAATGCGTTGCGCACGTCGTCGACGAAATCGGCGGCGCCCTGCGCCTGCCTCACGCGACCTGACAACACGAGCGGCTGCGCCTTACAAAAAGCACTCGAAGGGTGTAACGCTCGTAACGTCTCGAAAGAAACGGCACTGGACTGTAACGAAGGGGGCAACGTAGCATCATGCTTTTTGGCGGCAAGGGCCAGCCGCGCCGCCGCCCTTCGCCCATTACGCCAGCCAGCCGCCAGCGACGCCGTCCATGCCCGTGAGCGCATGGCGCGGCACCCGGGCCGCAGCGCGGCGCGTCCTGACATCTTGCTAGCGCACGGCCTGGGTGGCATCGGCGCGCGCCGTTGCGCCGGCGCCATGCGCTGCGGCGCGCTTGTGCGAGCGCTTCGCGGCCGGCCCCCTGTAGTGAGCTCCGCCAAGAGCCTTCGAGAACCCCGCTTCGAGAACCTGTTACCGACCTGACCGATGGATCAACAAGAAAAGCGCCCGGATTCCCCCCGTAAAGACACGACGCCGCAGTCCCCCGCTCCGGTCGCCGCGAGGCGCGGCAAGGGCAAGTTCATCGCACTGGGTGTGGTCATCGTGATCACCGGCATCGTGCTCGCGCGCTGGCAGCCGTGGAACAAGGCGCTCTCGGGCGGCAACGCCGCACCGGCGGCCGGCGCGCACGCGCGGCGCGGCGGTCCGGGCGCCATGGCCAACATGCCGCAGCCCGTGAGCGTGGCGACGGCGAAGGCCGGCGACATGCCCATCGTCATCACCGCGCTCGGCACGGTCACGCCGCTTGCCGACATCACGGTGCGCACGCAACTATCCGGCACGCTTCAGGACGTGTACTTCCAGGAAGGCCAGATGGTGAAAAAGGGCGACGTGCTCGCCCAGATCGACCCGCGCCCCTACCAGATCTCGCTCGCCAACGCCGAAGGCCAGCTCGCGCGCGACCAGGCGCTGCTCGCCACGGCGCGCCTCGACCTCAAGCGCTACCAGACGCTGCTCTCGCAAGACTCGATCGCGAGCCAGCAGGTCGACACCCAGGCCTCGCTCGTCAAGCAATATGAGGGCACCGTCAAGTCCGATCAGGCCAGCGTCGATACCTACAAGCTCGACCTGACCTATGCGCGCATCACGGCGCCCGTCTCGGGCCGCGTGGGCCTGCGCCAGGTCGATCCGGGCAACTACGTGACGCCCAGCGACACCAACGGCATCGTCGTGCTCACGCAGCTCGAGCCGATCAGCGTGATCTTCACGACTTCGGAGGACAACCTGCCCCCCATCATGAAGCAGCTGCGCGCGGGCACGAAAATGTCGGTCACGGCCTACGACCGCAGCAACACGACGCTGCTCGAAGCCGGCTCGCTCCAGACCATCGACAACCAGATCGACACCACCACGGGCACCGTCAAGCTGCGCGCGAGCTTCACGAACCATGAGCAGGGGCTCTTTCCGAACCAGTTCGTGAACGCGCGCCTGCTCGTCGATACGATCCACGACGCCGTGATCGTGCCCACTTCGGCCGTGCTCAACGGCTCGCAGGGGCAGTACGTCTATGTCGCGAAGCCCGACAACACGGTGACGGTGCGGCTCGTGAAGGTCGGCCCCGTCGATGCCGAACGCACCAGCATCGCCTCGGGCCTCACCGTGGGCGAGCGCGTCGTGACCGACGGCTCCGACCGTCTGCGCGAAGGCGCGAAGATCACGATTCCCGCCGAGCATCCGCAACACGCTAAGGGAGCGTCGGGAGCGTCGGGAGCCGCGGGCGCGCAAGGCGCATCAGGGGCCGGCGCGGCCTCGGGCGCGCGTCATGGCCATCGCCACGCCTCGCAGACGCAAGCCCAGTAAGCCAGCATGAATCCATCCCGCGCCTTTATCCTGCGGCCGGTCGGCACGGCGCTGCTCATGGCGGCGATCATGCTGGTCGGTCTCGTCGCGCTGCGCTTTCTGCCGCTTTCCGCGCTGCCTGAAGTCGATTACCCGACCATCCAGGTGCAGACCTTCTACCCGGGGGCGAGTCCGGACGTGATGACGTCCTCGGTCACGGCGCCGCTCGAACGTCAATTCGGGCAGATGCCGTCGCTCAACCAGATGTCGTCGCAGAGTTCGGCGGGCTCCTCGGTCATCACGCTCCAGTTCAGCCTCGACCTGCCGCTCGACGTGGCCGAACAGGAAGTGCAGGCCGCCATCAACGCGGCCGGCAACCTGCTGCCCTCGGACCTGCCCGCGCCGCCGATCTACGCCAAGGTCAACCCCGCCGACGCGCCGATCCTCACGCTCGCGATCACCTCGAAGACGCTGCCGCTCACGCAGATCCAGGATCTCGCCGACACCCGCCTCGCGCAGAAAATCTCGCAGGTGGCGGGCGTGGGCCTCGTGAGCCTCTCGGGCGGCCAGCGCCCTGCCGTGCGCATCCAGGCGAATCCGCGCGCGCTCGCGGCCTACGGCCTGAACCTCGACGACCTGCGCACGAGCATTTCGAACCTGAACGTCAACACGCCCAAGGGCAACTTCGACGGCCCCACGCGCGCCTACACGATCAACGCGAACGACCAGCTGACCGACGCCGACGCCTACAAGGACGCGGTAATCGCCTACCGCAACGGCCGCCCCGTCATGCTCACCGACGTCGCGAACATCGTGCAGGGCGCGGAGAACACCAAGCTCGGCGCGTGGGCCGACGGCACCCCCGCGATCATCCTGAACGTGCAGCGCCAGCCGGGCGCGAACGTGATCCAGGTGGTGGACAGCATCAAGGCGCTCCTGCCGCAACTGCAGGAATCGCTGCCCTCTTCGCTCGACGTGCAGATCGTCACCGACCGCACCACCACGATCCGCGCCTCGGTGCGCGACGTGCAGTTCGAGCTGCTGATGTCGGTGGTGCTCGTGGTGCTCGTGATGTACCTGTTCCTCGCGAACATCTACGCCACGATCATTCCGAGCCTTTCGGTGCCGCTATCGCTGATCGGCACGCTCGCGGTCATGTACCTGTGCGGCTTCTCGCTCGACAACCTGTCGTTGATGGCGCTCACCATCGCGACCGGTTTCGTGGTGGACGACGCCATCGTCATGATCGAGAACATCGCGCGCTACGTGGAGGCGGGCGACACCCCGCTCGAAGCGGCGCTTAAGGGCAGCAAGCAGATCGGCTTCACCATCATCTCGCTGACGGTGTCGCTGATCGCCGTGCTGATTCCGCTGCTGTTCATGGGCGACGTGGTGGGCCGCCTGTTCCACGAATTCGCCATCACGCTCGCGGTGACGATCGTGATCTCGGCCGTGGTCTCGCTCACGCTCGTGCCGATGATGTGCGCGAAAATGCTGCGCCACACGCCGCCGCCCGAAAGCCACCGCTTCGAGGCGCGCGTGCATGCGTTCTTCGACTATGTGATCGGCCGCTACGGCGTGGCGCTCGAATGGGTGCTCGCACGCCAGCGCCTCACAATGATCGTGTTCCTCATCACACTCGTGCTCACCGGCATTCTCTACGCGATCGTGCCCAAGGGTTTCTTCCCCGTGCAGGACACGGGCGTGATCCAGGCCATCACCCAGATGCCGCAATCGGTGTCGTATGCGTCGATGGCCGAGCGCCAGCAGGCGCTCGCCGTGGAGATTCTCAAGAACGAGAACGTCGAGAGCCTCACCTCGTTCATCGGCGTGGACGGCACCAATATCACGCTCAACAGCGGCCGCATGCTCATCAACCTGAAGCCGCGCGACGACCGCAGCGAAACGGCGAGCGAGATCATCCGCGACCTGCAAACGAGTGTGGCCCACGTGCCGGGCGCGACGCTCTACATGCAGCCGGTGCAGGACCTCACGATCGACTCGACGGTGAGCCCCACGCAGTATCAGTTCATGCTCACCACGCCGAACATCCAGGACTTCACGACCTGGGTGCCGAAGCTCGTGCAGCGCCTGAAGCAACTGCCCGAACTCGCGGATGTGGCGACCGACCTGCAGGACCAGGGCAGCTCGGTGTTCATCGAGATCGACCGCGCGAGCGCCGCGCGCTACGGCATCACGCCCGCGACGGTGGATAACGCGCTCTACGACGCCTACGGCCAGCGCATCATCTCGACGATCTTCACGCAGTCGAACCAGTACCGCGTGATTCTGGAAGCCGATCCGGTTCTGCAGCACTACACCGACGCGCTGAATTCGATCTACCTGCCCTCCTCGACCTCGAGCACGGGCCAGGTGCCGCTCTCGGCCATCGCGAAGTTCCACGAGCGGCCCGCGCCGCTGCTCGTCACGCATCTCTCGCAGTTCCCGGCCACGACGATCTCGTTCAACCTGGCTCAGGGCGCCTCGCTCGGCGCGGCGGTGAAGGCGATCGAGCAGGCGGAAAAAGACATCGGCCTGCCGGGCTCGTTCCAGACCCGCTTCCAGGGCGCCGCGCTCGCGTTCCAGGCGTCGCTGTCCAACGAGCTGTTCCTGATCCTCGCGGCCATCGTCACGATGTATATCGTGCTCGGCGTGCTGTACGAGAGCTTCGTGCACCCGATCACGATTCTCTCGACGCTGCCGTCGGCCGGGATCGGCGCTTTGCTCGCGCTGATCCTGACCGGGCACGACCTCGACATCATCGGCATCATCGGCATCGTGCTCTTGATCGGCATCGTGAAGAAGAACGCCATCATGATGATCGACTTCGCGCTCGAGGCCGAGCGCCACGAAGGCAAGCCGCCGCGCGAGGCGATCTACCAGGCGTGTCTGCTGCGCTTCCGGCCGATCATGATGACGACGATGGCGGCGCTGCTCGGCGCCGTGCCGCTGATCCTCGGCTACGGCGCGGGCAGCGAGCTGCGCCGGCCGCTCGGCATCGCGATTGCGGGCGGCCTGATCGTGAGCCAGGCGCTCACGCTCTTCACGACGCCGGTGATCTACCTCGCGTTCGACCGGATCGCGCAGCGTCTGCGCCAGCGCTTTGGCGGCGGTTCGCACGGCGCGGCGTCGTCTTCGTCGGAGAGCTGACGCGATGAATCTCTCGCGCCCGTTCATCTCGCGCCCCGTCGCGACCACGCTGCTCGCCGTCGGCATCGCGCTGGCCGGCCTCTTCGCGTTCACGAAGCTGCCGGTCGCGCCCTTGCCGCAGGTGGACTTTCCGACCATCTCCGTGCAGGCCACCTTGCCGGGCGCAAGCCCCGAAACGGTGGCAACCAGCGTGGCGAGCCCGCTGGAGCGGCATCTGGGCTCGATCGCCGACGTCTCGGAGATGACCTCGCAAAGCTCGGTGGGCAGCACGCGCATCACGCTGCAATTCGGCCTGAACCGCGACATCGACGGTGCGGCGCGCGACGTGCAGGCGGCGATCAACGCCGCGCGCGCGGACCTGCCCACGAGCCTGCGGCAGAACCCGACCTACCACAAGGTCAACCCGGCCGACGCGCCGATTCTGATTCTCGCGCTCACCTCGCCCACGTTGAGCGCGGGCCAGCTCTACGACTCGGCGGCGACGGTGCTGCAGCAGTCGCTCTCGCAGGTGGACGGCGTGGGCGAAGTCGACGTGAGCGGCTCGGCCAATCCGGCCGTGCGCGTGGAGCTGGAGCCGCATGCGCTCTTTCACTACGGCATCGGCCTCGAGGACGTGCGCGCCGCGCTCGCCTCGGCCAACGCGAACAGCCCCAAGGGCGATATCGAATTCGGTCCGCAGCGCTTTCAGCTCTACACCAATGACCAGGCGAGCAAGGCGAGCCAGTACAAGGACCTCGTGATCGCCTACCGCAACGGCGCGGGCGTGAAGCTCTCCGACGTGGGCGAAGTGGTCGATTCGGTGGAAGACCTGCGCAACATCGGACTCGCCAACGGCAAGCGTTCCGTGCTCGTGATCCTCTACCGCCAGCCGGGCGCGAACATCATCGAGACCGTGGACCGCGTGATCGCCATGCTGCCGCAGCTCAAGGCGTCGCTGCCCGCCGACGTCGAGGTGATCCCGACGTCCGACCGCTCGGTCACGATCCGCTCCTCGCTCAAGGACACCGAGCGCACGCTCATCATCGCCGTGGCGCTCGTCGTGATGGTGGTGTTCCTGTTCCTGCGCAACTGGCGCGCGACGCTCATTCCGAGCGTGGCCGTGCCCATCTCGATCATCGGCACCTTCGCGGCCATGTACCTGATGGGCTTTTCGCTCGACAACCTCTCGCTGATGGCGCTCACCATCGCGACCGGCTTCGTCGTCGACGACGCCATCGTCGTGCTCGAGAACATCTCGCGGCATATCGAAAACGGCGTGCCGCGCATGAAGGCGGCGCTGCTCGGCGCGCGCGAAGTGGGCTTCACGGTGCTCTCGATCAGCGTCTCGCTCGTCGCCGTGTTCCTGCCTATTTTGCTGATGGGCGGCATCGTCGGGCGCCTGTTCCGCGAGTTCGCGCTCACGCTCTCGCTCGCCATTGCGGTGTCGCTCGCTGTATCGCTCACGCTCACGCCGATGATGTGCTCGCGCCTGCTCGAAGAAGCGCACGAGAAGAAGGAAGAAGGCCGCTTCGCGCAGTGGCTCGAGCGCGGCTTCCAGCGCATGCAGGGCGGCTACGAGCGCACGCTCGGCTGGGCGCTGGCGCATCCGTTCGTCATCCTGCTCACGCTCGTCGCGACCATCGCGCTGAACGTCGCGCTCTACGTGATCGTGCCCAAGGGCTTCTTCCCGCAGCAGGACACGGGGCGTCTGATCGGCGGCATCCAGGCCGACCAGTCCACCTCGTTCCAGGCGATGAAGGTGAAGTTCGCAGAGATGATGCGCATCGTGCAGGCGAACCCGGCGGTGGAATCAGTCGCGGGATTCTCGGGCGGGCGCGCGACCAACTCGGGCTTCATGTTCGTCTCGCTCAAGCCCAAGAGCGAGCGCAAGATTTCCGCCGACGAAGTGATCGCGCAACTGCGCGGGCCGCTCTCGAACGTGGCGGGCGCGCGCACCTTCCTGCAAGCGGTGCAGGATATTCGCGTGGGCGGCCGGCAGTCGAACGCGCAGTACCAGTTCACGCTGCTCGCGGACAACACCGCCGACCTCTACAAGTGGGGGCCGAAGCTCACCGAGGCGCTGCAGGCGCGCCCCGAACTCGCCGACGTGAATTCGGACCAGCAGCAAGGCGGCCTCGAATCGATGATCAACATCGACCGGCAGAGCGCCGCGCGGCTGAACATCACGCCCTCGCAGATCGACAACACGCTCTACGACGCGTTCGGCCAGCGCCAGGTCTCGACGATCTACAACCCGCTCAACCAGTACCACGTGGTGATGGAAGTCGCGCCGAAGTACTGGCAGAGCCCGACCATGCTCAACGAGATATGGGTGAGCACCTCGGGCGGCACGGCGAGCGGCGCGCAGAGCACCAACGCGACGGCGGGCACGGTGACGGGCCCCACCACCGCCAAGACGGGCGGCACGGCCGCCACCACGGCGTCGAGCGCCGCGGCCATCGCAGCCGACTCCGCGCGCAACCTCGCGACCAACTCGCTCGCCGCGAGCGGCAAGTCGAGCGCGTCGTCGGGCGCGGCTGTGTCCACGTCGAAGGAAACGATGGTGCCGCTCTCGTCGATCGCCTCGTTCGGCCCCGGCACGACGCCGCTTTCGGTGAATCACCAGAGCCAGTTCGTGGCCTCGACGATCTCGTTCAACCTGCCGCCCGGCAAATCGCTCTCCGACGCCACCCAGGCGATCTACGACACGATGGGCGAGATCGGCATGCCCGCGACGATCCACGGCAGCTTCCAGGGCACGGCGCAGGCGTTCCAGCAATCGCTGGACAACCAGCCGCTGCTGATTCTCGCGGCGCTCGCGGCCGTGTATATCGTGTTGGGCATTCTGTACGAGAGCTATATCCACCCGCTCACGATTCTCTCCACCCTGCCCTCGGCGGGCGTGGGCGCGCTGCTCGCGCTGCTGCTCTTCAAGACGGAGTTCAGCATCATCGCGCTGATCGGCGTGATTCTGCTGATCGGCATTGTGAAGAAGAACGCGATCATGATGGTGGACTTCGCGATCCAGGCCTCGCGTGAGGGGCTGAGTTCGCGCGACGCGATTCACCAGGCCTGCCTGCTGCGCTTCCGGCCGATCATGATGACGACCTGCGCGGCGCTGCTCGGCGCGCTGCCGCTCGCGTTCGGGCGCGGCGAAGGTGCGGAGTTGCGCGCGCCGCTCGGTATCTCGATCGTGGGCGGGCTGATCGTGAGCCAGATGCTCACGCTCTATACGACGCCGGTGGTGTACCTGTACATGGACCGGCTGCGCGTGTGGTGGGATGCGAAGCGCGGGCGCGCGGCGCCCGCGGCGCAAGTGGAGTGAGCGAGCGCTCCCGCAGTAGAAGACGGCTGAAGCGTGGCTTCAGCCGTTTTTTTATGCGCGTGCCTGGCGAGGCCGCGGGTGGCGCAAATGCGCAGGCAGGCAACGCACGATCAGGTGCAACACGAGCGGCACGATGATGCCGTCGTCCACGACACCGGCGACCGGCATCGCGATATTGAACGGGTCGAGCGCATAGAGCGCGAGCAGCGCCGTGGCGGGCACGAGCCACACGGGACGCCCCGGCTGGCGCAGCGCGTGCCACAGCACGCGCGCATCGCCCTTCACCACATGCCATAGCAACGCGATACGTTTCATCTGCTTTCTCCTTGCGGCTGGCGCGATCGATGCGATCGATGCGCTCGCCGACTCAATGCTGCTCGTGACCCGGTGCGTCCGAGCGCGAGGTCCTGATCACGAGCCCATCCGGCGCGAAATGGGCGTTGAACATGCCGTCCCCCGCCACACCGCCTTCGGCCCAGTGCCAGCTCCATACTTCCTCGTGGCTCAGCGCATATTTTGCTACCGTGGCCGGCTTGCCGAGCAGGCGCCGCACTTCGTCCTGCGTCATGCCGGGCACGACCTGAGCGATATTCTGCGCCGTCAGCGCCTGGGTCATCGCCACGAGCTTGCCGTCCGCGTCGAAGTCGAGCATCCACGTGGTGAGGCCGTTGGGCCCGCGCGGGTATTCGAGGCGCTGCGCGCCGTCGTCGTCCTCCCACACCATTTCGGGCTTGCCCGCCTGCCGGCGCACGTCCTCGACCGTCGACACGCCAATGCGCAGGCCGCCGAACGCCATCGAATCGGGCTTGATCGCGTTGACGGCGTCGGCGACCTTTTGCTGGTCGCACGCCGCGAGCAGCGTGGCGCAGACAGCGATCAACGCCGCCGCGATCCAGGGTTTTCGTGACATATCCAGTCTGCGTTGCCGGGAAGTAGTTGGGACAGCGCTGCGCCCGGATCGTTCAGCGCCGCCGCCGCGCTCAGAGTTTTTGCGCAATCGCCAGCGTGAAAATACGCGCCCAGCGCTTCGCTTCGCGCTCGCTTGGCATCGGCAATTGCCAGAGCGGGCGCTTCGGGTCGGCCACTCGCAGCGCCACGTGCCAGCCGTTGGCATCGCGCGCCGCCTGGGCGCCTTGCAGGTCGGCGAAGATATACGCGCCATGCGCGCCGCCCTGCGTCAGCTCGCAGAAGCGCTTGCCCGCCGCGAGACGGGCCTCGCCCCAGGCACCGGCCACGCGGTGTGTCCAGTCGCCTTCGCCGCGCATATTGGGCGCCACGTCGCGCATCCGGCGCCACACCCAGGCGATGAGCGCGGCGAACAACGCTGCGGCAACCACCGCTGCGCCCACGGCAACGCCCGTGCCGAAGTGCGCCGCGATGGCGTTGAAGGACCAGTACGCGCCGTAGACGAGCGCGGCAAAGGCAAGTAGAACGACGACGATCGGCATGCGAGGGATCCGTGCGGCGGGAGAGAAAAACCAGGGGCGAAACGCGGAGGGACGACTGGGACAGATCGCGACGAGGCCCGCGCGCGTGGCGGGCCCCATGGCTTACTACGTTTGCGATAACTTGCGATCCCTACTGCTGCGGATGCTGCGCGGCCCACTCCTTCAAGGCGCGCAACGTGTTACTCACGTGCTGGTCCGGCGACAGGCTCGTGTATTCGTAGATGATCTTGCCGTCCGGCGCGATCACATACGACACGCGATTGGCCATCGACTCGTGCAGCGGCATCGACGCGTCGTACGACTTGATGATCTTCGAGTCTTCGTCGGCGGCAACCGGGAACTTGCTGCGGCACTCGCTCACCGAAAACTTCGTGAGCGTGTCGATGTTGTCGTGCGAAACGCCGATCACGGTCGCACCGTACTGCTTGTACTGATCGACCGCTTCAGCGAATTCGTGCGCCTCGATCGTGCAGCCCTTCGTGAACGCAGCCGGATAGAAGTACACCACCACTGGCCCCTTCTTGAGCTCCGAAGCGAGCGAATAGGTGTAGGTCTTGCCGCCCAGCGATGCCTGGGTCGTGAAGTCGGGGGCGGAATCGCCTGGCTTGAGCGTTGCCTGCGCAGACAGCGTAAAGAGCGCAAGCCCGGCGCAGACGAGCGCCGCGGCTCCCGCCGCAAAGAACCTCGGTTTCATGTCAAATGCCCTCGAGTTGAATCGCCACGCCGGCGCGCGTTTTGCCCGCGGGTCTTGCCCATCATGCAAATGAGACGCATGACGCCGCGACGATACCGATATTGGATCACACAATTGCGGCACTCGCAGCGCGTCCCCCGGGCGCAAACCTGACAAGCTGTATTCAACCCTCGGCATAAGCCGTGAACCACGCGCCGGCCCACAGGTTCAACTCGCCGAGCAGCGGCGGCGTGAGCGCATTGAACATGCCCCCCGCCTCGCGCGCGAGGCGCTGCGCGCCGTCGTGATCGCCGCGCTCGGCCGCGGTCGCGATGCGCAGCAGCGTACCGAGCTCGCCGCGATGACCGTCGACGGCCTCGACGATCTCGCGTGCAAGGCCGAGACGATCGAGCGTGTGCTCGGGCGTCGAGCCGACCAGCACGTGCACGAGCGAGAAGATGCCGGTCATGAAGGCGGCATCGGCAAAATCGGGGTCCTGCGGGCTCAGGCTGCGCGCGGCAAGTTCCATGAAATGCGAGCGCGTGCCCGCGAGCTGCACGAGCGGGTCCGAGCCCCAGGGCAGGTCGCGTCCGCTCGCGTAGAGCAGCAGTTGCGCCCAGCGCGCGATCTGGCGCGTGCCCGCCGCGAGCACCGCTTCGCGCAGCGACGAAATCGGCCGCCCCGGTGAGTACGCGCTCGAATTGACGAGACGCAACAGTTGCACCACTACGCCGGGGTGGCTGCGCAGTTCGCGCTCGAGTTCAGCCGTGCCGACGTCGTTGGCGACCAGCGCGAGCAGGCGCACGAGCGCGAGGCGCGACGCGCGCACGCGCGGCGCGCGCAGCACCTGCGGGCGCGCGAAGAAGTAGCCCTGAAACAGCTCGAAGCCGAGCGACGAGGCCAGCTCGAAGTCCTCGCCCGTCTCGACCTTCTCGGCGATCAGCGTCTTGCCGTGCGCGGCGAGGCTCGCGACGAGCCCAGGCAATGCCGCGCGCTCGGTTTGCAGCAGGTCGACCTTGATGATGTCCGCGTAGGGCAACGCGCGCAGCAGGTTCTCCGTGATCTCGCACACGTCGTCGAAGGCAATGCGGTAGCCGGCGCGCCGCAGTTGCGCGAGACGCTCCAGCACCGCGGCGTCGAAGCGCACGTGTTCGAGCACCTCCAGCACGAAGCGGCCCGGCGGCAGCAGATGCACGATGTCGTCGAACAGCAACTCGCGGCTGATATTGACATAGCCGTAGTGACGGCCAAGCACCGCGGGCACGCCGAGCTGGCCGATCGTGCGCGTCATCACCTGGGCCGTGGCGAGCGCGTCGTCGTCGACGTCCGCGCGGTTCTGCGCGCCGCCGCGGAACAGCAGCTCATAGGCGTTGAGCGCGCCATTGCGATCGAGAATAGGCTGCCGCCCGAGATAGACGAACGGCTGCGGACCCGTTGATGACCCGGTAGCAAGGTCCGGTTGTGAAGCTGACGGCATAGAAGGCGCGGAACCAGGGGTGCCCCTGCCCGCATCGTCTCGCGCAGCCTCGCTTGCCGGCGCGGCAAACGCTGACGATGAATCGGACATGGCGGATGACTCGTACGGATGGAATGGCCGGTAATGGCCGCCGACGCGCCGGGCCGCCCCTGCGGCCCGCAAGACGGGCGCTTCACGCGCGCCGACCCATCGCGCATGGCGAACGGCGTCTCGACCGGCGCCACTTTAACCGAATCTGGACGCCACCGCACCGATCTCCCGTCACGTTTATGCGTTAGGTGTTTTTTCGGTCGCCGCGGCTAAAGATTTCCCGTCCCGGGTCGATAACTTGCTCTGATGGGCGGCTTCAGACGGACGTGGAAACCGGCCGGGATGCCACAGACAAACAAAGGGTTGCCAGCGACAGACATGGAAGCGAACAGGATCTCCGCGCCCCGCGAGGGCTGGTTGCGCACGGTCGTCGACCGGTTTTACGCGCTTGCCGGCCTCAAGGGCGTTGCCGGCGACCCGCCCATGCCTGGCGACGCGAACGCCTCACATGCCGCGCAGGCGCAGAGCGCGGCGCGCGCAGCCGAAACAGCCGACGACAAAGCCGCCGCGCCGCTCGTGCCCCCCTCGCCTCCCGCCGCCGAACCCGACTACGCCGACGCCGTTTCGCTATCGTTCGAGAACACGGCCGCCGCGGTGGACTTCCTCGTGCACGTGGACGCGAGGCTGCACTTTCTCTACGTCTCCGACGCGAGCCTGCGCTTCGCGGGATATCACCGCGAGTTCCTGCTCGGCGCGACGCTCGCCGACATCGTCACCCCCGAGCATCACGAGCGCCTCGAGGCGCTGATCGCGCGCGCCGCGCACAGCGGCGCCGTGGAAAAGGACACCATCGACCTCGTCAAGGCGCTCACCTACCCGCTTCCCGTGGAGCTGCGCGTGCAGCGCGCCCAGTATGGCGAGACGACCGGCTTCGCCGTGGCGGGCTTCGACGTCTCCGGCTGGCAGGGCACCGAGGCCGCGCTCACCCACGCGCTCCATCACGATCCGCTCACCGGTCTGCCCAACCAGACCGCGCTCGCGCCCGAGCTGCAGCGCGCCCAGGCCGACGCGGACCATTTCGGCGTGCCGGTGGCGCTGCTGCTGCTCGACCTCGACGACTATCAGCGCGTGAACCGCGCGCTCGGCTACGACGCCGGCGACGAGCTGCTGCGCGAGACCGCGCGGCGCCTCACCCACCTCGCGCTGCAGGGCGAGATGATCGCGCGCATCGGCAGCGACGAGTTCGCCATCCTGATCACGCCGCAACGCCACGCCGCGCCCGACGAAGTGCGCGCCGCCGCCGAAGCGCTCGGCCGCCGCCTGCTCACCTCCATCCTGCAGCCGTACTCGTTTCGCAACCAGCCCGTGCACCTTTCGGCGAGCATCGGCATTGCCTTCCATCCCGACCAGCGCCCGGACGCCTCCGGGGCGGGCGAGGGCGAGGCCGATGCCAGCGCCGACACCACGCCGCTCATCCGCCGCGCGGACCAGGCGCTCCAGCAGGCCAAGGCGATCGGCGGCAACACGCTGACGTTGCACGTGCCCGTCGACGATCCCACCGACGCCATACGCCTGAAGCTGGAGTCGGACCTCTACGACGGTGTGCGCAACGGCGAATTCTCGCTACACTTCCAGCCCATCACGAGCAGCGCTTCGCGCGGCGTGGTCGGCGTGGAGGCATTGATCCGCTGGCAACATCCATTGCACGGTCTCGTGCCGCCATCAACGTTTATTCCGCTTGCGGAATCCGTCGGCCTGATTAATTATCTCGGCAACTGGGTTTTGAAGGCTGCCTGTATGCAACTGACCCAATGGGACGAGCAAGGCATCGAGCTGCAGTACGTCGCGGTCAATGTCTCGCCCCAGCAGTTCCGTAATCCGCGGTTCAGGGAAAGTGTCGAGGAGGCGATCGAGCTCACCGGAGTCGATCCGGGCCGGCTGGTGTTCGAGATCACCGAAAGCCTGCTCATGCACGATCCGCAGCATGCGAAAACGCTGCTCGAAGAGCTCACCTCGCTTGGCATTCGCTTCGCGGTGGACGACTTCGGCACGGGGTATTCGAGTCTGGCGTATCTGCAGCGCTTCCCGCTCTCGAAGCTGAAGATCGATCGAAGCTTCGTCGAGAACCTCATCACTTCGCGCAACGATCAGGCGATCGTCAACGCGGTGGTGGGGCTCGCGCGTACGCTCGATCTCGAGCTCGTGGCAGAGGGCGTGGAGACGGAGGCGCAGCGCGAGCTGCTGACGAACATGGGTTGCGAGCATATCCAGGGATGGCTCGTCTGCAAGGCGCTGCCTTCAGAAGAATTGCAGCAGCGCTTCGTTTCGGGTGCGTTGCACGTGCACGAGGTGCAATGATGCGGGCATCGCAAACAGCAGGGCTTTCGCGAAATTGACATGGTTCAGATGGTAAAGGCCGTCCTGCTAGACCGCTTGTGGGCCCGCATGAATGAACGCGGGGACTTCCCCTTGCTGTCGCAATCGCTGCGTACCACAGTCGCGGCGATGACCAACGACGATTACGATTTCAGCGCGCTCGTGAAGGTCGTGCTCTCGGATTTCGCGCTCACGCAGAAGGTGCTGCGTCTCGCGAATTCGGCCATGTACATGGCGTTCGGCGGCAACATCACGACCGTCACGCGCGCGCTGATGGTCCTCGGCATGGACGCGGTCGGCCATCTCGTCGTCGGCCTGAAGATCGTCGATCACTTTCACCACAGCGCGCCGCGTCGCATCGACGCCAAGCTCGAACTGAACCGCACCATGCTCTCGGGCTGCGTCGCACGCAAGCTCACCGAGCACGGCGACCTGCGCGCGGGCGAAGAGGCCGTGGTCTGCACGCTCATGCGCCAGGTGGGCAAGCTGCTCGTGGTGTTCTATCTCGAGCCCGAGTGGGACCAGATCCGCCGCGAGATCGACGAAGGCGCGAGCGACGACGAGGCCTGCCTCGAAGTGCTCGGCGTGACCTTCGAAGAGCTCGGCCTCGAAGCCGCCACGCGCTGGCGCCTGCCCGACACGATCCGTGCAGGCATGCGCCAGTACGACCCGGCCGACAAGGAACCGCGCGACGTGCAGTGGCTGCGCGCCATCACCAACTATTCGACGGAAGTCGCGCGCGTGCTGACCACGCAGGGCCTCTCCGAAGAGATGCGCGAGACGCATATCGCCGAGCTGGCGCAGCACTACGGCCGCGCGCTCTCGACCGATGCCGACGTGCTCGTGCAGATGAGCCTCGCGCTTGCGCGCGAAGAAGCCGAAGACGGCGTCATGCGCGAGATCGTCGAATTGCGCGCCAATGCCGACGCCATCGCTCGCGAAGCGCTCGATCCCGAGGCGCGCATTGCGGCCGGCGTCGAGGACCTGCGCGCATTGCCGGCGGACAGCGCGCTGAGCACCGCCCTCACGCTCGCGACCGAAACCGTGCTCGCGGGCCTGGGTTTCGCCCGCAGCGTGGTATTCGTGCGACGCGGGGCGAACATGTTCGAGGCGCAGCACGGCTTCGGCCCGCACATGGGCGACGTGCTGCCCAAGCTCGCGTTTTCCGCCGCGTTCCAGCCCGACGTGTTTCACCTCGCCATCGCGAACAAGGTCGGCATTTTCATCGAGAATGCGCGCGATGCGAAGATACTCGCGCGCCTGCCCGGGTGGTATCGCTCGAGCTTCGACGACGCGCGCGCGTTCGTCCTGCTGCCCGTGGGCGCGCCTGGCGTCGAGCCCGTGGCGCTGATGTACGGCGACTGGCTCGTGACCCAGGAGCCACGCCGCATTTCACAGAAAGAGATGAGCGCGCTGAACGATCTCGCGCAGCAGCTCGCGCGCTTCTTCACCCACGTACCGCTAACCGCCTGACTCCGACTGAGTCACGACTGAGCGCGGCGCCGCATGGCTTTGCGGCACCGCCCCGCCCGCTCAATCCTCGATCCGCTCCAGCCCCTCGTCTTCCGCGTCTCGGCCGGACGTGCCCGCCCATTCCGCGGCCGTGAGCGAGATCGCCGCGACCGTCGCGGCATCGAGCGGCTCGAGTTCCGCGCACAGCGCATCCACGCGGGCCCAGTCCGCACGCTCCACCGCCTCGGAAAGTTCGAGCAGCCGCCCAAGCGCGCCCTCGCGCTTCACGATCGCCGTGCGGATCGGCTTGGCGAGCGTGAGCACTTCGAGCGTGCTTTCGAGGGGTCCGCCGAACACCGCCTCGACGAACGAGAACACGCCCACGAGGAACGCCGCGTCTTCCTCTTCGAGGTGCGCGTGGGCAAGCTGAGTCACCGCGATTTCCATGAAGCGCGCACGCGTGGCCACGAGTTGCAGCAGCGGGTCGTCTTCGGCGGCGATCTTGCGGCCGTCCGCGTAGAGCAGCAACTGCGTCCAGCGCGCGATCGCGTTGGTGCCGGTCGCATTGATCGCCTCGCGCAGCGTCGTCACCTTGCGGCCGATGTTCATGCTGCCCGAGTTGGCAAGCCGCATCAGATGCATCACGAGCACGGGGTTGAGCTTCAGCTCCGCTTCGAGCTGCGCGACGGTGGGCTCGGCCGCGAGCAGATGCAGCAGGTTCAGCAGCGCCTGGCGCGGCGCGCTCGAGCGGCGCGCGCCACCGTGCGGTTTCGCGAAGAAGTAGCCCTGGAAGCGGTCGAAACCGAGCTCGTGCGCGCGCTGATAGTCGGCCTGGGTCTCGACGCCCATGGCCACGAGAAGCTTGCCCGCCGCCTTCATCACGCTCGCGAACTTCGGCAGCACCGCGGGCGCGATCTCGCGGATATCGATCTTAATGGCGTCCACATACGGCAGTAGTTTCGCGAGCGACTCATCCGCCTTCGACACATGGTCGAGCGCGAAGCGGTAGCGGCGGCGGTGCAGTTCGACGAGCCGCGCGATCAGATCCGCATCCGCGCCGATGTCCACGGGCAACTCGAGCATGACGCGCTCGGGGCTCACGCGCTGCAGACTGTCGTGAAAAAGCGCGTCGCGAGTCATGTCGAGCCAGGCGGGATGGCCCGCGAGCGAGGCGCGCAAGGCGGGTGCGGCGAAGCTTTTGAGGAGCGCGGTGCTAGTGGCGGAAGGCTTGGGCGCGAGGCCCGAGGCCTGGTCTTTGGCGGCCGCTTCGGCCTCTTGTGCGATTTCGGCGCTTTCGCGCCGGTCCACGAGGCGCGGCGACGTCTCGAACGCACAGAGGAGCCCCTCCCGGTCGAGCATCGGCTGGCGCGCGAAATACACGTCGATGGGCGGGCCGGCTTGTTCCGGCGACTGCGTGCTGCCCGCGACTCCCGACATCTGCGGCCGGTCTGCGGCGTTCAAGCTCATGGGGTCCCCCGCGCGGCGCCGCGCGCATGGCGGCGCCCTGGTCTTGTTTCTTGGCATGCCGCAACCGTTTGCGCTTGGCACAGATCGCGCACCCGACGCGGCACTTTCTTGGCTCGATTTTATCCTGGCAAGTAAGGCGCGGAAATGAAGTTCTGCGCAATCCGCGGGATTTTTTTGCAGTTTTTGCAGTGCCACACGCGTCGCTTGCACCGCGTTGCCGCTCGACGCACGAACGATTTGATACGCAATCCGAAGCAAAGACGCGAAAAAAAACCGACCGGCTGGATTTCGCCCAGCCGGTCGGTCTATCGGCGGTACTGGTCGATTACTTGAGCACGACCTTCACGTCGAAATACTTCGCCGCGATGCGGTCGATCGTGCCGTCCGCTTTCAGGTCCTTGAGCGCACCGTTCAGCGCTGCCTTGAGCGCCGCGTCGTTCTTGCGCACACCGTAGCCCACGCCCTCGCCGAGCAGCTTCGCATCAACGACCTGCGGGCCCGCGAACGCGAAAGCCGCGCCCTGCGGCTTGTTCAGGAAGCCCTTGGAAGCGGCTTCGGCGTCCAGAAACGAGGCGTCGAGGCGGCCCGAAACGAGATCCGCGTAGATCTGGTCCTGCGTCGGGTACGGCACGACGTCGACGCCCGCGGGCGCCCACTTCGCTTTCGCGTAGGTCTCCTGGATCGTGCCCTGGAGCACGCCCACGTGCTTGCCCTTGAGCGACTCGGGCGTGGGCTGCAGCGTGCTGCCCTTCTTCGCGATCATCTGGTTCGGGATTGCGTAGATCGGGTCGGTGAAGTCGATGGCCTGGCGGCGCTGGTCCGTGATCGACATGTCGGAATTGATCGCGGCGAACTTGCGCGCCTGCAGCGCCGGAATCAGGCCGTCGAACGAGTTTTCCACCCACACGCACTTTGCCTTGAGCTTCGCGCAGACGGCATTGCCCACGTCGATATCGAAGCCCTGCAGTTCGCCCGCGGGCGACTTCGATTCGAACGGCGCGTACGACGCCTCCACGCCAAAGCGGACTTCCTTGATATCGGCGGCATGTGCGGCCCCTGCCGCGCCTGCCGTCATGGCGCCCGCGCAGAATGCGAGCGTTGCCAGCTTGTTCCAGTTCGTCTTCATCAGTGTCTCTTTCCAGTCAGATTGGGTGCGTCGGCGAAACCCGTTCTTGCAGCTTCATGGTTCGATTCGCGGCTAAAAAACGGCTTCCCGGCGCCGGCACAGGATCGCTGCACCAAAAACACGGCTCAATCGCGCGCACCGTGTGTGGTGCGCCGCAACAACCGCGAGGGCGCGATTGTACCGCGACGGCGCCGGCGCCCCGCCGCGCGGGCGGCAAGCGGCGCAAGGCGCGCCCGCGCGCGGCAGACCGACCACGCAGTGCGTTCGAACATGCAAGTGGGTGTCGTGGATGCGCAAGCGCGTGACAGCGCGTGCGCTCGCGGCTAGCGCTCAGGCGAGCGCGGCGAGCGTCTCGCGGGTCGTATCGACGACGAGCAGGCCCGCGCGCAAGCCCGGCTTCACGCCTGGATTCGGAAACACGATGCGCTCCTCGTCGTGCTGCACCACGTAGCGGTAGGCACCGTCTTCCGCCAGCACCTCGCCGCGCGCGAACGGCGTGAAGTTCGGCACGTCGGCGGCCACGTTGAGCTTGAGGGCCGCGCTCTGCTTCGTGATCTGGCCGATCACCGTGAAGATGCGCGGCATCTGCGCGCCCTTCGGCAACGACAATTCTCCCGCCACGAGACGGCGCACGGCGGCATCGGCGCCGGCGAAGCGAGCCAGATCGTTCTGGCCGAACGGACGCACCTTGCCCAGTTCGAGCGTGCAGGCGAGCGCGCCACACGTCTCCGCCGTAAACGACGACAAGGTCGCGCCCTTCTCGGTGTGGATCAGCACGGCTGCGATGCGCGCGTCGGCGAGCCATTCGAGCATCGCGCGCGCGGGCGGCTCGCCCGTGTGCGGCAGCAGCGCGAACTGCTCGAACGCCGACGCGCGGATCGCCGTGTGCATGTCGAGGTGCCAGCGCGCGAAGGGCGCAGCGGCAGAACCCGCGGCCTTCGCGAAGAAACGCTGCGCCGCCGCTTCGAGCGCCGCGGCGCGCGGCGCCTCGCGGCTCGCCGGCACACGCGCATGGCGGCCGCCGAACAGGCGGTTGAGATCGTCGTCGAGATAACGCTCGCCCGCGCGCATCGCGCCGGCATTGCCGAGCACCGCGAGCACGCGGCAGGCGAGCGGCGAGCGGCCCGCCGCGATGTCGGCCACGAGCTGCGAGAGCAGTTCGATCGGCGCAGTTTCGTCGCCGTGTACGCCTGCCGAAAGCAGCACGCTGCGCGTCGTCTCGTCGACGTGTGCCGGCTCCAGCTCCACCACGCCCTCGTCGAGCCATTGCCAGCGCACGCCGCCCGCGCATTCGCCGCGCGCGGCTTGCGGCGTGGCCGGGCGCGAGCCCGCAAGCGTGTACGCGAGAAAATCCGCAAGCGGGCTATCAGCGCTGGAAGTCATAGAGCGATCCGAGGCCGAGAATCTGCGTGAGTTCGTCGAGCGCCGTGCGCGACTCGACGAGCAGCGCCGGATCGGTCAGGTCCTGCGGCGCGAGCCGGTCGCGATAGTGCCGCTCGATCCAGCCGTCGAGGCGCGTGAAGAGCGCGTCGTTCATCCACACGCCGGGCGCCGTCGCCGCGCGCTCTTGCGCGCTGAGCACCACGCGCAAACGCAGGCACGCCGGGCCGCCGCCGTTCTTCATGCTCTCGCGCAGGTCGAACACGAGCACTTCGTCCACCGGTCCGCTGCTCGCGACCAGTTCGTCGAGATAGATCGCCACGTGCGGATTCTCGCGGCACTCCTGCGGCACGACGAGAATCTGCGTGCCGTCCGCGCGGCTCAGCAACTGGCTGTTGAAGAGATAGGACGACACGGCGTCGCCTACACTCACGCGCGCCTCGGGCACTTCGATCACGTGGAACGGCGCGTCGTGCGCGGCGAGCTTCGTGCGCAGTTCGTCGTAGACCGCCTGCTGGTCGACGAACGCGCGCTCATGGCAAAACAGCGTGCTGCGGTTGCCCACAGCGATCACGTCGTTATGGAACACGCCTGCGTCGATCACGTCCGGATTCTGCTGCGCGAACACCGTGCCGGCATCGGTCAGGCCGTGGCGCTGCGCGATGGCGCGGCTCGCCTCGAACGTCTGCCGCGCCGGGAAGCGCTTGGGCTCCGGTCCGCGGCGGTATTCGCTGCGCCCGTACACGAAGAACTCCACGCCGCGCTCGCCGTACTGTGCGCTAAAACGCGTATGGTTGGCCGCGCCTTCGTCGCCGAGCGCGGGCGTGCCGGGCAGCGCCTCGTGCACGACGAAGTGCGACGGGTCCGCGAACACCGTGGAAAGCGTGCGGCGCGTGGACTCGTGCTCGATCGCCCGATGCAGCTTGCTGCACAGGTTCGCGGGCGTGAAGTGCACGCGCCGGTTGGGCGTATCCGCCGAAGGGCTCACCGTGGCCGCATTCGCGGTCCACATCGCCGACGCGGAGCTTGCCGCCGCGAGCAGTTCGGGCGCGTCCTTCGCGGCGCGCGCGATCGCTTCGGCATCCTTACCGCCGAAGCCCAGCTCGCGCAGCAGCCGCATGGACGGCCGCTCCTGCGGCGGCAGCACGCCTTGTGCGAAGCCGAGGTCGGCGAGCCGCTTCATCTTGCGCAAGCCCTGCTGCGCCGCGGCGCGCGGGTTCGCGACGGACTTCTCGTTACTCTGCGAGGCGACGTTGCCGAACGACAGCCCGGCGTAGTTGTGCGTGGGGCCGACGAGTCCGTCGAAGTTGGCTTCAAGGGTTTGCATCGTCGTTCCTTAGAAGTGAAGACCCGGCGAAACGCTCGCGGGCATCTGCAATTGCGCGCTTTCCACCGAGGCCATCGGGTAGGCGCAGTAGTCGGCGGCGTAGTACGCGCTCGGGCGGTGGTTGCCCGAGCGGCCCGCGCCGCCGAACGGCGCACCGCTCGACGCACCGTTTGTCGGCCGGTTCCAGTTCACCACCCCCGCGCGGATCTCGCGCGTGAAGCGCTGCCACAGCGCTTCGTCGTCGGCGAGCAGACCCGCCGAGAGGCCGTACGCCGTATTGTTGGCCTGCGCGATGGCGTCGTCGAAACCCGCGTAGCGGGTCACCTGCGCGAGCGGCCCGAAGTGCTCCTCGTCGGGCAGATCGGCGACGCCTGTCACGTCGAGGATCGCGGGCGTCACGAAGCCGAGCGCCGGGTCGCGCTGTGTCATCGGCAGCAAGGCGCGTGCGCCGCGGTCGAGCAGTTGCGCCTGGGCACTCATCAGCTTGCCCGCGGCGCGCGCCGAAATCACGGCGCCCATGAAGGGCTGCGGCTCGGCGTCGTACTCGCCCACCGTAATGCGCGAACTGACTTCGACGAAGCGCGCGAGGAAGCGCTCGCCGAATGCGTCAGCGGGTACGAGAATGCGGCGCGCGCACGTGCAGCGCTGCCCCGCCGAAAGGAACGCCGACTGGATCGTGTGATGCACGGCGGCGTCGATATCCTCGACCGGCGCGACGACGAGCGGATTGTTGCCGCCCATCTCCAGCGCGAGCACGATCTCGGGCCGTCCGCCGAACTGGCGATGCAGCAGCGTGCCCGTATCCGAGCTGCCCGTGAAGAAGAGCCCGTCGATCTGTTTGTGATTCGCAAGCGCGATGCCAGTGTCGCGCTCGCCCTGCACGAGGTTGAGCACGCCTGCGGGCAAGCCGGCTTCGCGCCAGAGTTCGACCGTCACGCGTGCCACTTCCGGAGCAAGTTCCGATGGCTTGAACACGACGGCGTTGCCCGCGATCAGCGCCGGCACGATATGCCCGTTAGGCAAATGGCCCGGGAAGTTGTACGGCCCGAACACGGCGACGACGCCATGCGGGCGATGGCGCAGCACCGCCACGCCGTCGGCCATCGGTGCGCGTTTCTCGCCGGTGCGCTCGCTATAAGCGGCGATCGAAATCGCGACCTTCGCGGCCATCGACGCCGCCTCGGTGCGCGCTTCCCAGAGCGGCTTGCCGGTCTCGCGGCCAATGGCCTGGGCGAGCGTTTCCTTCTTTTCGGTGACGAGCGCGGCGAAGCGCTGCACGATCTCGCAGCGCGCTTCGAGCGGCGTTTGCGCCCACGCGGCGAACGCGCGGCGCGCGGCGTTCACGGCGCGATCGACATCGTCGGCGCTCGCGGCATTGCCGCTCCACACGGTCTCGCCCGTGCCGGGGTTGCGCGAAGCGAACGCGGGGCCCGAGGCCGCGCACCATTGTCCATCGATGTAAAGCTCGTTCATGGTCATCCCTGTTTCTGCTTTGTTGCCGGGCCGAGCACGCGCACCGGATCGCCCGCCGCGACGTTCAGCGCCGCCGCTTCCGTGGCGCCCAGCGTGAACACGCCGTCGTGCACGACGCCCGGCGCGAAACCCACGCGAAAATCGCCGAGCGACGTATTGGATACCAGTGAGCGCACGCCCTCTTCGGCATGCGCCTCACCGATCTCGACCGGCACGACCACGCTGTCGCGCACCGTGCGCAAGTCGACGATATGGCATTCGAGCACCGGGCCCGCGTCGAAGATATCGACGTGGTTTTCATAACGCAGCCCCTCGGCTTCGAGCATGCGGCGCGCAGGAATCGTGTCGGCATGCGTGAGGCCGACGCACGCCTGTGCTTCCTCGGGCAGCAGCTCGACGTACACCGGGTAACGCGGCATCAGCTCCGCGAGGAACGACTTGCGCCCGTGCGAGCTGAGGTAATCGGCAGCGTTGAAGTCGATTTGATAGAAGTGCGAACCGACCGCGCGCCAGAACGGCGATGTGCCTTGCGCGTCGAAATGGCCGCGCAATTCCGCGCACAGGCGCTCGGGAAAGCGCTCGCGAAACTGCGCGATGAACATGAAGCGCGAACGCGACAGCAGGCTGCCCACCCCGCCCGTGCGATAGCGCGGCGAAAGAAAGAGCGAGCACACTTCGGCGTAGCCCGTGAGATCGTGCGAGATATTGAGCGCGCGCATGCGCGTCCAGATGCCGAGCTCCTGGCTTGCGTGCACCACCGTGCTCACGCGGTAGTTGTAGAACGGCTGCTCCAGGCCCACGGCCGTTTCGATGCCGCAAACGCCGGCCACGTCGCCCGTGGCCGTGTCTTCCATCACGAAGAAGTAGCCGGCTTCGCGCGGCGCGGCTTCGCCTGCGAGCGTGCGCCGCGCGCGCTCGATGCGCGCCTTGAGCGCCTCGCGGTCGGGCTTGAAGGTGGTGAGGCCGGGCCCCGTTTCCTGGGCGAGCGCGACGAGCGCGTCCACGTCGCCCGTTTGCACGACGCGTACCACGATCATTGTGCATCTCCCATATAAGCATCCTCTGTTTGCGGGGTGGCGCGATACAGCGGCGCGCAGCGCACCGGCTCGCCGTCCTGCACGCCGAGCACGGCGCGCGCGCTCGCGTCGAGCGGCGCGATGATGCCCGCGCCCTTCTCGCTTTCGGGCAGCGTCGCGAGCACGCAGCGGAACTCGCCCGCGCGCTGGCTCGCGACCAGATACGCCGCGCCTTCCAGGTTCGTAGCGCCCGCCGCTTCACGCACCGTGCGCGTCTCGTTGCCGGCGACCGAGGCCGTGCGGTCCACCTGCGCGGTCAGCACCGGGCCCGCATCGAAAATATCGACGTAACGATCCGGCTCGAAGCCCTCTTCCAGATGGATCTCGTAAGCGAGCAAGGCGCTCGGATCGGGCTCGCCGAGCACACGCTGCGCCGGCTCTGGCAGCAGCGGCACATAGAGCGGATAAGCCGGCATGACCTCGGCGATGAAGGTGCGGCTGCGTCCGCCAGAGGCCAGTTCGATGTCCTTGAAGTCGCGCCCGAAGAACTTGCGCCCCACGGCTTCCCAGAAGGGCGAGGCGCCCGTCTCGTCGGTCACGCCGAGCAGCAGCGAGAACACTTCGGGCGTGAAGCGCCGGCGGTTCATCGCGACGTACATCATGCGTGCGCGCGACATGAGATGCGCGGCCGCGTCGCCGCGCAGCGTCGGCTCGATGTAGAAGCCCGCGAGGCGGCTCTTGCCCGTGAGTTCGTGCGACATCGTGAGCGCGTGAATCTTGCGGTTCACGTGCAGCTCGCGCGATGCGTGAATGAGCGCGTCGTTGCGAAACGCGTAGAACGGCTCGGCGTAGCCGGCCGCCGCCACGATGCTCGAGGTGCCGACGAGCCGCCCCGTGGCGGAATCTTCGAGCACGAACAGATAGAACTCCTCACCGGGGAAGTCCACGTCCGCGCGAAACGAATCTTCGGAAAGCGCGATGCGCGCTTCGAGCGCCGCGCGGTCGTGCGGCAGCGAATGCAGCACCGGCTGCGCGGTACGCGCCATGTGGGCGATCGCGTCGAGATCGGAAAGCCTGGCGGGGCGAACGAATAGCATCGTCGGTCCTGTGTGTGCGCTGGGTTGCGGCTGGGTTGCGATTTAGCGTGCGCCGATCACATCTGCGCAGGCCTGCTCGAAGCGCGCAAAGCCTTCGTCGAGGTCCGCTTCGGGAATGATGAGCGAGGGCGCGAAGCGCAGCACGTCCGGCCCGGCAATCAGCATCATCACGCCGCGATTCGCGGCCGCCCCGTTGAAGTCCTTGGCGCGGCCCGCAAAGCGCGCATTCAGTTCGGCGCCGATCAAGAGCCCCTTGCCGCGCACTTCCTTGAACATGTCGAAACGCTCGTTGAGTTTCGCGAGCTTGCCGCGAATCGCTTCGCCGCGTGCACGCACGCCCGCCAGCAGCGCCGGATCGCTCACGAGCTCGACCACCTTGCCCGCGAGCGCGGCGCCCAGCGGATTGCCGCCATAGGTCGTGCCGTGCACCCCCACCTTGAAGTGGGCGGCAATCGCTTCGGTCGTGAGCATCGCGCCAATCGGGAAGCCGTTGCCGAGCGCCTTGGCCGTCGTGAGGATGTCGGGCGTGACGCCCGTCTCTTCGTAGGCATAGAAGTGGCCCGTGCGGCCCACGCCCGTTTGCACTTCGTCGAAAATCAACAGCGCGCCGTGCGCATCGCACGCCTCGCGCAGCGCGCGCAGGAACGCGGGATCGGCGGGAATCACACCGCCCTCGCCCTGCACCGGCTCGACGATCACGGCGCAGGTCTGCGCGCCGATGGCGCGCGTGGCCGCTTCGATGTCGTTGTACGGCAGATGCGTGATGCCGCCCGGCACGGGGCCAAAGCCTTCCGAATACTTGGGCTGGCCGCCCACGCTCACGGTGAAGAACGTGCGGCCGTGGAACGACTGCGTGAACGAGACGATCTCGAACTTGTCGGCGCCGTGCCGATCGAAGGCCACGCGGCGTGCGAGCTTGAGCGCCGCCTCATTGGCCTCCGCGCCCGAGTTCGCGAAAAACGCGCGGTCGGCGAACGTGAGCGCTTCGAGCTGGCGCGCGAGACGCAGCACCGGCTCGTTGGTGTAGCCGTTGCCGATGTGCCAGAGCTTGCTGCCCTGCTCCTGCAGCACGCGCAGCAGCTCCGGATGCGCGTGGCCGAGCGAGGTCACGGCGATGCCGCAGGCGAAGTCGATGTAATCGCGGCCCTCGGTGTCCCACACGCGCGAGCCGACACCGCGATCCGGCACGAACGGCGCGGGCGAGAAACACGGCACCATCACTTCGTCGAAGGTCTTGCGGCTCACAGTCTGGTCGTTCATGGCGATTCCTCTATTACTCAGTGCGTGTCGAATTCGGGGTCGGTGTGCGTTCGGGCCGCGCCCTTTCGCTTAGTTGGCTTTGCATGAGACGGGACCAAGCGCTCAAGCGCCAGGTCCCGTCGACACCTGTGCAGTGTAGGCAAGCTCGCGGCAAACGTCTTGCGCAGGCGCGACGCGTTTTTTCGTACGGAACCTGCAAGTCCGCGCGTTTGCTGCGCCGCGGCCAGTTTCACTGGACTTCCGGGGGCTCCACGAGCGCGCCCGCGCGCGGCTCGGCGGCGGCTCCGCCGTGCTGGCGCTCGATCCAGTTGCGGCGATCCTCGCGCGGCGTCACGCCGAAACGCTCGCGATACGCATTCGAAAAATGCGCAGCCGACGAAAACCCGCACGCGAGACTGATCTGCACCACCGACTTGCTGGTGCGCTGCAACTGCGAGCGCGCCTTGGCAAGACGCAGGCCCAGGTAGTACTTCGACGGCATCGCGCCGAGGTACTGGCGAAAGAGCCGTTCGAGCTGACGACGCGACACACCCACGAGATTCGCGATCTCGTCGGTCGTGAGCGGGTCCTCGATATTCGCCTCCATCAGCTTGAGCGCGTCGTTCAGGCGCGGGTGCCGCTCGCCGGGCGCGGTCACGAACGGAATGCGCTGGCGCTCGTCGCCGCTGCGCAGCGTGCTCGCGCCCAGCGCGTCGGCGATGCGCTCGGCGAGTTCCGGGCCGTGGTCGCGGCCGATCATCGCGAGCATGAAGTCGAGCGTGGCCTGGCCGCCCGAGCAGGTCGCGCGGTCGCGGTCGATTTCGTAGATGTGCTGCGTGACGATGGTGCGCTCGAACTGCTCGGCGAACTGCTGGAAGGTCTCCCAGTTCGCGGCCACGCGGTAGCCCTGCAACTGCCCCGCCATCGCGAGCCACCAGATGCCATGGTGAATGCCCGTGACGAGCGGCGTGCGCTGCCCCACGCGCGCGAGACTCGCGAGGAAGAGCCGGTAGTCGGCGAACTGCTGGTAGCGCTCGGTCACGACGATGAGCCAGTCGGCCGAAACGGCGTCGCCGAACGCGCAGTCGGCGGGCCACTGCGCGCCGCCCGCGAGCGGCACAGGGCGGCCGTTCCATGAGCACATCTGCCAGCGGTACAGCGCGCGGCCGTCGATCTCGTTCGCGAGATTGAGCGCGTCGACGATCGGGCCCACGCCCGACATCGAAACCGGCGGGAGCGCGACGATCGCCACCTGGGTCGTGCGGCCGGCGCGCGCGAGCGGCGCCTGGCCCCCGGGCGCGGCGGCCGGAACTGAAGCGGAAGGAAGAGCGGCGGAACGGACCATCGGCAAGACGCGGCGCGAGACTGAACGCGCCGCTTACTTGAGACTGCCGGAGAGGAACTGACGCAAGCGATCGCTCTTCGGCGCGCCGAGCACATCGGCGGGGGCGCCCTCCTCCTCCGTGCGCCCCTGGTGCAGGAACATCACATGATTCGAGACGTTGCGCGCAAAGCCCATTTCGTGGGTGACGACGATCATCGTGCGGCCCTCTTCGGCGAGCTTTTGCATCACCTTGAGCACTTCGCCCACGAGTTCGGGGTCGAGCGCCGAAGTCGGTTCGTCGAACAGCATCACGTCGGGATGCATCGCGAGCGCGCGCGCAATCGCCACGCGCTGCTGCTGGCCGCCCGAAAGATGCGACGGATATTGCTTCTCCACGCGGGGCGCGAGGCCCACTTTCTCCAGATACTGCCGCGCGCGGTCCTCGGCTTCCTTGCGCGGCACGCCCAGCACGTGGATAGGCGCTTCCATCACGTTCTCGAGCACGTTCATGTGCGACCAGAGGTTGAAGTGCTGGAACACCATCGCGAGCTTGGTGCGGATGCGCTGCAACTGCTTGTGATCGGCCACGTCGAGGTCGCCGTTGCGGCCCGCCTTCGTGCGCACGGCCTCGCCGTCCACGACGATCTCGCCCGCGTTCGGCTTCTCGAGGAAATTGATGCAGCGCAGGAAGGTGCTCTTGCCCGAGCCGCTCGCGCCGATGATGCTGATCACGTCGCCCTTCTTCGCGTCGAGCGAGACGCCCTTGAGCACCTCGTTGTCGCCGTAGCGCTTGTGGATGTCGCGCGCGACGAGCTTGCTATCTGAGGATTGCGTCTGAGCCAAGATGGTCTCCAGTTTCCGGTGAATCAGCGGGTGCGCACGGCGAGATGGCCGAGCCAGCGTTTTTCGGCGCGGCGGAACGCGGCCACCAGCACGAACGATACCGCACAGTAGATCAGCGCCGCGAGGCCGAACGACTCGAACGAGCGGTAGGTGGCCGAGTTGGCGTCGCGCGCGACCTTGAGGATGTCGGGCACCGTCGCGGTGAAGGCCACCGTGGTCGCGTGCAGCATCAGGATCACTTCGTTACTGTACAGCGGCAGTGCGCGGCGCAGCGCCGAAGGCAGGATCACGCGCCAGTACATCGTGAACGGGCTCATGCCGTAGGCGCGAGCCGCTTCCACTTCGCCGTGGGTGGTCGCGCGAATCGCACCCGCGAAGATCTCCGTCGTGTACGCACAGGTGTTGAGCGCGAACGCGAGCACGGCGCAGTTCAGGCCGCTGCGAAAGAACGCGTCGAGCAGCGGCTCCGAACGGATGAATGCGAGACTGTACACGCCCGTGTAGATGAGCAGCAACTGCACGTAGAGCGGCGTGCCGCGAAACACGTAGGTGTAGAAGCGCACCGGCAGCGAGAGCCAGCGGCGGCTCGAGACGCGCGCCACGGCGAGCGGCACCGCGCACACGAACCCGAAGGCGACGGAGATCACGAGCAGCCACAGCGTCATCGCGAGGCCCGAGACATGCTCGCCGTCCCAGTAGAGGAACGCGCGGCCGAATTGCTGGATGATTTCGTTCATGACGGCCTTGTCCTCACAGTTGCGCGTGACGCACGCCCACCGAATAGCGGCGTTCGAGCCAGACGAGCGCGAAGTTCGAGAGCGTGGTGATCGCGAGGTAGATGAGCGCCGCGATCACGAGGAAGAAGAACAGGTTGAAGGTGCTGCGGCCCGCGTCCTGGGCGGCCTTCACGACATCGGCGAGACCGATGATCGACACGAGCGCCGTTGCCTTCACGAGCACCTGCCAGTTGTTGCCGATGCCGGGCAGCGCGAAACGCATCATCTGCGGGAAGAGGATGCGGGCGAACACGCGCGCGCCGCTCATGCCGTAGGCGTGCCCCGCTTCGAGCTGGCCGCGCGGCACCGCGAGAAACGCGCCGCGGAACGTTTCGGTGAAGTACGCGCCGTAAATGAAGCCGAGCGTGACGACGCCGGCCACGAACGGATCGATATCGATCTGCGCCATGCCGAGCGCGTCGGTGGCCTCGTTCACGCCGATCTGGATGCTGTAGAAGAGCAGCAGCATCAGCACGAGGTCGGGCACCGAGCGGATCAGCGTCGTGTAGGCGGTCGCCACGGCGGCGAGCGGCCGGTTGAACGAGAGCTTGGCCGCCGCGCCAGCCAGACCGAGCAGCACGGCCACGCCGAGCGAGAGGAGCGAAAGTTCGATGGTCTGGATCGTGCCGGCGAGCAGCACCGGGCCAAAGCCGTAAAGGATCACGCGCGTCTCCGGAACAAAGTTGTTTTGTCGTTTCGGGCGGCCTCGCGCGGCACGTGGGCGCCGCTGAAACCGATGAACTGGCGCGGATCGTCTCAGTGCAAAATGGATTGCTCAAACTCGTGCGGCGCGGATATTGCAGTGCAGCATTGCCGCGCGACGCGTCGGCGCGTGCGGATCAGGCCCGCACAGCCGCGGGCGCGATGCTTTTGAAAGGCGAAAAAAAATGCCCCGGCACGCGAGGCGCGCGGGGCATTTACGCAAGTTTGGGGTCGCTTTTTCGATAGGCGCGCGGCGTGCGCCCCGGCGACCCCAGCGGAGCTTAAGTGGCGCGCGTTTGCGTGCCGTGTGCGCTGCCCGCACGGGCATTCGCGCCAGGCAGCTTTTCGGCGAGCGCGCCAAACAGCAGGCCGATCGTGGTCCAGAGAATGAGCTGCATACCGATCGACACCGTGCGGAACTTCCACAGCAGCACGGCCGGGAACGCGGCGGGCACCTCGTTGATCGTCGGCAGCGCGAGCTGGACCGCGCCGATCACGACGACGAACAGCACGAGCGCCACGATCGACGCGTTCCAGACGCCCAGACGCGGCACGAAAGCGGCGCGCACCTTGAGCGAGAACACCGACACGGCGATCGAGATCGCGATCATCAGGAAGAAGAGCCCGGTGCGATAGCCGATCGTCTCCGGGTCGCCGACCGAGGGCGGATTCGCCGGATACTTGATGTTCGGCACCAGGTAGATCGCGACGAACGCCGCGAGCGCGAGCCAGGCCGAGAGCGCGCGCGGCGAAAGACGCCCCACGCGACCATTGGCATACGCGAAGACGAGCGCAAAGAGTCCGCCGATCGACGCGCCATAGACCATGACGCCCGTGAAGAGACCGACGCTCGCCTGGGTCTTGCGGCTGACGATTTCGGGCTCGGGCGCTTCGCCCTTCGCGGCGTCGGCTTTCTCCTCGAAGGAGATCGCCTGATCGACCTGGGGCTCGCCCGCGATCTTCGCGAAGCCGAACGTGAGAAGTCCCGCGGCGATGCCTGCGAGCATGCCGCGCACCAGCAACTTGCCAACCATGGTCAGCTCCCGGTCAGTGGCAGGGGAAGCCGAGCAGATGGCGGCCGTCGTGAACGAACTCGTGGACGTACATGCCCGGGAAGATCGACGTGGCGCCCTGCTCGGCGCCCACGAAGTACAGGGCCAGCAGCAGCATGAGGCCGCCGAAGATCGCCCAGGGCAGGATGTCTCGCAGCGCAATGGGCGCCGGCGCGGCCGGGGCGTGCTGCAAGGGGAATGAGGTTTCGGACATGCTGACTTCTCCTGGGGTTACGCGCCCCGCTAGTCGTTGAAAGAGTGGTTCACGACGCGCAGGTCTGACTTCCGTTGCTTCGATGTTTTCGACGGCAACCAGTTACAGTGGCGCGACCGCGCCGGACTTGCACCGGCTTCCGCGTGTCGTGGAGCCTGTATTCTACGCGCTGCGGCGGCCGGCCGCGGCCCGGATGTCAGCTAAAGAGTAGTGAAGCATAAGGAAAAGCATGTCGACGACAGTCTGGCTGGTGAGCCATGCGGCGAACGCTGCGCTGCGCTCGGGCACGTTCCCGCAAGCGCCTGAAGTGCCTGTTGCGGGTGAAGACGCCGAAGCAGCGCTCGACGCGCGCGCACTCGAGGCGCTTGCCGCCTGGCGCGAGCGCTGGCACGCGGGGCTGGCCGGTGGTAATCGCAATGGCGAGGCGCCGCGCGCGCTCACGAGTCCCACCGCGATCGCCCGCGCGAGCGCACGCGCGGCAGGCTTCGCGGGGGCAACGCCAGCTGAAGCGCTCGCCGAAGCCGCCTTCGGTGCATGGCAAGGCCAGCGCCTGACGGATCTCGCGCGTGAAGCGCCCGAGGCCCTTGCGGCCTGGACGCGCGATCCGGGCTTTCGGCCGCCAGGCGGCGGCGAATCGTTCGACGATGTCCGCGCGCGCGTCAGCGCCTGGCTCGATGCGGTGCCCGACTCGGGGCACAACGTGGTCGCCTTCACGCACGCGAGCGTGATCCGGGCGGCGATTCTTCACGCGCTGGGCGCGCCGTCGGAGGGGTTTCGCTCGATCGAAATCGCGCCGCTTTCCGTGACGGCCCTACGCCGCACAGAGCACGGCTGGATTTGGCTCGCGGCGATGAAGTGAGGACCGGAACGGCGCTACCGCCCTGCCCTCGCCGTCGCCGGCATTCTGGATCGGTAGCTAGAAGCGCTCTAGTCCAGCCCCAGCTGTGCCTTGATGGCCGGCATCATGTACTGCACGGCTGCGCGCCCTTCCTCGATGGCGGGCGCGGCGCGATGAAAGTCGAAGATCCCCATGCCGCCCAGGCGCGGCTGGATCAGCACGTCGGCGGGCTCGCCTGCCAGGCGGCTGCGCGTAATGCGCACCTGCATGATGTCGATGCTCTGGGCCACCGAACTCAACACGGAAGGCGCACGCGTGCTAGGCGGCGGCGCCACGCGCACGTCCGGACCGCCAGCCGCGCCGGGGCCTGCAGGCTGCAGCCAGCGCGGAAAGCGCTTGCCATTGCGGCGCAGGAGCGGTTCGGGCCCCGCTTCGCTGTTTTCGGCACCATTGGCGCCGCCGCTGGCCGCCACGGCGGCCGATGCCGCCGTCGCCGCGTCGCTCGCCTCCACGGGCAGCTCGCGCGGCATCGTGTCGATCGCACCGCCCAGGTCGCGGCCGTTGAGAATGTCGTGATTGAGGTCGATGGCGATCACGGTGTCGGCGCGCATCGCACGCGCGGCGGATACCGGCACGGGGTTGCTCAGTCCGCCGTCCACGAGCCACACGCCGTCATGCCAGATCGGCGTGAAGATGCCGGGAATCGCGATCGAAGCGCGCACGGCGTCCACCACGCCGCCTTCGCGCAGCCAGACTTCGCGTCCGGTGTCGAGTTCGGTAGCAACCGCCGTGAACGGCAGCCTCAGGTCATCGATCGAGCGGCCGTTGAACTGGTGCGCAAACAGGTCGATCACTTTGCGCCCGCCGAGCAGCCCGCCCGAAAAACGCAAGTCGAGCAGGCGCACCACTGTCTGCCAGGTCAGCTTGCCTACCCAGTCTTCAAGCCAGTCGAGATCGCCGTTCGCGTACACCGCGCCGACGAGCGCGCCAATCGACGTACCGCATACCACGTCGGGCTTGATGCCCGCTTCCTCGAGCGCGCGAATCGCGCCGATATGCGCCCAGCCGCGCGCAGCGCCACCGCCGAGCACGAGTCCGACACGCTTGGGCCGTCGCCGGTTCATCATGCGCGCCTCCTTGCGTGGCCCTGGGTCGACTGAGTCAACGCAGTCAGCGACCGCGGATCACGTCCGAGCGCGAGGTCGTCGTGACCCGCCCGTCCGGTCCGAAATGCACATTGAAATACGCTTCGGGCGTCACGCCCCCTTCCAGCCACTTCCAGCTCCACACCGTCTCCTTCTTCAAGCGGTAGCCGGCCACTTGCCCGGGTTTACCGAGCAATCGCCGGACCTCGTCCTCACTCATGCCGACGCGGATCTTCGCGAAGTTTTCCGCAGTAAGCGCCTGAGTAATGGCCACGAGCCGCCCGTTCGGACCGATGTCGACCATCCAGGTCTTGAGGCCCTGCGGGCCGCGCGGATATTCGAGGCGGCGCGAGCCGTCGTCGAACACGCGCTCGGTCTCGGGCTTGCCCATTTGCTCGCGCACCTGCTCGAGCGTGGAAACGCCTGGCGTGAGGCCCTTGAGCAGCAGCGCGTCGGGCTTCACGGAATCGAAGAACGCCTTGAATCCCTGCCGGATGGTATCGAGCATGGCATCGAACTGGCGATCGTCGCAGCCGGAAAGCGTGAACGCCGCCGTGGCGGCGCACGCGAGCGCGAGCGAACGCGTGAGTGAAAACGTGGGCTTCATGTCCTTGCTAACGCATCAACATGGACTTGCGTCTACGCGCGCCGATCCGGCGCGCATCGACATGCCCACAATGTACCGTCAATGGACCTGATCGTGCTGCGAGTCCCGCTTCGGGGTCGGCGCGCGTGCGGACGCGCTCGCCGCGGCGGGCAGCGCGTCAGCAGTCTGCGCGGCGGCCTGCGCGCCGTGGCGCATGGTGCGACGCGTGCGAACGATTTCCGCAGCCTGCCACGAGAGCAGCGCGAGCACGCCGAACACCACTTCGCGCATGCGCTTGACGAGCGCGAGCGAGAACGCCACGTCCTGGCTCACGCCAAACAGCTGCGCGAGCAGCACCACGGCGACTTCCTGCACGCCGAGCCCGGCGGGCACCATGAAGGCGGCATGACGCACGGCCTGGGTGATGGCTTCGATGGCGAGTGCATCGCCCACCGTCACCGGATGGCCGAGCAGCGCGAGCGCCCACCACGTCTCGAACGCGCCGAGCATGTAGCCGGCGAGCTGCCAGAAGAAAGCGCGAAACATGAGGCCCGTGCGCGACATCAGCGCGTCGAGATCGGCGTCGAGCTGCTTGCCGTCGATGCCGAGCATGAGCGGATTGTCGGCGCCGAGCAGCTTCGCGGCCCAGCGTTCGATCGCATGGAAAACGCCGCCGCGACGCACCAGCAACACGGCGAGCACGGGCAGCGGCGCCGTGAGCACGAGCGCCAGTGCGATCGTGGCGATGGTGCGCAGCGAGCCGCCGGCGCCGGTCGCCGCAACGATCAGCACGACGCCGAGCGCCGAGAACGCGTATTGCACGGCAATCGTCACGAACACCTCGACGATCACCGAAGCCGTGACCTCGCTCGCATTGCGCACCTTCCAGCGCGCGAGACGAATGCCGACGAGTTCGCCGCCCACGCCGACCACGGGCAGCAGCCGGTTCACTGCCTCGCGTACGGTCGCGGTCCACCAGAGGAAGCTCAGCGGTGCGCGCTTGTCGAGCAGGAGGCGCCACGCATGCGCGTCGAGCAGGAGCGGCAGCGCGTGGAACGGCACGAGCCAGAGCAGCATGGGGCCTGCGGTGCCGATCACGCGCAGCACATCGTGCGCGCCGTTATGGACGACGAGACCGATCAGGATGGCGATCCCGACCGGCAAGCCCAGCCATTGCAGCCACTTCATGACACCTGCACCTCGGGGCCGCGCGACGCAGCGGGATCGGAGCCCGAAGCCGCGCCGAAAAACACGTCGGTGAAGCCGCCCCGGCGCACGCCCGCTTGCGCGAGCGCTGCAGCCACGCGAGGCGAGATGAGCGCGCCGAATTCGTCGGCGTGGCGATACGTCTGCATCGACGGCGTGATGGGCCCTTCGTGCGCATCATCGGCGAGCGCCGGGTGGCAGTAGATCTCGCCCACGCCCCGCGCCGGCAGATGCGCGAGCGCGTCGAGCACGGCGGCCTCGTCCATTGCGCCCGTCTTCGCGATGCCGACCACGTAGTCGTTGTGCGCGACGCCCGCACGCGCGAGCCGCGCGCGCACGAGCGCGAGCCAGGGCTTGAGCGCGAACGGCGCGCCCGCCTCGAGCGGCAAACGCATCGCGCGCAAACCATAGTCGCGGCCGATCTCGAGAATCAACGCGAGCACCGTGGGATGCAGATGAAAATGCTTGTGCGTGTTCACGTGATCGAGCGCGAGCCCGGTCGCCGCGAACGCTTCGAACTGCGCGCGGATCTCCTTCGCGAGCTCTCTGCGCACGTGCGGCAGGAAGAAGAAGCGCACGCCGTCGCGGACCATGTTGTCGCCGAAACGCCCTTGCGCGTCGACGAGTGCGGGAATCTGCGCGCGCGGCAGCATGGCCGCACCGTCCGCCAGCACCAGATGCAGCCCGACGCGCAAACCCGGCGTGCGGCGCGCCCGTGCCACGGCGTCCGCCGCGGCGGGCGCGGCCACCATCAGGCTCGCGCAGTCCAGCACGCCCTCGCGATGCGCGCGCTCCACCGCCGCATTGACCCGCTCGTGCAGGCCGAAGTCGTCGGCGGTGAAGATGAGCGCGCGCGCATCGTGAGACGAGCGGTCCATCATGCCTCGTGTGCGCGCAGGAAGCGGAAGAACTCCACGCCTTCGCGCAGACGCCGCTTCATCATGTCCCAGCTCGTGAGCATCTCGCGCACGATCTCCCAGATCTTCGACGGCCGGA
>NZ_JBFPKI010000080.1:0-432 GCF_040948675.1 Paraburkholderia sp. BR14312
TGCAGGTCAAGACGTCATCGACGCGCCCATTGACCGGGCTCGCCACCCTCTGTCTCGATCATCTGATCGCAGACCTGCAGCGGACAAACGATCGGCATCCCCCCTCGGCATAGCAAAGCTTTGCGAAAGGCGCAAAGCGAGTTTGTTTGATTTCGAATACGCCAGGAGAACAGAGGCGGTAGAGTGCGCCAACGCTGACATCGCGGGTCACACGCGAAGCGTCTATTCCGTCTGTTCAAATTCACCTGGAGATCACTGTGAGAAAGAGTCTGCTTGCCGGCGCGGCAATAATGTCCTTATTTGGTCACGCCTACGCACAAAGCAGCGTATCGCTGTATGGCATTGTCGATGCGGGCTTCGCTTTCAATAATAATTCCGGCGGTCAAAAGCTCTACACGCTGGCGAGCGGCAACATGCAAGGCAGCCGATGGG
>NZ_JBFPKI010000081.1:0-423 GCF_040948675.1 Paraburkholderia sp. BR14312
TGGTCCGTGCGATTGGAAAGATGAACAGCAGCTCGATGCAGATTTCGGAAATTACGGCTGTTATAGAAGGGATTGCCTTCCAGACCAATATTCTTGCGCTGAATGCTGCAGTGGAGGCGGCGCGCGCCGGTGAACAAGGTCGGGGCTTCGCCGTCGTTGCGAGTGCAGTGCGCGGCCTTGCACAGCGTTCGGCTGCAGCCGCGAAGGAAATAAAGGAGTTGATCGATTCATCGGTCCAAGCGATTGACCACGCGGCGAAGCAGGCAAGCGCGGTCGGTGTGACGATGGATGATGTTAAGCAGGCGATCAAGCAGGTCTCAGGCATCGTCGGTGAAATCGCTATCGCGTCGGAGCAGCAAAGCCGAGGCATCGAGCAGGTGAATCAGGCGGTCCTGCAGATGGACGAGGTTACCCAGCAAAATG
>NZ_JBFPKI010000082.1:0-414 GCF_040948675.1 Paraburkholderia sp. BR14312
AAAGTTACGGCCGGGATGAGGTCGGACGTTTGATGCAATCATTGCGGAAGATGAACAGCCAGCTAGCGAAATTCATCACTGGCATCCACGCGACCACCGATGCAGTAACGGTAACGTCGCGAGAGATTGCTAGTGGTAATGCTGATCTATCTGCACGTACCGAGGCTCAAGCGGCGTCGCTCGAAGAAACGGCTGCCAGCATGACGCAGCTGACGGAGACAGTCAGACAGAATGCTGACAACGCGTCGCAAGCCAATCATCTCGCAATGAAGGCAGCCGTCATAGCCGACGAGAGCAACGATGCTGTGCAGGATATGGTCCGTGCGATTGGAAAGATGAACAGCAGCTCGATGCAGATTTCGGAAATTACGGCTGTTATAGAAGGGATTGCCTTCCAGACCAATATTCTTGCGC
>NZ_JBFPKI010000083.1:0-406 GCF_040948675.1 Paraburkholderia sp. BR14312
GCGGACACCGGCCGTGTCTCGATTGCGCCTGAGAAGCTGATGCGGGCGCTGCTGTTGCAGGTGTTCTACTCGGTGCGCAGCGAGCGCATGCTGATGGAGCAGATGCGCTACAACCTGCTGTTCCGCTAGTTTGTCGGGCTGGCGATTGAGGACGCCGTGTGGGACCACTCGGTGTTCTCGAAGAACCGCGACCGGTTGCTGGAGCATGAAGTCGTGGAAGCGTTCTTCACCGAAGTCATGAGCCTGGCGGACAAGCAGGGCTTGCTGTCGAGAGACCAGTTCTCGGTGGACGGCACGCTGATTCAGGCGTGGGCCAGTCACAAGAGCTTCCGCAGCAAGGACGGCCCGGACGATGGTCCGCCGGCCGGCGGTGGCCGCAACGCCGACACTGACTGGAAAGGCGAGC
>NZ_JBFPKI010000084.1:0-390 GCF_040948675.1 Paraburkholderia sp. BR14312
TCCAGAAGCTGGAACCAAAAGCGATAACCACCATCACGATGATGATCACAGCGGAAATCATGGCTGCCTTGTTGCTCTTGAATCTGATCCACACGTTCTGCATGAAAGAAAGTGAGGGACCAGAAATGTGTTCCGCGCTTTGCATGTCACCCTTTTCCACGTGTTCAAAGGATTCAGGTGTGATCTTTACGTTACTTGCGTCTTGATCCATTGATTTTAACCTCGCTTTCCGTTAGTCAGTCAGTCTGATCCGTGGGTCGATCAGACTGTACACGATGTCAGTGAGCAGCAGGATTACCACCAAACCGAAGCCTTGTCGTCGTCAGCAGTTTCAGCTTCATTTGCATCAGCATCTGCTTCAGCTGCGTTTCCTTCCGCGCTGCCTTCTGC
>NZ_JBFPKI010000085.1:0-385 GCF_040948675.1 Paraburkholderia sp. BR14312
GGGCACCAGGATCCCGCCCAAGGCGCGCGAGCAGCAGCTCCAGCAGTTCCTCGACGAGCACAACGTCAAGCCCGAGGGCGAGCAGGAGTTCATGGAGCGCGTGGTCGCGCCGTGGGCGAACCAGGCCGCGATCGAGAGCCTGATGGCCGATGACTACGAGCGCATGAACCGCGACGAGGACGTCGTCGACGCCGGCAAGAGCTCGTTCCGGAGCAACGACTTCGGCGCCAAGCGCGATGGCCCGCGCGAAGATCTCAAGAAGGTCGGCGAGCAGGTCGACGCGAAGGTCGGCGAGGGCGTCGCCGCCGACGAGATCCTCGACTTCCTGATCGGGTCAGTGCCGGAGCTCAAAGGTCGCTACGCGAAGCTCTCAGCGGTCTCGGAG
>NZ_JBFPKI010000086.1:0-358 GCF_040948675.1 Paraburkholderia sp. BR14312
AGGCCTACGTCGGACTGGCATCGGATCGCTTCGGCTCCGTCACACTGGGCCGCCAGTACGATGCGGTAGTGGATTACACGGCGCGCTTTGAATCCGCTGCACAGTGGGCAACGGGCTATGGCGCGCACCCCGGTGATCTTGACAACCTCCAGAACACCAATCGGGTGAACAACGCAATCAAGTTCAGGAGCGTCGACTACGCAGGCCTGAAATTCGGCGGACTGTACAGCTTGGGTGGCGTTGCCGGCCACCTTGGCACCAACCAGATCTGGTCCCTCGGCGCAGGTTACGACAACGGTCCGCTTTCCCTCGGCGCAGCATACCTGAATGTGCGAGACCCGAACTTCTCGTTCTTCGG
>NZ_JBFPKI010000087.1:0-342 GCF_040948675.1 Paraburkholderia sp. BR14312
ACAACGAAAGGTTGTGGGCGCGCAGCTTGCCCGGCGGCTGCGAAAGCAGCCAGTCGAAGCCCGGCTTCGATGCCACGAACGGCAGCAGCGACGGCGTGCCCGTGTCGAACCGGCGCGCGTCGGGCGCATACGAAAACGCATCGAGGTTCCAGTTGAACGGGTCGGCCTGACTGAACCAGCCGCGCACGCAAGGTGTGACGGCGGACGTCAGCAGATGCGGCGCGACATACCCAAGACCCGATCCCGGCGCGCCGCACAGCCATTTGAGCGTGGAGCCGCAGACGAAATCGAACGGTATCTCACGCAGATTGAACGGCAGGATGCCCGCGCCCTGCGTGATGT
>NZ_JBFPKI010000088.1:0-331 GCF_040948675.1 Paraburkholderia sp. BR14312
GCTCGATCGCATTGAGCGCTTCGTCACGCGCGTCGTGAACACCGAACAGATACTGGACTTCTCCAGGATAGTCCTGCTCGAAAAAGCTGGCGAGGTGCTCCTCGAGGTGCCATTCGTCGCCGTGCAGCGGCTTGGCGAGCGTGATGGCCGGGAAGTGCTGCGGCGTCGCCACCTCGCGCGCGAAGAAACGACCGACCAGCGCGCTCGCCGTGCAGGTATAGATAATGCCGACCACGGCGCAAAGACCGCTTAGGACCGCGAGCGATTCGAAGAGCAGGTGCGAAAAGCCAGGCAATTCGGCACGCATGACTTCGATTGCAGCAGAAGCGAC
>NZ_JBFPKI010000089.1:0-311 GCF_040948675.1 Paraburkholderia sp. BR14312
TCCGGCCGTCGAAGATCTGGGAGATCGTGCGCGAGATGCTCACGAGCTGGGACATGATGAAGCGGCGTCTGCGCGAAGGCGTGGAGTTCTTCCGCTTCCTGCGCGCACACGAGGCATGATGGACCGCGCGCATGCGACGGGGCGAACCGGCGCCATCGTTGCGATGGCTGTGACGGTGCTTGCGGTCGCTTCTGCTGCAATCGAAGTCATGCGTGCCGAATTGCCTGGCTTTTCGCACCTGCTCTTCGAATCGCTCGCGGTCCTAAGCGGTCTTTGCGCCGTGGTCGGCATTATCTATACCTGCACGGCGA